>NZ_NFIA01000006.1:0-216731 GCF_002159375.1 Alistipes sp. An54
TCCGGCAGCACAAAGGGATTCAGGAACTCCGTGTTGCTCGTAAGGGTCACCTTCAGCGCTCCGGCCTCGCCCTTCTTCGTCGTGATCATCACGGCGCCGTTCGCCGCCTCCGAACCGTACAGGGCCGCAGCCGCAGCGCCCGTCAGCACCGAGATTGACTCGATATCCTCCGGGTTGATGTCGGCGATCGACTCCGTAGCACCGCGCGAATCGAACTCCGTGCCGCCTCCGCCGCCGAAGTTGTACATCGGAATACCGTCGATGACATACAGCGCGTTCGACGACTGCGAGATGGACTTGTTACCGCGCAGAACCACCTTCGTGGCACCGCCCACGCCCGACGACGAGGCGTTGATGGTCACGCCCGCCACCTTACCCGAGAGCGAATTCATGAAGTTGGCATCCTTGACCAGCGTGATGTCCGAAGCCTCGACCTGCTGGACATTGTACGAGAGGGCCTTCTCCTGACGCTTGATGCCGAGGGCCGTCACCACGACCGACTCAATCTCCGAGGTCGATTCCCGGAGCGTCACCGCGAACGACGTCCGCGTACCGACCGGCACCGCGGCCGTTTCGTAGCCCAGATAGCTCACCTCGAAGGTCTGCGCGGCGGCCGGAGCGGGAACCTCCAGCGTGAAGCGCCCCTCGGCATCGGTCGAAACACCCAGCGTGGTGCCCCGCACGATGACCGAGGCGCCGATAATCGGCTGCCCCTTGGCATCGGTCACGCGGCCCGAGACCGTCACCGGACGCTCTTTCGAGGTATTTGCACGCCGGAACAACAGAATATTGGTTCCTTCGACCGTATAGGAGATATCCGTTCCGCGGACCATCTCATCGAGGGCTTTCTTCAGGGGTTCGTTCTCAACATGGACCGAGACCGGGAGATTGGTATTCACATCGTCATCGATGCCGAACAGATAGCGGGTCTGACGTTCGATGGCACTGATGACCTGTTCCATTTTCACCCCATTTCCCCGAATGGTAACCCGCACATTCTGTGCATGAAGGGAGGATAGAGGGAACAGCAGGGCCGGAACGAACAAAAGAATAGACAGACGGATTTGCTGAATAATCTTTTTATTCATACTTTTGTGTGTTAAGGTTCAAGTAAAAATCGGTTAGTATTTTGATTGAACTGCGGCCTGCGGGTGGTGCAACACCTGCAGGTTTTTTATGTCAATCAAAAAATTGGAGGAATCTGGTTCTATATAAGTTTCATAGGCTGTTCAGTTTTGGCATTTGACATAAATGAATAAATTACGCTATCTTATTTGATAATGATCTTATTTTCGAGATCGTTGTATTCATAGGTAAAATCCGACGAGCGCTGCAGAATGCGAAGGATGTGGTCCAAGCCTTCCGAGGTGCGGATTTTCAGCCGTTTGTACCTGACATCGGGCAACTTAGTTCTTTGAATCTCGATTTCGACGTCGAAATACCTCCTTAATTTGTCAATAATCTGCTCAAAATTGTCGCCTCCGAACGAAATAATACCATCGGTCCAAAGATAGTCGTCCCGGTCATTCAGTTCTCCAAGGTACAAGTGCCCGTTCCGCAGGTTGACGATCGTGTTGGGCTCCATCAGAATTTCCTCATCGTTTATTTTGTTCCGAACAGCGACGCTGCCCTCAAACAATGCAGTCGAAAATTCCTGCGTATCCTTGTCTGCTATCACGTTGAAGTGCGTACCACGTACCTCGACATCGCAGGCATAGGTCTCAACAATGAAAGGTTGCGATGCATCGTGCGCAACCTCAAACATAGCTTCACCCTCCAGTCGGACGCGACGCTCTTTCCCGATGAAAAGCGCTGGATAGGAAATTTTACTTTTTGAGTTAAGCTCAACGGTAGTGCCATCATGCAACGTCAAACGGACATGTTGACCGACCGGAGATTCAATTGTAGTTGGGGTCCCGAGCATTTGTGTCAATTGGGACGTGAAGAATAGATAACATCCTCCAATAACGAGTAGCAGAGAAGCCGCAATTCCCATGGTTTGGCGGATTGCCCGTGAATGGGTGATTCGATACCATAGATTGGTATCAGCTTCGGGAACGGAGTCCGGTTCAGTCATAATACTGATGATGAACTTTTCATGAACCTCGTTCATGTATTTTTGGTGTTCCTCGGGATTGGCATCCAGCCAGGCGGCAATCCGGTCAGTTTCGTCGTTCGTGGTCTCACCGAGGAAAAACTTGAACAGCAAAGTGTCTGATATCTCAATCTTATTCATCATACCGATTCTTTTGCAAACTATCTTTTTAAGGCTTTAATTTATTAATCCCCTCTATTATTAAATATCCACGAGCAGGGTGAATTCGTACCCTATTACACAAATAAATATTTTTATTAAATTATAGATTTTTCTTAATTTTATAACACACTGATTACTATATAAATATATAAACATTTCACTTGGTCGTTTTTTAATATTTTTTTTCTATCTTTGCTCTACAAGCAGAGGGAGAAGTATGCAAGAAATTGTATCGGAGAAATTGACGCAAGAATCATTCGAACAATCTTTTCATCGGTATGAAAAGAAATTGTGTCGAATCGCATACTCTTACCTGCGCGATCAAGATGCAGCACGAGACGCTGTGAACGAAATTTTTACGGCTGCATGGCGCCATCGTGAGTATATCGAAATCAAAACATTCGAAGCATATTTATACCAGTCGGTAAAAAACGAGTGCCTGAAATATCGACGGAACAAGGAACTTAAAAAGGCAGTGTACGATAAAATTCTGATGAAGGAGCGGTGCGTAATGGATTACTATACGCGTACCATCGAATGCTGTAACCCAAACGAATTGTTCTGTGAAGAGATTATGGAGATATGCCGCAAACAAATTGCCCGTATGCCTGAACTACGGCGTCAGATTCTTACGGCGAACAAGTTCGAGGGTATGAGTTACAAGGAAATAGCGGATAGGAACGGAATCACAACAACACGAGTCGACAATGAACTGCGCAAGGCATTAAATACCTTACGGCTTTCCTTGAAAGATTACCTGACGATTCTTGTCTTTTTATTTCTAAACATAAAGCATTAAAAGAGCGTTACCTTCGTAACGCTCTTTTCTTTTTTCTTCTTTTAAGTTGCTGTTGTTGTTCTTCGTAGGCTTGCACGTCCGCCAATTCCGTAATTGCATCCAACGGATGAATAGATGGCCCCGGCCGAAAAGATTCTTTTGAGGAAGACCTCTCCTGTTCCGAGGATTCCCGAGAAACTTCCCTACCCGTCTCTTCGGTATGGAACTGCTGTTCGAAGGCGTTGGCCGCGAAGCTCCACCCCAACAGGGAGCCGTTGGCTACGATTCCCTGCTCATGGTCGATAAAGGTTACACCATAGACCCGTCCTGCAGCATTGAGGCGGAATACTGCATCAACGCCCTTGTCGTGCAGCCGCTCACAGAACTCCGCCCGGTTTGAGTACCGCGCCATGCCATCCGCAATCTTTTCCCGCAACCCGTCAAGTGCTCCGGGCTCTTTCAAGGCTGTTTTCGAACGCTCGTAGTAGCGTTGCAGAGCCTCATATCCGACATCTTTCCCAATCCGGCTCGACTTGAACGGCGTTCCGATGCCATAACCGTCGTCAGTCAGCGCGCCGTAAATCATTCCGGCATAATCACGTCCTTCGATGGTTCCGGTCCGTTCCTCGGCCGAGACATTGAAGGCTTCAAGCAGCGTCCGCCACTCGCCAAAAGAGGCGCACCGGTAATGCCGCAGGCACGACCTTACGGTGGAGGAGACCTGTTGCTTGACATCGCCCTTCTGATAATCCACCTTGCGCAATCCCTCCCGGTCCTGCAGCTCCTGGCCTTTGATGCTCGGGTGAAGTCCGTATTTTCGCTCGAGGTCCCGCAGGATCGACATCGAACGATCATACTCGTGCGAGTCGGAGATCTTCCGGCCCGTCGAATCGACCCTTAATGAGACAATGTGCAGATGTTCACGCGCAATGTCGCCGTGTTTGAAGACAATGTAGGGTTGTTCGCCGTAGCCCATCCGCTCCATGTATTCGTGGGCGATCTCGCCCAGTTGCTCATCGGTCAGACGGTCCTCGGGCGAGAGGTTTAGCGAGACGTGGAAAACCGTGTTGGTCGTTCGCCGGTTAGCCTGGAGAAAGGGTTCGAAGCTGGCCATGCACCGTTCGTGGCTCATGCGACCAGCGGTATCGAACGGATTAAGCATCCGATTCCAGAAGAGCACCTCGGCCTGCCCCCGGTTAACCTTCTCCTCGTTGTAGCGGACAGCTCCGCCGACGGTTGCTCCCGTCCTTATATTCGCAACCATCCTTCGGCCTGTTTGGTAAGATTCAGAATCTCGATACTCAACGCTTTCAACTCGCGGGTATGCTGTTCCAACGCAGCGATCTGGCGGGGAATCGAGACATTGGAGAAGTGGCTGTTGATGGCTTTGACTACCTGATTATAGTTGTTCCCGACGCGCTGAAACTGGAAGTAAAGGTCATTGAGTCGTGTCAGAAACTCCACCTTTGAAGGGTCACGGCGGATGACTTCGAAGCGCTCGGCAAAGAGTCGTTTGACGATGAACCGGCTGCGATTGTGCTCCAATCCGGCGGCTGCAAGCATCTGCCGGAAGCGGATCTCCTGCTCCTCGTTGAGACGGAACGAGTATTTGTAACTCGGAGTTTGAGATTGGGGGTTGTGTTTTCGCTGACGAGTCATTCGATGGAAGATTTGGGGTTCGACTTGGGAGAACACCGCCCGCCTCGCAGAGCGAGCGTTTTTGTCGGACAAACCGCCGGTTGTCGGACAAAAACACAGCTCGCTCCCGTCAGGCGACGGGTACAGTTCCGGCATTCGCAGAGGACAATTCCTCTCTCGAAAAAGCATCTCCGAAACAAAAAATCTCGGGCGGATTCTCTGCTGCAATATTACGAGGATCTTCAGGGATTAAAAAGCGTCCTTGTCGGCCATGCGAGGCCTCCGAAGGACATCGGGAATCAACCCCCGAAAACTGCATTACCTTGCGGGCAAACGTCCAACAATCCATCCATGAAACTGCTATTGTATTTGTTCATTGATCCTGCTTTTCAGGATTTCGGGAACAGCTTCCGTCATCTGTTCCTTCACGATGAAATGCTTCCCTTTGTTCGTGCCGGACCTTATTCCTGAATTCACGAACTCGGGAGTTCGTGCGTGAACGCACTCTTGAACATACTTGTTAAATCGCGCCTTCCTGAAGAAACAAACTATGGAAAACACACCTGTAAGCATTGCCGTATGCAATCAAAAAGGCGGCGTCGGAAAGAACATTATGTCTTGAAAATCATATCAATACCTTGCATATTCTCACCGTTTGGGAGGAATCCTTCGTTTGTATGATCTTTTTCGGGAATCTTCTACTGTGATGCTCCGGCACCCCGGGCAGAACATCTCCGAAATCGCTGAGGCCGCGGGCTTCGTCTCGCCCAGCCATTTCACACGGATCTTCAAGGCTCGGGAGGGCGTTTCACCCTCCAACTGGCGCAAGACACAGGGCGGAGAGAGCTCCCTTTCGTAACTCCGACCGGCCTCTGACGGCCTCGAATTTTTGCCTAAACAACAATTTTTCTTGCCTAAACAACAAAATCCGCGGCCGAGATTTTCCAGTTTCGTTTTTTCTGTTAATTTTGTTCTCGAACTCTTCGGTCCGAAGCCATGCTTCCCTTCAAGCAAAATCCCCTTGCTGTACGTTCGCCCTTCGGAAGCGAAAGGGTGACGTGCGTCCGGATCCGAATCTCCCCCCCCCCACAAAAAAATCATAACTGACGCCTCCGCGTCAACTCCGCCATGCCCGAATCCCCTCGATCCGGGCCGGGGGTGTTTTGTCCCTGCAGCAACCCGAACAAATCTTTTGAAAACCATGAATAGATTGCTGACCCTATTGTTTGCGTTGGGCCTCCTCGCGGGTCCGACCTTCGGCCAGACGGCAGACAACCCCTCCGACCCTGCCCCGGCCGAGTATACCTTCCGCTTCGTGGCGGGTGACGACATGTTCTACATCCCGTGGAACGGCAACGGCGAAGAGCTCGACCGCCTGCTCGCCTGCATCGCGCAAAACAAGGCCGCCATCACGGAGGGCTCGGTTCCCGTTCTGGTCGACGGCTACTGCACCTCGCAGCCCTCGGAGGCCGAAAACCTCGCCTTGGCCAAGACGCGTTCGAACCGCGTGAAAACGGAGATGATCCTGCGTGGCGGGCTCACCGAGGCCTGCTTCCGGACGCAGAACCATGCCGACAAAGGCAACTTCGTCACCGTGCGCCTCGTCATCCCCGCCACTCCGTCGGAGGCCGAGCTTGCAGCCCGCCGCGCTGCCGAGGAGGCCGAAGCCGAGCGTCTGGAGGCTGCGAAGCGCGCCGAAGAAGAGCGCCTTGCTGCCGAACGAGCCGCCGAAGAGGCACACCGGGCCGCCAACCAAACCGAGACGGTCCCGCCCGTGTTGGAGGAGGCCCGAGCCGAAGAGCCCGAGAAGACCGAGTGCTGCGCCATGGGCCTCTCCCTGCGTGCCAACCTGCTGCGCTGGGCCACCCTGACACCCGATTTAGGACTTGAATGGCGCATCTGCCCGTCGTGGGGCATTGCCGTAAACGGCTCGTGGACTTCATGGAGCTGGAGCGACAAAGACCGCCGCTATGCACTCTGGGAAGTGGCTCCGGAAGTGCGTTACTACATGGGCGAGAAGAAAGCCTGGTATCTGGGTGCGATGTTCAAGGCCGGACAGTTCAACTACAAGCTCTCCGAAACAGGCAAGCAGGGCGACCTGATGGGTGGCGGCATCACTGCCGGCTACCGGCTGCGGCTGAACAAGGCATTAGATCTTGATTTCAACCTCGGCTTGGGCTACCTGAATGCCGACTATGAGAAATATGAAGTCATCGACGGTGTGCGCGTGCGCCGTGGCAACGAGACAAAGGACTGGTGGGGCCCCATCAATGCCGGTGTGACATTGGTATGGAAGTTATTCTAACTCGGAGGAATCGAATATGAAAGCAAGACAATATATAAATATGATGGGAATGGCAGCCGCCGTGCTGCTCTCTTCCTGCGTGAAGGACACGCTTTATGACACGCCGCATCCCGACTACGGGAAGATTGCGGTGACAGCCGACTGGTCGGCCCGCGGTGAGGGCATCGACATACCTGCCACATGGACGGTCACCATGGGTGACTATACGGGTACGGAGACTTCCGCCACCCATGCCCCCGACCATCTGTTTGCTCCGGGAAGCTACACCCTTGCGGTGTGGAACCCGGCTGAAGGAATCACGGTAAGCGGTACCACCGCCACCATTGCCGCAGCCACGGGAAACCGGGCAGGCACGGATGCCTTTGTGAACAATGCTCCGGGATGGTTCTTCACCTATACGGAACAGGTGAGCATCGAAAAAGACAAGGACTATCCGCTGACCGCCGCGATGAAGCAGCAGGTACGCGAGCTGACGCTTGTCGTCGAGCCGACAGGTGATGCCGCCGGACGCATCACGGAGATTGTTGCCCATCTGACGGGTGCAGCCGGAACACTCGACTTCGCAACCGATACCTACGGAGCCGCTTCGAACGTCGTGCTGCCCTTCACCAAGATAACCGAAGGTGATGATGCCGGCAAGTGGAAAGCCACGGTGCGGCTGCTGGGTGTGACCGGCACGGAACAGCTGCTGACGGGCGAAATCCGCTATGCTGACGGCAACCCGACCCCCACCACGCTGAAAAGCGACCTTACGGAAGCTCTCGCGGCCTTCAACACCGGAAAGGGCGAATCGCTGACCCTCGGCGGAACGCTGGTTGAGACTCCCGAAGGCATGGAAGTGGACGGAGCCGGAATTACCGGCTGGGAAGAAGTGAAAGGTGATGATGTAAACGCCGATTTGTAACTAATAAAATGACAGATATAATGAAGACAAGATTTTTTGCACTTGCGGCGCTCGCCCTCGCACTGGCAGCCTGCAATAACGACAACGAGAACCTGAACGATGATTCCGTGGCCGCAGTGATTAACGCTGAAATCTCAGATGCCGTATCCACCCGCGCCAGCGGAACCGCCTGGGCGGAACGTGACGAGATAGGCATCTCCGAAAGCCGCTTCGGCTACACCAACGTGCCATACCGGTGGGAAAGCGGGAAGTTCACACCGACAGGAACCATTATCTTCTTCCAAGATGATGACCCGACCACCTTCTCCGCCTACTATCCTTACGATGCGGACGGTGGGACACTGACCGCCACCACCGATGCCACGGCGCAGCAGAACCAGCCCGCCATGGACTTCCTCTATGCCACCGGTGCCACTGCCAGTACGCACAATCCTGAAGTGAACTTTACCGACGACACTGATGCAGGCGGCAAGGACTGTTCCTTCCACCACTGCATGAGTCAGATTACGCTCACCTTCAAGGCAGGAAGCGGCGTGGACTTCAATACCGTCAAACCCACCGGCTACACACTCTCCGGACTGGTGCTGGAGGGCAGCTTCGACACCACCACCGGCACGGCAGAAACGGATGCGAACGCACAGACAGCCGACCTTACAATGGAACTGGACGGCGTACTCACCTCGTCGGTCATCCTCTTCCCGCAGTCAACGACAAGTATCGAACTGAGCGTGAACTACAACAGCCAGCCCTACACCGCCACGCTCACCATTCCCGAAGGCACACTGAAGGCAGGCAACAACTACACCTACACCGTCACCGTCCGCAACAAGGACTTAACCGTCAGCTCAGCCACTATCAGCGACTGGAACCCGGTGAACGGCGGCAATGTGAACGCAGACCTTTAAGTATATCATTCCTAAAAGACTAAGAATATGAACAACAGACTTCCATTGCATATACTGTCCGCAGCAACCGTCCTGCTTTTTGCAGCGACTGCCTGCACACAGGACGAACTGGCCGACGACAACCGTCTGCCCGAAGGCGAATATCCCGTAGTCATCCGTGCCACCGGACTGTCCGTAGAGGCAACTCCGCAGGCAGCCCCATCCACCCGTGCCACCGTGGACGGCGACTGGCAGGGCGTACAGACCGTGGCACTCAAGATGGGCGACGCGGTAAAGGAATACACCGTAACGGCTACGGATGCCGACGGATACAAGAGCGCCACGCTCTCATGCGAGAACGACCCGCACTACTGGACCAGCCGCGACCCGATTACCGTATCGGCATGGTGGCCCCTCGATGATACAGACATCACACGGATGCCTGCCGTGAAGGTGGCGGCTGACCAAAGCAAGTTGGCAGACTTCCAGAACAGCGACTTTATCTCTGCTGAAAACCAGACGGTAAAATTTGACGACCCGAAACTCACCTTTACCCACCGCACGGCACGCGTGGCAATCGAACTGAAACCCGGTACGGGATTCACGAGTGTGGACGGTGCCACGGTGAGCCTCGTGAGCTTGTCCGCCGATAACGGCAACCCGACCGCCATCCAGACCTACCACGCAAGCGGCAACAACTACGAGGCACTGACCGCCCCGCAGACCGTTGCGAAAGGCGAGCCGTTCATCCGCGTGGAACTTGGCGGCGGCAACTTCTACTTCCGCCCGCAGAACGACGTCGTGCTGGAGGCGGGCAACCGCTATACCTACACCGTCAAGGTGAACGCCACCGGCCTGACGCTGGCAGGCTGTGAAATCGGCAAATGGGACGACGGCGGCGGCGAGAGCGGCGCAGCCGAGGATTTGGGCTACAACTACGACACCACCACCAAGACCTACACGGTCTATAACGCAGACGGCCTGCTGGCATGGGCGGAAGCCGCAAAGAGTGATCTCAGCTTCAACTGCACCCTGACTGCCGACATCGACCTGACGGGCAAGAAGTGGACACCGATAGGTAAAGGCACCACTTCTGAATCCGGTTACCAAGGCACCTTCGACGGACAGGGACACCGCATCACGGGGCTGGCCATCACTACGGACAATCCGCAGGGTGAGAGTGCTGCGTTGTTCGGCGGTATCGGCGGCAACGGCGAGGTGAAGAACCTGCAACTGGTGGATGTGGACTACGATGTGCGGCAAAACGGTGTGGCCGGTGGCATAGCGTGGAGCAACTTCGGCACCCTCACCGCCTGCTCCGTAACGGGAGATATTTCTGCAACAGGAGGATATGTCGGCGGCATTGCGTCTTCCAACTTCGGTAGCATTATTGGCTGTTGGTTCGATGGAAATTTAACGTCAGGCATTGGTAATGGCGGAATCGCTGCTCTCAACTATAGCACCATCACCGCCTGCTATTATGGTCAGAATGGGTATCCCGGAGTAGCAATTAACGATGGCACCGATGATACGCATCGAATAGACTCCGGCGACTCCTGGCAGCCAGCCGTCGATGGCATGAACGCCGCCCTCACCGGCAACGACTGGGCACTCGGTACCGACGGTCTGCCCGTACTGCAAAAGAAACAATAACAACCCCTAAACAACACGCATCATGAAACGAACAACCATTCATATATCCGCAGCCCTCGCCCTGCTGCTCGGCTTTGCCGCCTGCACGCAGGACGAAGCGGGCTTCCTGCCGGAAGGGGCGGAAGGCACACCCGTCGTCTTCACCGCCACGGGGCTGAACCCCGCCGCGACAGCCACCGCCGGTACCCGTGCCCCGGTGGACGGGAACTGGGAGGGCGTGCAGAGCGTGGCAGTCCTGATGGACGGCACGGTGAAGGCGTACGACGTGACGCCCTCCACCTCCGACAACACCGGCGCCACGCTGACCTCCACCGACCCGCACTACTGGACCAACCACGATAACATCACCGTCACGGCGTGGTGGCCCTACACCGCTGGCGAGACAACCCCGCCTGCCGTGAAGGTAGCTGCCGACCAAAGTGCCCGGAAAGACTTCGAGGGCAGCGACCTCATCGTAGCCGAGGAACAGACGGTGAGCTACGGCAACCCCACACTCCGCTTCACCCACGGCACGGCACGGGTCACCGTCGTTCTGACGGACTATACCGAGGAGCAGATGTTCGTGCGGCTGACAGGCCTCTCCACCGAGAATGGAAACCCGGCTGTAATCGCCCCGTATGACAAGGGCGGTGACACCTACACCGCCCTCGTCGCCCCGCAGACGGTGGCAACGGGCACAGCCTTCATCACCTGCAAATTCACCAATGGCAAGGTCTTCGTCTATAAGATGAAGAACGATACCGACTGGCAGGCGGGCAAGGAATATACCTACACCGTCTCCCTCGCCGCGGCATACCCCGGCTATACAGACGACGGCAACGGCAACTACACCGTGACCTCCGCCGAGGGTCTGAAGAACATCGCCGAATTAGTGAACGGAGGTAAGACCGACATTAACATTACCCTCGACAAAAACATTGACCTCACAGGCAAAGAGTGGACGCCGATAGGCACTGAAAGCCAATCTTACACCGGCACCTTCGACGGCGGCAACCATACCATCACGGGGCTGACCATCAATCAGTCGGCAACGAGTAACGTAGGGCTGTTCGCCTCCATCGCCGAAGGCGGCACGGTGAAGAACCTGACGCTGAAGGATGTGAATATAACAGCCGATTCCAATGCAGGTGCCATAGCGGGAGAGAATAGGGGTACCATTGAGAATTGCTCGGTATCGGGCAGCGTGACAAGTTCGTCAAATAATAGCTATGTAGGCGGCATAACAGGATGGAATTACAGAGGAACCATCACTGACTGCCACTCTTCCGCCACGGTGGAAGGCAAGGCCTATGTCGGCGGTATAGCAGGACAAAGCGATGCCACTATCACCGCCTGCTACTCCACGGGCAGCGTCACCGCGACAAAGAACAATACTACGGGTTATTCCTTTGCCGGAGGCGTGGTGGGATACAATAACGGAGCTGTCCTTATCGCCTGCTATGCTACAGGCTCTGTCTCCGGAGGAGGCGACTTTGTAGGCGGCGTGGTGGGAAGCAATGAGAATGGCACCCTCACCGCCTGCTATCACGCTACGGGCAAGGTCTCCGGAGCATCAGGAAGCACAGGCGGCGTGGTGGGGCGAAATCTCCAGAACATCGGTTTTACCACTATCGTCACCGCCTGCTACTGGGGAGACAACGGCCAGGAACAAGGCATCGGTTACAATCAGGCAGGTACCGGCGAAACCACGATGGTTACGGACGGCGACTGGCAGAATGCCGTTACACAGATGAACGCCGCCCTGCAAAGTGCAGGCTCAGAGTGGCAGTACGAACTCACCGGAGCATTGCCAACATTGAAGAAACAGTAAACTGTCGGGCGGGAAAAGTTCCGCCCGTAACGAAAGATAACTGAAGTATAACCCCAAAAGAAAAGAACTCCCATTCCGGGCGGGAGTATTGTGCCCGGTAACATCATACAGACACCGCAGCCCGCTACCGTAAGGTCAGTGGGCTGCATTTCTTACACCTGCGCACCCCAATAGCGGCAGTTGCTTTTTTCTGAAAAAACGATTACTTTTAGGTCGTAAAAGAGCACAAGGCAAGTAAGATGTAATTCGATGCGATTGTGAAGACGCCTAATCGGTGGACAACGTTTTGCAATCGCGTATCCTGCTGATAATCTTTCCGGTGTGGGCGAATGTTCATTTCCCCTACGGACAATTCCTCTTCTGAAAAAGCATCTCCGAAACGAAAAATCACGGGTGGATTCTCCGCTGCAATATTACGAGGATCTTCAGGGATTAAAAAGTGCGGTTGTCGGCCATGAGAGGCCTCCGGAGGACATCGGGAATCAACCCCCGAAAACTGCATTACCTTGCAGGCAAACGTCCAACAATCCATCCATGAAACTGCTATTGTATTTGTTCATTGATCCTGTTTTTCAGGATTGCGGGAACAGCTTCCGTCATCTGTTCCTTCGCGATGAGATGCTTCCCTTTGTTCGTGCCGGACCTTATTCCTGAATTCACGAACTCGGGAGTTCGTGCGTGAACGCACTCTTGAACAAACTTGTTAAATCGCGCCTTCCTGAAGAAACAAACTATGGAAAACACACCTGTAAGCATTGCCGTATGCAATCAAAAAGGCGGAGTCGGAAAATCAACCTTCACCGTTCTGCTTGCCAGTCATCTCCACTATACCTTGCAGCGGGACGTGCTGGTGGTCGACTGCGACTATCCCCAATGGTCGATCTACAATCAACGCTCCCGCGAGTTGGAGATCCTCAATTTGAGCGATTATTACAAACTGATGGTCGCCCGTCAGTTCAAGGGAACCGATCGGAAATTCTGGCCTATCGTCAGCAGCACGCCTTCCGATGCCCTTGAGAAGACGGCGCGACAACTGCAAAGCGATTATCATCCGCAGATTATCCTCTACGATTTGCCCGGAACAGTCAATACCGAAGGGGTGCTGCAGATCCTCTCCTCGCTGGAAGCCCTTTTCATCCCGATCAAGGCAGACAAGGTCGTGCTGGAGAGTTCGCTCTCCTTTGCCCGTAGTCTTTATAACGGCATGGTTTGTAATGACCATCTCCGTCTGCGCAGCCTTCACCTCTTTTGGACGATGGTCGATCGCCGCGAGCGAACCCCGCTCTATGAACGCTATGAGGCGATCATCCGTCAGCTTCATCTGCCTGTTCTGAAGACACAGATTCCCTACCGGTCAAAATTCAACAAGGAACTTTTGGCTGACGGCACGGGAATCGGACGTTCGACGCTGCTAGCTCCGGAACGGACCTTTGCCCGCGAAGCGCAGATCGAGAACCTTGCGGTCGAGATTCTTTCGATTCTTCAAATTTCATGAATATGGCCCGCAAGAACAAAGTGGAAGTCGACGAAGAGGCCATGCGCCGAATGATCGCGGGGTTGGTTCCGCAAACCGTGGATGTAGTGCAACCGGAGCAACCCCCGGATGAACCGCCTGCGGAAACCTCGCCACCCACCTCCGAAGAGCGCACTACGGGGCATTCAACCGAATCGCGCCGACGGAGGACGGTGGTCGTCCCCGAATTCGAGCCGACCTTCATGTCGCTGTTGGATATACATATTCGGGGAGCCCTCTATGTCAGTCTCGAGACCAAGCGCAAGATTCTCGAGGTCGTCAAAAAGATCGGAGGCGAGCGCATGACCGCCACCTCCTATGTTGAACAAATTCTGCGGCAGCATCTCGACCTCTACAAGGAGGAGATCAACCGCATCTACAAGGAACGAAGTACCAAAGATCTTTTATAGCCATGAACACATTTCATTTTTCAACCGATTGGGCAACATCTCTGCTCATCCTTGCAAGTATCCTTCTTCTTATCCTGTGTTTCATTCTCTTCTTCGTTAGACGAAAACGGGAGAAGACCCAGCCGAAGGAAAATCCCGCGTCGGAATCAGTCGTTAGGGATCAAGAAGAGGCCCCGGGTTCCATCGAACAGAGCGAGAAGATTCCGGACGAAGAACCTGTCCAGATTGTTCTCACCGAGAAGGTCGCCCGAGTGGAAGAGATAATACCTTTGCCTCCTGTCTCCATAAAACGAGGCGCTGTCAAGCCCGATTTCCGAAAAACCTTCCTGCATCCTACGCCCTTCCAACGACGAGGCAGCGTCTATCTCAGTCTGGAGACCAAGCGACGGATTCACAGTGTCGTTCAACGGATTGGCAAAGGGAATCTGACCGTTACGGATTATGTCGAGAACATCATGAGACATCATCTTGATCTCTATCGGGACGACATCAACCGCATCAATCGAGCCCGGAATTTCAAGGATCTGGTGTAAAGATGGGCTTCCCGAGTTCCCTTCTCGAACGAATTGCTCGATGGTTTCGGCCGTGGCTTCCGCAGCGGTGGAGAAAGTCCGCAGAATCCCGGGCTGACGGGTCGAACGACAAGGTCGATTCGGAGCAGGCCGCCGAGCCTCGCCGGAGAGAAACACCGCTGCTGATAATTCCGAAACACTATGCTGTTACCGGCCATCCGCGGCCTCGGAAGGCCATCCCGGCACCTGCGGAATCAAAGCCCGAAGATGCTGCTACATTTGTTCCGCCCCCGGCTGAAAAGCCGGCCTCGATGCTGGGCTGGGGCGAGCTGATCCTCCAGGGTCCGATCCGTGAGAACGGCGAGACCGTAGAGCCGCGGGAGCCCCGGCCGCCGCTGCAACTTCCGTCCCTGCAGAGCAACGGCGAGCTGCACGATCCGGAGGTACAGGCGCTGCTCCGGAGCGCCGAAGCGGGGGAGCGTGTCCTTGCGCCGGATGTTACGGAGGAGGAGCGTCGCGAGATTGAGAATTTTGACCTGCGAAACTATGTATGACCCTCAAAAAAAGAATGCACAATGAACTGGAATCGGGATTACGGCTAACGTCCGAATGATTTGCTGCGGGAAGCAACCGTTTGCTTCCGTCCGGTCGCAGACTGCCTCAAAAGGCGGGCTGCGGCCTTTTTCACACCCATAACCAAACCGCAAAACCGATGAAAAAAAGCGCAATCTTCTTGATACTGATGCTCCCCGCATCGCTTGCCTCCTTCGCACAGGGCAACGGCATGGCCGGAATCAGCGAGGCGACCAACATGGTCACCTCCTATTTCGACCCGCTCACCAAACTGATCTTCGCCGTGGCCGCCGTGCTGGGACTGGTGGGCGGTGTCCGCGTCTACTCGAAGTTCAACAGCGGCGATCCCGACGCCTCGAAGTCCGCCACGGCGCTCTTCCTCTCGTGCGTCTTTCTGGTTATCGTCGGCACCGTCTTACGCTCCTTCTTCCTCTGACATGGCACAGTACACCATCCACAAGGGTGTCGACCGACCCGTCGAGTTCCAGGGGCTGACCTCGCACTATCTGATCCTCTTTGTTGCCGGGCTGCTGGGCATCTTCCTGCTCTTTGTCATCCTCTACGCCGGAGGGGTTCCGCAGGGCATCTGCATCCTCTTCGCCGTCGCGGGCGGCAGCGGCCTCACCTGGGCGACCTTCTATCTGAACCGCCACTTCGGACCTCACGGTCTGATGAAGCTCCTCGCCCTGCGGCAGCATCCGCGCCGCATCATCCACCGCCGGAGTGTGCGCCGCCTGCTCGAACGTCGAACCTTACCCAAACGCTGATACCATGCGAGGAACCCTGAAAACTTCGACCCTCGAGTCGAAATTCCCGCTGCTGGCCGTCGAAGGGAACTGCATCCTCTCGAAGTTCGCCGACGTGACGGCCGCCTTCCGCGTGACGCTCCCGGAGCTCTTCACCCTGACGGCCGAGGAATACGAGGCGCTGCACGCCACCTGGGTCAAGGCGCTGAAGGTCCTCCCGGACCACACCGTCGTCCACAAGCAGGACCTCTTCATCGAGGAACG
The DNA here is from genome assembly GCF_002159375.1 of Alistipes sp. An54. Lineage (NCBI taxonomy): Bacteria > Pseudomonadati > Bacteroidota > Bacteroidia > Bacteroidales > Rikenellaceae > Alistipes > Alistipes sp. An54. The sequence goes on from NZ_NFIA01000006.1 coordinate 16,248, forward strand.
TTACGAAACACCCGATCCCGAGGCAGAGCGCACGTTTCTCTCCCGGGCCTATGAACGTCACTTCAACGAACGCCCCTTTCTGCGCCACACCTGCCACCTCTTCATCACGAAGAGCACCCCCGACCGGCTGCGGCAGACGAGTGCCGCCTCCGTGCTGTGCCGGGGCTTCATCATCCCGCAGGAGATTCGCGACGGGGAGGCCGTGACCCGTTTTCTGGAGAGTGTCGCCCAGATGGAGCGCATCCTGAACGATTCGGGGCTGCTGCGGGTCGACCGCCTCACAGAGGCGGAGATCGTCGGCACGGATTCCGATGCGGGGCTGCTGGCCCGCTACTTTGCACTCTCGGACGAGCGGCAGGCAGCGGTCAACGAGGACATCCGCCTCGACCCGGGCATGATGCGCATCGGAGACAAGCTGCTCTCGATGCACACGCTCTCCGATCTGGATCTCCTGCCGCAGAGCGTCGCGACGGACTTCCGCTACGAGCGCCTTTCGACCGACCGTTCGGAGTGCCGGCTCTCGTTCGCGGCCCCCGCGGGGCTGCTGCTCGGATGCTCGCACATCTACAACCAGTATCTCTTTCTGGACAACCACGACGAGACCCTCAAGCGGCTCGAAGCCCGGACCCGCAATATGAACTCACTGGCGAACTACTCGCGCGGCAACGCCCTGAACAAGGAGTGGATCGACCTCTACCTGAACGAAGCCCATTCGCAGGGGCTGCGCTCCGTACGATGCCACTGCAACGTCGTGGTCTGGGCCGAGAGCGAGACGGAGCTCAAGCGGCTGCGCAACGACGTGGGGTCGCAGCTCGCCACGATGGGCTGCACGCCCCACCACAACACGGTGGACGTGCCGGTGCTCTTCTGGGCCGCCATCCCCGGCAACGAGGCCGACTTTCCCGCCGAGGAGAGCTTTCTGACCTTTCTCGAACAGGGGGTCTGCCTCTTCAACGGCGAAACGAACTACCGCTCGTCGCTCTCGCCCTTCGGCATCAAGATGGCCGACCGGCTCACGGGAGTGCCGCTCCATCTGGACATCTCGGATCTCCCGATGAAGCGCGGCATCACCACCAACCGCAACAAGTTCATCCTGGGGCCCTCGGGCAGCGGGAAGTCCTTCTTCACGAACCACATGGTCCGCCAGTATTACGAACAGGGGGCCCATATCCTGCTCGTCGATACGGGAAACTCCTACGAGGGGCTCTGCTCGCTGATCCACCGCACGACGCGGGGACGCGACGGCATCTACTTCACCTATACCGAGCAGGAGCCCATCGCCTTCAACCCCTTCTACGTCGAGGACGGGGTCTACGACATCGAGAAGCGCGAGTCGATCAAGACCCTGCTGCTGACGCTCTGGAAACGCGAATCCGAGGTGCCGACGCGCGCGGAGGAGGTGGCTCTGTCGAACGCCGTGAACCTCTACCTCTCGAAGCTCAAGACGGACGATTCGATCCAGCCCTCGTTCAACACCTTCTACGAGTTTCTCACCTCGGACTACCGGCGGCTGCTGGAACAGAAGCACGTCTGCGAAAAGGATTTCGACCTGGCGAATCTGCTCAACGTGCTGGAACCCTACTACCGGGGCGGCGAGTACGACTACCTGCTCAACTCCGACCGGCAGCTGGATCTGCTCTCGAAGCGCTTCATCGTCTTCGAGCTGGACAACATCTCTTCGAACCGCACGCTGCTTCCCGTGGTGACAATCATCATCATGGAGGTCTTCATCAACAAGATGCGACGGCTGAAGGGCATCCGCAAGATGATTCTGATCGAAGAGTGCTGGAAGGCCCTCACCTCGGCCAACATGTCGACCTACATCCGCTATCTCTACAAGACGGTGCGCAAGTATTTCGGCGAGGCGGTCGTCGTCACGCAGGAGGTCGACGACATCATCTCCTCACCGATCGTCAAGGAGTCGATCATCAACAATGCCGACTGCAAGATCCTCCTCGACCAGCGCAAGTTCATGAATCGCTTCGATGCGATCCAGACGCTGCTCGGACTTTCGGAGAAGGAGCGGGCGCAGATCCTCTCGATCAACCAGGCGAACGATCCCCGCCGCACCTACAAGGAGGTTTGGATCGGACTCGGAGGCGTGCAGTCGGCGGTCTACGCCACGGAGGTCTCGACCGAAGAGTATCTCGTGCGCCCGTAAGGGGATTTGACAAATGTCGCTGTGGCAAGTGACTGGGCGTGAGTTTATAGGCCCATTAACAACCGACTTATCTGAAAGGGAAACCGGACAGGGAGTGCAGCATGTCGGTAAAGCCATAAGTCAGCCAACTATCAGGCTGCGACTGAATGGCAAGTTAAAAAGATAGATATAAGGATAAAGCCTGCATTGGTTGAACGATAGTCCGAGCAGTCGTATCCTTGGGCGGTGACGGAAGATAGTTATATACGTCACACTGCGGTACTACACCGATGACAGATAGCGGATGTAGCATAAACTGACCGCAGGGCAACTGCCATAAGCAGTAAAGGACGAAAGTCGTATCCGACAATCTATCGCGCCAAACAGTTGTCAAGTTCCTAAACGGGGATTGCCTAAACCGGAACGCCGCAAGGCTATTAGGTGTAGACCTATGAATATCCGGCATGGCAACGGAGCTTCCATAGTAGTCTGAGCAGGGTAACGCCCTGTACATGGCAAAGGGAAGCAGCTAATTAAGTTTAACAATTTAACGGAAAATGTGTGAGACATGAGAAATCCAGAGAATGTGTTAAACAGTCTGTCTAAACACAGCAAGGACTCAAACTACAAGTTTGAGCGGCTGTACAGAGTGCTGTTTAATGAAGAAATGTTCTATGCTGCCTACCAGCGTATTTACAGCAAGGCGGGCAACATGACGGCAGGAGCCGATGGGCAAACCATCGACGGAATGAGCATCGACCGCATTAAGCAACTGGTTGATAGCCTTAAAAATGAGACTTATCAGCCAGCTCCGTCCAAAAGGGCGTACATCCCGAAGAAAAACGGGAAAAAACGTCCGCTTGGCATCCCCTCATTCAACGACAAATTGGTGCAGGAAGTGGTTAGAATGATACTGGAAGCTATCTACGAGGGCAGTTTTGAGCATACCTCGCACGGGTTTCGGCCCGGGCGTAGTTGCCATACCGCACTTATCAGCATACAGAAGTCATTCACGGCCGTGAAATGGTTCATTGAGGGCGACATCAAAGGGTTCTACGACAACATCGACCATGATGTGTTGATAGGCATCCTGCGGGAACGCATCGCCGACGAGAGATTTCTACGGCTTATCCGCAAATTCCTGAACGCCGGTTACGTCGAAGATTGGGTATTTCACAGAACGTACAGCGGCACGCCGCAGGGCGGTATTGTCAGTCCAATACTGGCGAATATCTACCTCGACAAACTCGACAAGTACATCCGTGAGTATATCAACCGGTTCAACAAGGGGGAGATACGGAAAGGCAACGCTCAGTACAAGCTCTACGAGCAGCGGAGATACCGGCTGGCTAAGAAGCTGAAAAATGAGAAAGATGAAAAGGTAAGAGAACAGATGACCGCTGAAATCAAGCGGCTACGGGAAGAAAGGAACAAGTTTCCCGCGCGTAATGAAATGGACAGCAGTATCAAACGCATAAAATACGTTCGGTACGCAGATGACTTTCTGATTGGAATAATCGGTAGTCTGGAAGACTGCAAAACGGTAAAAGAGGACATTAAAAACTATTTGAAAGAGGCTCTTAAACTGGAACTGTCAGATGAAAAGACACTGATAACCAACGCACAGAAACCCGCCAAGTTCCTCGGACTCGACATTTTTATCCGTAGGAGCAATGATTTACGCAAGGATAAAAACGGCAGAACGGTCAGGGCGTTCGGACACGTCCCGGTCTTGTATCTGAATTTTGAAACGATGCGAAAGAAACTCTTTGACTACAAGGCCGCAAGAATAGCGGTCGTGAACGGCAAAGAGGTATGGAAATCCATCGTCAGAACGTACATGATCGATTTGGACGACCTGGAAATAGTCAGTCAGTTCAACGCCGAAATCCGGGGATTCTACAACTACTACTCGATAGCCAATAACAGCCCGGCCATCAACTCTTTCTATCACATCATGTCATACAGTATGTACAAGACTTTCGCAAGAAAGTACAAGTCGTCTGTTAAGAAAATCCTGACCAAGTATAAAAAGGGAGGGACGTTCAAAGTGGCATATGAGAACAAGAAGGGTAAAATGCTCTACCAAACATTCTATCACGAAGGCTTCCAACGCAAAAAAAATGCAGGGGCTACCTCATGCGACACTATCCCGCGGACAGTTACAATAACTGGTGGTCGTAACAGCCTGATGGAAAGGCTGAAACTCCAAGTCTGCGAATTATGCGGTGCTACGGATAAACTCGAAATGCACCACGTCCGCAAACTTAAAGATCTGACAGGTAAGTCCGATTGGGAGAAGAGAATGATCGCCCGACGCCGGAAGACGCTGGCGGTCTGCTCAAAGTGTCATGCAAAGATAGACCCTGACCGACGGATCAGACTGAATTAATTAGTGGAGAGCCGGATACAGGGAGACTTGTAAGTCCGGTTCGGGGGCGAGTGCCCGGAAACCTATCATAGAAATATGACAAGGCGCTGGGTACTTAGCCTACTGCTACACCACCGAGGAGCGGGAAAAGATGGAGGTGATGGCCAGGGCCGAGAAGCTCGGCGGCGACATCCAGGCAGCCATCCGCGCGCTGGCCCGCGAGCGGGAAGACCAAAATCTCATTAAAAATTCCCAGCCATGAAACAGATCCTTTGGAGCTGTGCCGGGCTGCTGCTGGCGTTGCTGGCCCTGCTCGGCGGATTCCGGCTCTTCTACGATTTCGAATACCACAAGATCCGCCCGCTGTGCGGCGAATGGCGTTCAACGCGGAATGATACCCGACTCGAAATCGACCATCGGGACGATGGCTTCTGGATTCGCATCCATCGCTACGATTCGCGGACCGGGCGTGAATCCTTTGAGAGGCACCCGCTGAAGTATGCCTCGTGCATCCATTACACAACCTATGGCGGTGCGCGTGTCGATCTCTTCCACACCCCCGGTTCCGATCTGCTGCTGGTCGTCCCGGGAGGTATTTTCAAACGCGATTTGTCCAACCTTCAAAACAACTTACCATGAGTAGTACCCCAAACATCACCCCCGCGGAGGCGCTCACGGCGCTGCGGGCCGAAATCCGGCAGCGCACCCAACTTGTGCGGCTCATCACCTCATTGCAGGAGGAGATTGCCTACGACCGCATCTGCGGATCGTGGCTCTCGACGGAGAACAACCTCTCGGCCTCGATCCGCCGCATCTGCACCCGGACCTACCGGATGCTGATCTTCGACAACACGCTCTGCTACCGGCGGCTGGTGCAGGATACCGTCATCACGGCCGAGCGTCGCACGCTGCTCTTCGGCAGCCGCGACGATCCGCGCGACATGAACCCCATCGAGCTCGACCCCGAGAGCGACACGCTGCTGCTGGGCTGTTACGGACGCTTTGTCGCGGAGGAGCGGGCCTGCCGGCGTGCGGAGCAGGAGAGCATTTCCGAGGAGTGTTTCACGGATCATGAACCCGAGGCATGAAGTGGCGTGAAGTATTCGAAGGGCTCTTTCGCCCTGCAGCCGGGGAGGAGTTCCAACAATGGGAGCCGACCCTGCAGCGAACAAGGCAGCTATTAGAGGCTCGGGACTTCCGGACGCTGACCGATCTGGTCCGGGAGCATCGCCACTCGGAGCTGCTGACGCGGGGTATCGGGCTGGAGATGATGGCGCGTCTTCCGCAAATTCTCACCTCGCCCGACGCGGCGGCCCGCCACGAGGTGCTGCAACTGATGGATGCCCTGCGCAGGACGCCCGCCATGAAGCACACGGGCCGGAAGTTGGCCAACCTGCCCGGAAATACCTCCCATCCGATCCACGGCGTGCTGGCCCTGCACACGCTCCTCGTGGATGCCTATCCCGAGCGACACCCCGAGAGCCGGATGCGGCAGCCGACAACCGGGGAGGTGCAGGCGGCCATGCGTCTTGTCGACCGGCTCTTCCGCACGGGCATCTTCCGCGAACTGTGCCGCATGACGGAAGTCCCGACCCGGATGCAGCCATCTTTCTATGTGGCCCGGCTCTACGGCTGGGATGTCGACTGCGAGATTCTGCAGGCCATGCGGCACGAGCGGGATACGGCGACGCCCGGAGCCGATCCGCGGCGGATGCAGCAGCTCCGGGAGGAGATCTTCCGCACGGAGAACCACCTGGTCCGCGGCGCCGAGCGCACCATCGAGGGGATGACTGAGATGTCCGTTCCGCGGAGTTATGTCAAGCGTCTCGAAAGCGAACTGAACACGCTGGGCTGGCTGGCCCGCGCTCCGGAGCGCATCGACGATCCGCACACAAGCCGGCAGTTTCTCGACAAATACGAGATCCACCCGGGCCTGCCCCCGGAGGCACAGCGTGCCGAGGCGGAGGCGGCATTCCGGGATCTCGATGCACGGCTTGTCCGACTGACGGGCCGCGAAGCCCGGACGCACGAACTCGACCTCCGCGTCGCACAACCGGAACGGGAGCCGGGGCGCACCTCCTTTCGCCGGGAGTACCCCGCCGTGATGCAGCCCGCCGAAGCGGCACCCCGCAAATTGAGACATTGAACCACCCTCAAAAAACGACCGAACCATGAAACCACACATTATTCTGCTCTGCCTCGGGCTGCTCCTGACAGCCCGGGCCGCGCAGGCACAATGGGTCGTCACGGACCCTACGAACCTCGCACAGGGAATCATCAACTCCACCAAACAGATCGTCGAAGCGGCCCGCAACGGCTCGACCCTCCTGCAAAGTTTTCAAGAGACCGTAAAGATCTACGAACAGGGGAAGCGATATTACGAAGCGCTGAAGGCGGTAAACAACCTCGTCCGCTCGGCCCGCAAGGTCCAGCAGTGCATGTTGCTCGTCGGGGAGATCTCCGACATCTACGTCAACGGCTATCAGCGCATGGTGGTCGATGACAATTTTTCGGCCGCGGAACTGGCCGCCATCGCCACAGGATATGCCCGCATCATCGAGGAGTCGGCCGGGGAGCTCAAGGAGCTGCAGGATATTGTCAACCCCACGGATATGTCGCTGACGGACAAGGACCGTATCGACGTGGTGGAACGGGTCTACGGCGTGCTGCGCCACCATCGGGATCTGGCCCGCTACTACACGCGCAAGAACATCTCCATCTCGCTGCTGCGCGGCGCCCGACGCAACGACCTCGACCGCGTGATGGCTCTTTACGGAACCGACGAACAACGATACTGGTAGCGATGGTACAGGCACTTTCCATTTCGGAGAACATCCACACGATTCTCCGCGTTCTCTACGACGACATGATGGTTCTCTGCTATCCGATGGCCAAAGTTGCCACGGCCATAGCCGGAATCGGGGCCCTGATCTACATCGCCTACCGCATCTGGCAGGCGATGGCCCGGGCCGAACCCATTGACCTCTTCCCGCTGCTGCGACCCATGGCAATCGGCATCTGTATCATGTTCTTCCCGACCCTTGTGCTCGGGTCGCTCAACGGAATCCTCTCCCCGCTGGTGCAGGCCACCCACTCGCTGATGGTCGGCCAGACCTTCGATATGCAGGAGTGGCGGCAGGAGTGCGCACGCCTCGAACAGGAGAGCCGCGAGCGGCTTCCGGCAGAGAGTTACTACACCGAGGATGAGGAGAAGGAGCGCGAGCTACAGGCTCTGGGCATCGACGAGCAGTCGCAGCAGACCCTCGACCGGATGCAGAGCGAGCGGAAGTCGTGGAGCTTCAAGGGGCTGATCCTGAAGGCCCTTACCGCGATCATGGAGCTCTTCTTCGCCGCCGCGGGCGTGATCCTCGACGTGCTGCGGACCTTCTACCTGATCGTCCTCTCGCTGCTCGGGCCCATCGCCTTTGCCATCTCGATTTTCGATGGATTTCAGAACACTCTGGTGCAGTGGTTCTCCAAGTACATCTCCATCTACCTGTGGCTTCCCATCTCGGATCTCTTCTCGGCCATCATCGCCCGGCTGCAAACCCTCTCTCTGCAGCACGATGCCGAGATGATGGCGCAGGACTACAACTGGTATTTCGACATGTCGAACAGCGTCAACCTGATCTTCATCCTCGTGGCCATCTGCGGCTATCTCTGTATCCCCTCGATCGCCTCGTGGGTTGTGCAGGCCAACGGCTTCTCCTCCTACAACCGGACCATTTCGCGCGCTACGTCGCTCGTGAGCGGCGGTGCCGGCTGGATTACCGGGAAGGTCTGGGCCGGGACCAAAAGCACGGTCGGAGCCGCCGGAAAGGGGCTGGCAACCGCAGCTCGCCTGATCCTCAAAAAGTAATCGCATCATGGAATTCAAATCATTGCTGAACATCGAAACCTCCTTCCGGCAGCTGCGCCTCTATGCGCTCATCTTCGCCGGGATCTGCGCCGTGGTGACCATCACGGCCGTCAGCCTCTCGTATGCCTTTGCCGAGCGGCAGCGCGAAAAGATCTACGTCCTCGACAACGGGCGCTCGCTCATGGTAGCCCTCTCGCAGGACCTGGCCCAGAACCGTCCCGTCGAGGCCCGCGAGCATGTGCGGCGTTTCCACGAGCTCTTCTTCTCGCTCTCGCCCGACAAGGCGGCCATCGAGTCGAACATGGAGCGGGCCCTGCAGATGGCCGACAAGAGCGCGCTCTCCTACTACAAGCTCCTGCAGGAGAAGGGATTCTTCAACCGGCTGATTGCCGCCAACGTCTCGCAAATGGTCCATGTGGACAGCATCCGCTGCAACTTCGACCGCTATCCCTACGAAGCCACGACCTACGCCCGGCAGCGCATCATGCGCGAGAACACGATCACCGAGCGATCGCTCGTCACGACCTGCCGGCTGGTCAACGTCTCCCGCTCGGACAACAACCCGCAGGGGTTTCTGGTCGAGGATCTGATGATCGTTGAAAATAAGGACCTGCAGACCTATGACCGTTAAAGCGTCTATCCAAAGCCGCGTGCGCTGGCTGCGACGACGTATCCGGCGCTGGCACGACCGACTCTCGCCCCGAACCCGGCGGTGCATCCTCCTCGGGATGTTTCTGCTGATGGTCGGGCTTTATGGGTTGCTGCTCTTCGGCCCGGCACCGCGATTCGACTTCGGGAGGATAGCACCTCCCTCTTTGGAAAACCTGAAATTTCGATAATCATGGAAGAGAGACAAAAAAACACTTCGACGCCCGATTCTGCCGCGGCATTCGAGCGTCAGCGAAAAAGGAAAGTCATCCTGGTGGCCGCGGTCGGGAGTTGTCTGGGCATCGCGTTCATCTGGTTCCTCTTCAAACCCGCGCCCACGATCGGCGAAGGGCAGGCTGGGATCAACACCTCGCTGCCCGACGGCAAGGCCCCGAAGATCGAGGGCGACAAGCGCAAGGCCGCGGAGCGCGTGGCCAGCGAGGAGCAGTCCCGCAACCGGATGATGACCCTCGGGGACAACTCCTTCTCGCTGCTCGATGAGGAGCTTCGCAATACGGAGCCACAGTCTCCGGCCGATGATCCCGTGCGCCGGGCTGCCGAGGCAAACCGAGCCATGCAGCAGCAGGCCCGGCAATTCTACGCCGCACCGCCGCGCAATGCCGAGGTCGAAGAGCTCCGCGAGCAGGTGGCCTCCCTGCAGCAGCAACTCGCCATCGAGCGGCAGCAGCCCGACCCGATGGAGGTGGCCGAAGAGCAGTACCGCCTGGCACAGCGCTACCTCGGAGGCGGGGCAGGGGTTTCAAGCGAGGCCGACGCCGCGAAGTCCTCGGGACGTTTCAGCGTCATGCGTCCCGTCCGCGAAGGCGACGTCCGTGCTTCGACCCTCAATCCGCGGATTGACTCCGCGCGGGAGCGCAACATCGGGTTTCTGACGGCCGCGGGCGTTCTTCCGCCAAATGAGGCTCCGACCATCCGGGCCTGCGTCGCGCAGACACAGGTCGTGCGCGTAGGTTCGACAATCGCTCTCCGGCTGCTGGAACCGGTACGCATCGACGGCGAGGTGATCCCCCGCAATACGCCGCTCTACGGCGCCGTCTCCGTAACGACCGACCGGCTGCGGGTGACGGTAACCTCCATCGAATACCGGGGACACATCTTCCAGGTGCAGGCCGAGGCGTATGATCTCGACGGGCAGCCGGGAATTAACGTCCCCAACTCCCGTGAACGGACAGCCCTCAAAGAGGCGCTGGCATCCATGGGGCAGACGGCCGGGACGAGCGTGAACATTACCCACTCGGCCGGGCAACAGCTCCTCGCAGAGCTGGCACGGGGCGGGATTCAGGCATCCTCCCGTTACCTCTCCGAGAAGCTCCGCGAGGTGCGCATCACTCTCAAGGCCAACCACCAGATTCTGTTAATCTCCAAAGAAAACTAAACGACAACACCATGAAACGAGACCTCATTTATCTGACCCTTCTGGCGGCTCTGTTTGCCGCGGTCAAAGTCATGGCCCAAAACGACGGGACCTCGGCCAAGCAGGGGCCCACGCCCCGCACCATCGAGGTGGGATTTACGAAGACCGTGCATATCCTCTTCCCGGCGCCCGTAACCTACATCGACATCGGCTCGATGGCCATCATCGCCGGGAAGGCCGACGGCGCGGAGAATGTCGTGCGGGTAAAGGCCGCCGTGCGCGACTTTGCGGAGGAGACCAACATCACGGTAATTACCGAGGACGGCGGATTCTACACCTTCGATGCCCGGTATGCCGAGAACCCCTTCCCGTCGACCATCGAGATTGCGGCCGCGGAGAGTCCGGCGACACAGCCCGCGTCAGCCTCGGAACCTGCCCGTACGGACGAGGGGCGCGTGCTGCTCCGCGAGGTGGGACGTGAACGCCCTGCCACGGTGAAGCGCGTGTTGAGCGACATATACCGCCAGAACCGCGCAGACGTAAAGGGAATTCACACCCGGAAATACGGCGTGGAGCTCGAGGTGCGGGGAATCTACGTCCACAACGACGTGATCTACCTCCATGTGCAGATTGCCAACAACACGAACATCTCCTTCGAGGTGGACTGTCACCGCTTTGTCGTCGCGGATCGCAAGGCGGCCAAACGCACGGCTCAACAGCAGCGCATCATCGAACCGCTGCGGGTCTGCAACGACCCCTCAATCGTGCGCGGACACCAGCGCCAGCGCATTGTCTTCGCCCTTCCGAAATTGACTCTTGAGGAGGACAAGATTCTCCTGCTGGAGATCGCCGAGAAAGACGGGGCTCGCCACCAATATCTCGAAATTTCGAGCAAAGAGCTGCTCGGAGCAAAGGCATTGTAAGGAATGAATTATGCCATAGACAGGAAAAAGCCACTTCTTTCGGAAGTGGCTTTTCTCAATTATTCGACAGCGGGTTCAATCAGTCGATTGTTTATATCCATTCGTTCGTGAAGGATTCGGACAATGAAAATGGATTGTTCGTCAATCACGCGATAAAAGAGGATATGTTTATGGATTTTGAATCCGCATAAACCGGCCTCAATATGATCGTACTTTTTACTTCCGGGCAGAAACGGCTCGTTAGCAATGCGGCGGCTCGCGGCAATCAGTTGCTCATAGTAGCTGTCGGCCTGCTGTTCGGACCACTTTTCCTCTGTATAGTTCCATATAGCGGTCAAATCCTCGACTGCCATATTGGAAAAGCGCACTTTACCCATTGCGACGTTTGGATTTCAGGGTTTTCAAGTGTTGCTCCGGATCAAAGTCCACGGCCTCCCCGCTTTTTTCTCCGGCACGAATGGCGGCTTTAAGCTCTACCAGGCGGCTTTCGTTCTCTTCCAATAAACGGAGCCCCGCCCGAATGACTTCACTGGCATTGTTATACCTTCCTTCCGCAATCTTGGCCCGGATAAACTCTTCGAAATATCCACCCAATGCTACCGATGTTGTCTTCATAATAGGGTTCTTTTCTGCAAAGTTACCAATATTTGGTAATATTACAAATTTTATCCGCCGATGCGAAACTCAATCCGGCTTCCAGCCCAGCGCCTTGAACGCTGCGACATAGGTCAGAGGCAGCTTCTCCCGGCGTTCCAGACGCTCCCGCACGCGCTGACGCAGGTGTGTGGCTTCATCTTTCACAGCACCGAGAAACTCGGGTGTAAGAGCATTTCGGCTGCTGAAACAAGCCAGAAAGACAACATCTCCGACCCGTTCTACAACACCCATGTTATCCAGTCTCCGGCGTCCGTTCGGATCCGGATTCGCTACGAACCAACCGACATGTTCGTTTTCAAACACTACGCTCTCTTCGGTCTGAACGACACAATCGTCCCGATCCGGAGCATAATTCCAGACTTTTGTTTTCATGGTTTTCAAGTGTGAAGGGTCCATCCATTGATTTTTTCCAGCGTATAGCAACAGGAACGATCCGGCGAGCCATGATAGACCAGACCACCGACAACTCCGAGAGAACCGTCCGCATAGCGCTGCTTAAAAAGGAACGAGTAGGGAGCAAAATCCCGATAGAGTTCTATTTCGCTCACCTGACGAGCGTTTTGTCCCCATCGTTCAAGCCTGCCGAGGCACTCCTGCAAGGTGCAATCGCCGATGCTTTCGGCATACCGAACAACCGCATCATAATACTCCTGACACATGATTTTCATAGCGTGATCTGTTATCTGGTTCGACAATAAGTCATGGTTCCATAAGGTTTCCGGCGTTGGATCTCGATCAGCAGACCTCTTTGGACCAGCGAGGCGTAGGTCTCCCGGACGAAGTGCACGCACGGAGAATCGAACGAACAGCCCAGCGGTGCGCGGACGGTATGCACCATCAGTTGCCGCATCAGTTCCTCGAGAACCTCATCCCGAAGGTGGTATTTCGACGGGGCCGAGGTACGGAAGGCTTCAAGAAAAAGTTGCACGGAATAGTGTTGCCGGTAGTAGGTCAACTCCTCCTCAACGGTAAAGTCATAGAGTCGGTCGTAACGGTCCGTCGTCTGATATTGAAACGAGGTCCCTTGTCGCAGGATTCTTTCAACAAGAGCGATATGCGGCTCCTCGACCGGGCCAGAGAGTTCCGTCGGGTGGCAGTAGAGACAGGTCGTTCCCAACTGGAAGGAGGGACATCCCGGCGGGTTCTCCAAGATTGTAAAGCCGGCACGCGAGAAGAGCGCGCGAATCTCCGTGTAGAACCGGTCGTGTTGTTCGTGCGACATGCGTCCGTCGTTATAATCCGCCTCGATGCGGAAGTAGACATCATAGATTGGATGGGTGGTTTTCATGGTTTGAAAGATTAAGCCGCAGCCCGAAGACTGCGGCATGGTTCAACAAATGACAACAAGAATTTATGCAGCCGGAACTTCGGTCTCCTCGTCCGCGATCTCGTCAGATCCGGGTTCCAGATGGTCGAAGATCATCCGGGTGGCCCGGTTGACATCGACCAGAATATCGAACAGATAGGTAGGTTCCCGGCGCAATTGCGTAAGCCACCCTTTGAGATAGGCGGCATTCTCCTCGCGGGGCGTCGTGGCAAAGCCTGCCATGGCACCGCACAGTGCCGAGGTCAGCTCCGCAACCAACTCTTCGCGGGCATACTCTTCGTCGCCAAAGCTGGTCCCCATCGTGCGGTTCAGACGCTCGGCATGGCCCGTACTGTGGGCGATCTCGTGCAGCAGGGTCCCGTAAAAGGCCTCGCCCTTCGGGAACTGCTCCTTGAGCGGGCAGACAACCCGATCGTGCAAGCGCGTGTAGTAAGCCCGGTCGCCGTAACGGAGTTCGATCGGGCAGAGCCACACCTGCTGCTCGACCATCCGGTCGATCGGCTCGCAGACCATGCCGTCGGAGTAATCCTTCCGCTCGGCACGGGCCGTCAGCGCCGCATAGCGTTCCGGTTGCTTCTCTTGCATATCCGTCTGGTCGAGGTTGAAGACCGAATAGTAGCGAATGATGGGAATGACCTCGTACTGTTTGCGGGCCTCCTTCGGAAGCTGGCGGTACTCCTCGAGGTCGATCTTGCGGCGGGTCTCCTTGTGGCGGATGCAGATCTTCCAGAAGTAGACCGGGAACGACAGGGAGCCCTTGAGGATATTCAGCCCCTCCTCCTTGGCCTGCCGGAAGGTCATGAAGATCGGCGTTTGGTAGCCGGCAATCCCCGACAGGAAGAGCAGCATCAGGATATTCCCGGCCCGGTAGGGCGTGCCGCGCAGGTTGCGGGGAAGACCGTGCGCGAGGTCCGTGATCCACGGTTTCTGCCAGTCGGTTTCGAGGTGTTCGATACGCTGGATCATCAGCTCCGTCAGTCGGGGCGCTATGGCATCTATCAGATTATGGTTTTTCATGGCTGGATGGGATTAGAAACAGGTTGGAAATGAAAGACGGAGCAATCGTTTGATTGCTCCGTCGGTTTTACTTGGATCAGGCAGCTTGCGATTCTGCCGTCTCGTTCGGACTGAACTCCGGATCGGCCGGGATAATCAGCGGCTCGGCAGGCGGTGCCGGAATCTCCGTGTCGGGCGTCGCTTCCGGCTCCTCGGGAAGTTCTTCGGGAATGGATTCTGCATCCGACTCCCGGGATTCGGCCAAAGCCCGGACCTCCTCCTGCGCCTTCAGGTCGTCGATCTGCTCCTGCAGTTTCGTCCGGCGCCTCTCGTAGGTTGCCAGGTATTTCTCCTGCAGGGTCCGGCTTTGGGACTCGAAATTCAAATCGGCAAACCGGCACATCAGGCGTGTGTCCACCTCCTCGTCCGTACAGTTGTAATCCCGAGCCGTCGTGCGGAAGAAGTCGAGCAGGAAGATGCGGATCATTGCCGCCCGCTGTTCGGGTGTCAGTTGTCCGGCGGCCGCGAAACGCTCCTCCTCGGTAACGCGCCATTGATTTTGAGGCTCGATGCCGCACTGCTGTAGTCGGTCGTCCGCCATGTGTCGGATCACGGCGTAGTAGAACATCTGGTGTTCCTCTTCGGTCAGCGGGTTGCCCGAGACCTTCGATTCGCGGAACAGCGTCTTCATGTCGGCGGTGATATGCTCGTAGCAAAGCTGCCGGTTTCGGTGGTCCTGCCGCAGCAGGCTCTCCATCGGAGAGGCGGGAACCATCGTGACGTAGACCGTCCGTTCCCCTGCGGCATCCTCGACCGAAACTTCACGCTCCTCCTCCGGGATGTCCTCATAGCGGATCTCCACGTCGAACATTCCGATGATGGCATATTTGCGGACACGGCCCTCTGTAACGTCGAATTCGAGTTGCCGGGTCTGCTCCGTAAACCGGGCCAGCGCCGCTTCGTAGCGCTTCACGGCTTCCGCGTAGTTTTCTTCCGACGAGTAGCACTCCGCCTGCGGAGCTTCGGGCATTTCAGGGGCCGTATCGTAGTAATCGAGGTAGTAATCCAACTCTTCGATCCGGTATCCCTCCTCTTCAAGATGCTCGATTACCGAATCGGGGGTATCCCCCACCGTGGCAAGGACCGTCCGCGGATCCGCCTTCAACAGTTGCAGGGCCTGCTGCACGAGGTATTCGTCGTTCTTGCGCATCATGCAGCTCCGGTTCTGGCAGCCCGCGCAACCCTCCGCACATTCATCCTTGAAGAGAATCTGGTTGGCCGTATTATGGTGACAGGTGTGACATTCGGTCTTGTCGAAACGATAGGTGTCCAGGCGTGTCATGTAGCGATCGTAGAGCCGCCGGGCAATCTCCTTGATCCGGGCATTCTTCCACGACAGGCGGCATCCCTCCGAGAAATGCTCTTCGTAGACCTCCTGCTGGACCGCCATATCGTATTTCGCAATCTCGGTGGCGACACCAACCGAAATCTCCTCCCGATCGAGCTGCTCGGCGAGGGCGTCGATCAGATCACAGAGTTTCAATCGGGAGCGGATGTAGGCCTCGGACTTTCCGAACTTCCCGACCAGGCTCTCGATCGTATGACGTCCCGATTCCAGCGCCCGTTTGTAGGCCGCAGCCTCCTCGCGGGGTGTCACGTCCTCACGCTGGAGGTTCTCCGTAATGGCGGCATCCTCGGCTTCGGCATCCGACAACTCACGGACAAGTGCCGGAATGAATTTTAGCCCCGCCATCGCTGCGGCCCAATAACGCCGTTCGCCATAGACAATTTCAAAACCTTCATCTTTGGGCCGGACGCAGATAGGTTGCAGAACCCCGACCTGACGGATGCTGTCGGCAAGTTCCTGCAAGGTCTCCGAGCGGAAATCCTTGCGAGGATTGTAGGTGCTGCCGACGATCTTGTTCAGATCCAGCAACTGAACGGCCGGAGCGAGTTGTTGGTCCTCAGTCTCGGAAGAGAACGCAGTCTGCGGCAATTCCTGCACGTCGGGATTCGGATTCGAAGTCGCGGCTTTCGATGCTTTGGCCTTGCTCTTCTTCGTTTTCTGTTCTCCTTTGGAAGTCTGCATAACATCAAACAGTTTTTACCGTGTGTCTCACGTTTTTGTGGCCATGCAATCCAAACGGACTGCATAGTCAATGAATAAATTATGTTATGAGGACTTATTCCCGACGCGGTCGGTTGCCTCGGGAAGAGACACAGTCATGCGGCGACGTCGGAGCGGCGAAAAATACCGCAGCCCCGGCGAGGATGATTTTTCGTCCGAGGACGGCGGGCCGCCCGCGGCCTTCCGCATGACTATCTTCCCCGACGGCAACCGGGAAGAAAAGGAAATTACTCAAAAATTTTTCAGGATGTTTTGAAGAGAAACACAGTCTTTGTCTTCATCTTTGTATCCAAATCATACAAGACGTCGAACGAACTGCTTCGATCTTCAATGTTCATGGCATAAACGCACATCGAGGCGATTAGATAATTACGAGTCTGGGCGGTTTGCCACCCGGATCGGCTGGCATTGCGTACAGCAAAGATCAGGATGCGCTCTCCAACAAGAGCCTCCATAACCTCTGGCGGATAACGATGATATAACTTTCGCCCCAGGGCCCAGATCCCCGGGTGACGGACCTTCAGCAGGAGTTCAAAGACGGATTTTTCGAGCGAAGACTGAAAGCTGCTGATTATGACACGGTATGTTGCGCAACACGCGTTGGCCCAGCAGAGGACCTGCTCCTCGACAGCCGATGAAACGACGCACGAAACAAAGAATGCAACCTTTCGGCGGTCGAGCAGGGCGATATTCCCCGAGTAGTCGTATTCAAAAGCCATAAAAACGAGGAATGCCGTATTGACTTACCCCATACTCAAGCCTTCGCTGCCCCCCAATAGAGATAAGCAACACGGACAGCCCACGAAAAACGTGTATCATGCACACCCATATCGAAGTCGGTAAATCTGCAGACAAAGCAGGACAAGTTCTTTGAGCCTCCAAAGATAGAATGGGTCAAAAGTTATTTCCCTGTGATAAATATCACATCATAACACTTATTTTTTTGCAGCAAAAACAAGTAAAAAACAATATATATGACACTTACATATACCAATGTAACTCTGAAACAAAAGCCATCACGTAACGACCACATATCTTATGTGGATTACTACCCGGCCATCTCTAATTTTCTCACAATGAAGATGAGTCGCCAAGAAATCCTCAGTATCCAGATGAATCACTCAGAATCAAGCATATTTACACAGCTATATTATTTATCAAGGACGTCTTTGCCTATGTCTTCTATGATTGGGAAATCTCAATTATAGAACGCAAAAATCTCACATACTGAATCAAAGTGTAGAATTAAGGTGTACAAAATTAATATTGATTTATATTCAAAACCACTTCAAAGCGTAGCGCATTAGACACTTTAGCTAGCATTGCACCATTTTCTTTTGCAACAACTATAGTACATGCGTCCTTATGTTTCTTAATCAAATTTATAATTTTTTCTTGCAAAACATCAGCCTTTAATGGTTCCGTTATCTGAGATAATTCGTTCTGCGCTTCAGATATTGCTTTATTAAAAATTTTTTCATTCAAATCCTCCAATACTTTTCTAACTGATTCTTTTGTTTCATTTGTTGCTTGAATAAGATATATACATTTTTCAAAATCTCCATTCTTCTTATAAATTCCTGACGCATCAATACCTGGGAAAGGATACAATTTTATTGAGAATATTGAAGAACCAATGCTTGCATCAAATAGATTTCCGTTGCTATTTGATCCTAAATTAAAAGATTGATTTTGATAATATATATTTAATATAAACAATGCCCCTAATGAACGTATAAAGTGTTTTAGACTTCCCTTTTTTAATGACTTTGCTCTATTGTGTTTTACTGCTTGGTATGCCTTTTGCCAATCAGAAGAACTTGTACCTCTTTTATATGCTTTATGTAGTGGCGTTAAATATACATTATCAGTTTCTTCCAAATATAATATTGGACTTGAAATCATAACTACTTTTTTGCTTAAACTCCATTTAGATTCCAATAGGGCCAAACAATCTGTATCAAAGTATAAATCTTTATCGTCTGGTTTTGTACCACCTTCTCTAAAATACAGTTCCTTAGATATAGATTCTATTTCAACAGTTGTACGAATTAATAAATCCGCAATCTTCATTGAATAAACATCAAGTTGACTATCGTCTATATGAATAACCTCTGCCAAAGATAATAATTCACGCTCAAGTGACTTATATACATTCCAATACAAATTGTTTCCCATTACTATCATATTTTAGTATTTTCTCCAAAGTTACTAAACTTTATCAGATAGAATGATTGATAATGTACAATTTATCATTCCACATTTATAGATACATTTTCTCTCTTGCACACCATCTTCAAAAACTCACTCCAGAGATAATACGAATCCTTGATCGATTTTTATACACGTACCACCAATATAGCTACTAATCAAAGTTATCTCACAGTTATATTCCGGTGATATTTTCCACATAATTATCTTGGAATCATCTTGATGTCGCCATTTATGGCATCTTTCAGAATCGCCTTCACAAATCCTTTGGCATCAATTGATATGATTCTTTTATGATTCTTTTTCTCATATTCATATTTTACCTCATTGATCTTTATAAGCCCCCAGCGAGTATTGACATACGCTTCTTCATAATTGAAGATAATATCCGTATCGGAATTCTCAGGAAGCGTTGCCTCTATTTCATCCAAAGATGCTATTCGTTTACCTGAAGCATCTATAATATATCCATTATTGAGTTCAAGCGGGATATGAGTTGCTTTTTCCCATTGGGAATCCATCTCTAGACTCATTGCGTCTAGAAAATGTTTGTATCCAGCCACACTAAATCGGTCGGTTTCTTCATAATCCTTATCAACACGAAACAAACAACGACGGATAGACATGTCAAAATTTAACTCTATTTGCCCCACTATTGCCTCTCCCCAATTAGGTTTTCGCAATTCTTTAAGAGTGATGCCGTATGTCGACGCATATTCCTTTGCCCCCTTTTGATATCCGACTTTGGTGACCATAATACCTGCGACATTATTTAAATCCGACAAGACACCATAGAAATCTCTCACTTTGCCAATCTCGACATTGCTGTTATAGTTCTTGCACTCTATAGCAACCCTATGTAGGACACCTGCTATCTCATACTCCCAATAAACATCTATTTGATGCTCTTGGCCAGATTTGCCTTTCAGTTTTACATTATGTTGCACCCGGGTTGCCTTAAGGACATCGGCATTTACTAACTCTTGATATATCTCTTGGGTAAATTTCTCGTACTCAATATTTGCATTCATTTGACTTAGATTTCCAGAGTATGCAGAAAAACGACTATTCAATTTACGTTGGTAGTTCTATAATATTCTGTACCGAGAATCGAGTTATCTCATTTTTCATAATATCTTGTCTTTAGAATGGCTGCTGCCGCAACCACTCATTCATAAAACGATCGTAAATGATATACCCACGAGATGTCTGATAAACCAGCTCATTGTCGAGCAACTTTTTCAATGAAGCACTGACGCTACTTGCGGCACGGAGTCGATGTCGGCTGATAAAATTCCCCGCCAACACCTCTTTAACGCAACCTTCCCTAGCGATGGCTTTCAATAGACGTATGTGACCTGCAGAGTAAGCTTTCAGCAGATCCGCATACGAATAGCTTTGTTCGGAAACGATCTGTTCCGTCGCATATGCCACCAACTCCGGATCCACATTCCTATTGTAACCGTACAAACGATTAAGAAGGCACTGGATGTACCAGGTGTGTCCGTCAAATTTATCGTAAATCGTATCGAAAACCTCACGAGGGAGTTGCACGCCATGTTCAGCAAAGTGTCTGATGGCAAAACAAGCATACGCCTCACGATTAATGGGACCGATGGTCAGCAGTTGCGTACTCTGATAGAACGGCCTTTTAGACGACATGAATATCTCCTGCATCAAATGTTGCTTGCTACCCGCAAAGATGAAGTTCACATTGGGAAGGAACTGGATATAGGAGCGCAACAAAGCCTCAATTCCTTTCTCCGGATATTCAGCAATTTGTTGAAACTCGTCTATAGCAATATAACACCGTTTCTCCGATGATCCCAGATAATCGAATATCTCTTTCAACGTACTCTCTTCTTCTTGGGGTGCTACGTCAATTGTCACTTTGGGAATCCCAGTCAGTTCGTCAAAGGTGAATACCGGACGACAGCTGCGAATAAATTGCCCAATGCGGATTAACGCTTTCTGAGGTGCAGTATCCAGTTTGCCCAATACCGTATTGGCAAACAACCGCACAAAATCACCCATTGACTGCGTGGAATAAATATCCATATAAAGCGTGGTAATATCGGGGGCTTGCTCTTTCAAGCGATAAAAGGCATGACGAATCAAACCGGTTTTTCCCATACGACGCGGGGCTATCAATGTCACGTTACGTCCATTTTGGAGTGCATCGAGAATAACAGCCGTTTCCGTCTCACGGTCACAAAAGAATTCAGGGCTGTGATAGCCCGCTATCAGGAAAGGATTGTTCGGTTTCATATTATGCTATCCAATCATTACAAAATCATCGTAACGCAAATATCGTAATTAAATACAAAACAACCAAAGAATCCATTAAATAATGTATAACCAAATAAAAAAACGACTTTACTTTATCGTAAGCAACCGGTGAAGTGCGTATAGTGAATTTATTCCACGCGAGGTATCTTCGCACAAAAAAAGATGCTTACACGAGAAGAAATCGCAGAGATAGTTCAATACTGCAAGGAGCATGGAGTCCCCTACAAGAGCCGACTGAAAGAAATCGGGATACCCGAGTGGCGGTTTTATGAAAGCAAACGCAGATATGCCGAGGTTCAGGCCAGCGAGCGGGAATCAGGAGAGTTTCTTCAGCTGGTGCGTGGGAATAACAGTTTTCCGGAACCTGTGCTGACAAACAGGAAAGCAGGCAAAGGCAGGAAGTCGGGATACGAGTCCATGCCGATGAGCATAGAGATGCGCACGCAGACAGGGGCAGTATTGCGGATCCATGGCAATCTGGGCGCGACGATGATACAGGCAATAATCCAGACGTCGTCAAGCCATGTTTAGCCTGAATGACAGTATGCGGGACCTGCTTTACAACAAGCCGACCGACATGCGTAAGAGTTACCATACCCTGTGTGGGCTTGTGACCAACGAACTGGGCTGTGACCCGTGCAACGGTGATGTCTATATCTTCATGAACAAGGCCAGGAACAGGATCAAGCTTCTGCATTGGGAGCCGGGCGGTCTGGTCCTGTACTGCAAGCTTCTTGAATCCGGGACCTTCGGCATGCCTCCGGCATGGAGAAGGATACCGTCAGCGGGAGGATAGAATGGAGCGAGCTGGTCATGGTAGTAGAGGGCATGATCGAACAGCCGGACAGTCGCTGACAGCGACTGAAGAATCTGAAAAAGCTACGTAGACAAGTGAAAGGGAAAGTGCCACAGACTTGCGTATATGGCACTTTTTTCGTACCTTTAAGTATTAAAACAGAGGATGAAACAAGTAGTTATGACAGTCGAGGAACAGCTGGCGGCAGCACTTGCGCAGGTGGAAAATCTCCGTATGACCATCGTTGAAAAGGACTGCATAATCCAGGATCTCCAGAACAAGCTTCTGTACGACATCCTGCGGCGTCAGATCCTCTCAAGCGAATACGTCCAGATCGACGAGAGCGTGATACCGGTAATCGACAACGAGAAACACAAGGCCAGAAAGGATTGCGAGTGGTGCGTCAGGGACGCGGTCACGGGGGATGTCATGTTCTACTATGACAGGGGTAGCCGTGGCCATCACGTTGCCCAGGAAATCCTGGGTGGATACCGGGGAAACGTACAATGCGACGGCTATGAGGCATATGACCAGTTTGAAAAGATGCCCGGGATAACCGTGCACGGCTGCTGGGCGCATGTCCGGAGGAAGTTCGTCGACTCGCTGAAAGAGAACGAACGGCTTGCCATGGAGGGCAGACTCTTTATAAGAAAACTGTACAAGGTGGAGAACGATGCGGACGATAAAGGCTTGAGCGCGGAAGAGCGTATGGAACAACGCCGGAAGATATCCTATCCCACAATCCTGATGTTCGAGAAGTGGATCGAGGAGACCTATGCAAAGGTTCTTCCCAAGAGCAGGCTTGGAGAGGCCCTTGCCTATGCCTGCAGTCTTCTTCCCCGGCTGTCGCGCTATGTGAATGACGGCAGGATCAACATCGACAACAACCTCATCGAGAATGCCATCAGGCCGCTGGCACTCGGTAGGAAGAACTATCTCTTCTGCGGCAACGACGCCTCTGCATATCGGGCAGCCATCGTATACTCCCTCATAGGCACCTGCAGGGCCGCAGGGGTTGACCCGAGAACATGGATGGAGGATGTCCTCAGCAAACTGCCTTACTGGCAGTTTTGAGGAGAATATTCGAAATAGCTGTACATGAATTCCAGGCTATACATTATGAGGTGTTAAAAGTCGCTCATAGCAAACTACGTTTTTTTGTTTTATAACAGGTTACAATGAAAATTCAACTAAAAGGTGAATGATTTTTAGCAAAGTTATTAGGGTATTGTCGTAAAATAGTTTCCTAGCTTTTAATACCGAAATACCTGATTAAAAAATAAAATAAGATATGAATATGACTACGGGACTAGCAACCTAAATAATCTTTATTGTTTACGGACCTTTATTCTTCATTGTTGTAGTTTGTATAATAGCTTAATGTCTTTATTTTGAACAGATATTCGTACTTGGCCTGCAACAGTTGCGAACGGGCCTTGACCCGGGTGGTCACCGCCGCGTTGTAGTCCGTTACGGTCGCGGCTCCGAGGTCGTACTTCCGCCCCACCTGACGGGCCGCCTCCTCGGCCGAGGCGACGTACTCCTGCGCCCCAAGGTATCGCGCCCAGGCCGTACGGGCATCCAGGAGCGCCTGCGTCACCTCTTTCTCCACCTGTTTCTCGGCCGTTCGCAGCGCATACTCCGCACGCCGCAGGGCCAGTTTCTGACGTTGCACGTTCTTCCGTGTCGTGAACTTCCCGAAAATCGGAATGCTGAGCGACAGCGACACATAGCTGCTCGCATTGTCCCGGTACTGTTCGAAGAAGGGATACGCCTCGTAGCGATAGGTCCCGTCGTCCTGCTGAAACATCTTCTGCCGCGCATCCGAGTAGCTCGATCCGTAGCCCGCCGCGAGCGAAAGGGTCGGCCAGTAGGCGGTGCGTGCAAGTTGCAGATCGCGCCGGGCCAACTCAATCCCCACCCGTGCCGACTCCAC
This sequence comes from Alistipes sp. An54, assembly GCF_002159375.1. Classification (NCBI taxonomy): domain Bacteria; kingdom Pseudomonadati; phylum Bacteroidota; class Bacteroidia; order Bacteroidales; family Rikenellaceae; genus Alistipes; species Alistipes sp. An54. Next base: position 39,904 of record NZ_NFIA01000006.1, read on the forward strand.
CTCGGGCAGCTGCTGCGCGGCATCGAACCCGGCGTCATCCTCCGCAGAAGCTCCGCGAACCAGCCGGGCGGTATCGGGAGCCACGGTCCGGAAGGAGGCGTAGTCTTCGATCTCAAGCAACTGGCAGAGCTCCAGCCGGGCAATCTCGCAGGTGTTCCGGGCCGTCAGTACGTCGTTTCGGGCATCCGAAAGCTGGGAGCGGATCTGCAGCAGGTCGGCCATCGTCACCTTGCGGGCCTCGACCATCCGCTCCGTCTTCCCCCGGCCTGGACCTCCAGCTCGGAGACAACCTGCTCGGCATCGCGGATCGTCTCCTCGGCGCACAGCACCTCCAGGTAGCGGGCCGTGACGTTCAGCCGCACGCTGCGGCGCGTCGTCTCCACGGCAAGCAGCGACGAACGCAGGTCGAGTTTCGCCCGCTGGAGGTTGTAGTGGTTGCGCAGTCCGTCGAAAAGCGGCAGGCTAACCCCGACCGAGGCGTTGTTGCCCGATACGGTCTGATTCTCTACGAAGTCGTAGGTCGTGGGGTCCAGCACGCGTCCCGTCGAAAGCGAGTAATCCGCTGAAGCCGAAAGATCGGGAGCGTAGCTCCACTTTGATTCCGAGAGCGAGAGGCGCTTCTCCGCGGCCGTGAGTTCCTGCGTCTTGATCTCGATATTCTGCCTGTAAACATGTGCGATGCACTCTTCCAGCGTCCAGCGCCGCTCCTGAGCATGGCCGGAGGTGCCGAAGAGCAGCAGTGCGCCGATCGATAGGATGCGTATTCGTTTCATGCGGCTATCGGTTTTTGAAGAGGGAGACTATGGGCTGGATGAATTGTTCAATCAGGCGCATCTCCTTCGTGACGATCTCGCCCGTACCGTCCATCTTCTGGATGAGTGGAAGTTCACGTCTGTAGGTGGTCCGCAGGTCGGCGGGGAACTCCACCTCGACGGTATAGACGATGCTCGTACCGTTCTGGGTCTGCTGCTGCTCGGGAACCGCCGAGATCGAATGGACCGTGCCGTGCAGTACGCCGAACTCCATGTAGGGGAATCCGTTGAGTTTGACAAGAACCTGCTGTCCGGTGCGGACCTTTCCGAAGCTGGCCGAGGCGACCTGCATGCGCCCGACGACGGCCAGCTCCCCGTCAGGAACCACCGATGCGATCACCTCGCCCGTCGAGACGTGCTGGTTGCGGCTCCAATAGCGCTGCAGCGAGACATGCCCCTCGGCCGGCGACGTGATGACATACTGTTCGCGCCATTGGGCAATCTGCGCCAGCAGCTGTTGTCGTGACTGCTCCAGCGCCCGCTCATATTCTGCCCGTTCGTTCGTCGCGTCGAGCGTCAATTCGACAAGCTGCTGCCGCGTCTGGAGGATCGTCAGCTCGGTGGAGGTCAGCGTGGCATCGAAACCCGCCTGCGAATTGCGTTTCGAGAGGTAATTTTGTGCCGTGGTTTCGTAGTCCGCCTCGGAGATCACCGCCTCGCGAAGCAGCAGCGAATCGCGTTCCAGCGTGCGGCGTCCGTAGTCCAGATCGGCGGCAAGCAGCGCACGCTGCGTCAGCAGCCGGTCGTAGTACTCCTCATTTTTAGCAATCTGCGTCTCGAGCAGACGGCGCTTGTGCCCCGAATAGTCGATATCAAGGTAGTGGCGGTAGTCGCGGCACTGTCGCAGAAAGTCGGCCCACGAGGATTGGAGTTCCCCAAGTGCATAGCTCCCGTCGAGCCACGGCGAGCGCACCAGAAGCGGATACGACAGGGTGTCGGCCCCGCGGAGCGAACGCTCCAGGGTGGCGACGTCACCGTAGCGGGCTGCGGTCGTGAAAAGGGCGATCACTTCGCCTGCATGCACTGCATCGCCGTTCGAAACGCAGATCGTATCGAGCAGCCCGTCATAGCGTGCCGCAAGGTCCGAGGGCGGATTGATCGTCGTGATCGAAATCGGGGCCGTGACCGTCTGCGGGTATTTGATGAAATAGCAGCCCAATACGATCCCTGCAAGAATGCAGAAAACAACCGTCACGCCCCACCGTACAACCCACGACGGGGCGCGTCCCAAAATCGCCTGGGCCTCCTCGCTGTAAAAATGTTCCTCTCTGGTTGGCATTATAAATCTGTGACTAACGTTACATTCCTTCCAGTTGAGCCTCCTCCGTCGGAGTGATCCGCTGCCAGCGGGCAGAAATACGCCCATCACGGTCGATTAGGATCAGACACGGAATCTGCGTTACTTGATACAAATCCGCCAAGTTGGCCTTCTCTGGGAAATAGAGTGCTTCGTCATCGGCCGATTCGCAACTCAGAACCTGCGGGCAATAGTCTAGGTCGTGCTTTGCCAGAGCCTGCCGCCAGGCCGCCGAATCGTCGTCCACCGAAATTCCGATAACATGCAAGCCCTTATCGGCATATTTGCGGGCCAGTTTCCTGATTGCGGGAGCCTCCTTCAGACACGGCCCGCACCATGATGCCCAAAAGTCGAGCAGCACGACAGATTTCTTATAGTCCGACAATCGGATTGAACCGCCCGCCGCCTCGCGCCGTTCGAAATTGCAGGCACGGTCTCCCACCTCATATCCCGTCTCTCCCGGAGCATAGGAGAGCTGGATGCCGGCCAGCTCGCGCAGAATACGGTTCTCCGCCGTTTCGGAAATCCGATCGTAAAGGGCTCGAAGGTGGTCGGAACCATTCCGGCCGGTTCTGATGGAGAGATAGAGCAGATGTGGCGCAATCGTATAGTCTGGATGTCGCGCAACAAATGCCATGCGGAGCGAATCTTCGACAGCCAGTTCCAGTTTGAATTCCTGAACGGCCTGCAGAAATTGCCTCCACAGAGTATCCCGCACTTCAGCAGAAGCCTGCGCCCATTGCTTGTTGAGCTCCATTGCCCGGCGAGATTTCTCATAGGCTCGTCGGGGAACGGCTCCCAGCTGCTTCCGATAATCCTCGACTTCCTCCATCAGGGGAACTCCCGGGCATGTGAAATCATAGGGGTGCAACCGACTCATCTGCAGATGCATTGTGCCCGGCACAAGATATAAACCGACTTCATCCATGTTTTCGAAGGTGAGGTATGCGGGGGTAATTCCCGAAATATCCCCTTCGAAGTGGATTCTTCCGTCGACCACACGGGCTGAATCCGTCTGTTTGTACCAGGTACCCTCCCGATAGACTGGGTAGGTGAGCGAGGCGAGTTCAGCAGACCGAGCTTCAGTAATCCGGGCTTCCAATCGAAACCGGTTTTGATTCGGCGATGTGCAGGAAATCGCCAGTAACAGGGTAATAATACCGCATAAATAGTTCGCCTTCATATCAGAAGTGTGTTATAGTGGAGGATACGAGACCTCAGATCCCGTATCCTCTGGCAACTTGCAGATTACATGCAATGGCGTTCTAATCGGCTTTGGCATCTCATGGAAGCACAGATTCCACTTTTGCAATCTGACGGTTTGGAACATTTTTTGTTATTACAAGCAGTTAAATCACCAATGATGATTTCATCCTGCCGCTGCAGAATCCCCTCCAGGGTCGAGGCCATTCCCCGATCCCGCCACGAAGGGTCGCGATACTGGCTCAGGAAGGCGCGCAGCATCCCGATATTCCCTTCGACTTCGGCCCGCTCCGCTGCGGGCAGCGATGCAACCAGGGGATCGACGGCCAGTGTGTCCAGTTCGGGTTCGAGGCTCCGGGCAAGGTCGACATCCACCCGGTAGGCCGCGTCGTAGATCGAGCGCAGCTGCTCCGCCAGAGCGGCTGCCCGACGTGCCGCCGACCCCGTTCCGGGCAGCAGGCGCTGCAACGCGCCCATCAACGTCGCGGGCATCTGCAGATCGCCCCCCCCCGTGAAGGTCATCCGCGGCTCCGAGGCATTGTACCCCTTCATCCACTCGACCAGCGCGAGCATCTTCTCCGTCATCCAGGGCCAGACATACATGCCGCGGATGAGTTGTTTCGGATTTTCCTCGCCGCGGATCGTGTAGTCGTTCACCCGCAGGGCCTCGGGATGATTGGCCTCCAGCGCAAAGAGATCGAACCCCTGCCGCGAGGTCAGATAACGCACGATCCGATCCTTCATGGCGAAGATCTCGTCCGAACCGTGCGTACTCTCTCCCAGTCCGACGATCCGACTCGCTGCCGCAACCCGTCCGAGGGGTTCGAGTTCCGTGTAGTCGGCGTCGTCTGGATCGCACGTACGCAGCGGATGGAGATACCGCAGCAACTCCTGCCGGTCAAGCCTGCAGCCATACCCCGTGAGCGAGGGGTTGCGCAACGTCCACCGCATCGGCACGGAGTCGTTCCATGCATACTCGAAATCGAGGTTGTACTCCGTCGTGCCGACCGGATAATCCTTCCCACAACTGATACTGGTCCCGAGTATCAAAAAAGAAGTGCCCAGTAAAGATAATTTTAGGCTCTTTAAATTCCATTCTCTAAATTTTTATGCACCGAGTTTCTTGTCGGATCGTCTTATCCTCCCAATCGGTTTGAATTATTCAAAGTCCAGAAAAAATTCAGACGGCGATACATTGGATATAAATACAAGATAATCATATTGACCGACAATATCCTGATCCCAGAATTCATCTTCGAGTTTCATAGACCCGACATGTCGGAACTTCATCTGCTTGAGCCATTCGAGTGCCGGGGCCTGCTCCTCGCGCATCCGCTTCAGGTCAAGGATGAAGAGGGGCTCATCCAGCTGACGAAGTAGATACTCCAATGTGCCAGGGTAGGCCTCCTGGGCGTCGTGCTGCCACTTCCGCACGCCGGGCTTGATAATCGTATACCGCCCGTCGTAGAAGGTGAAGCCGAAGGTGACGTAATCCGCCCCGAGCTGCTGGTCGAGCCAGTAGCCCATTCGCTTGTCCGCTCGTGAGATATGTCCGTTGTGGGCCCAGAGCACCATGCGCTCGTCGGGATGCTGCTGCCGGAGCCAGAGCAGGTTCTCGGCCATGCACCGATCCCGCCAGAAGAGGTCATGCCCCTGCCCCAGATATTGCCGAATGAGGGTGATGCACTGGTGCAGTCCGGCCGCCGACGGGTCGATGCGGGTCTCGAGGCTGTCGAGTTCCTGCGTAATCTCCCCGGCCAGCTGCGGGTCGATGCGCGCCATGCCTCGTTCGTCATACCGCAGTACCTTATCCAGTTTGGAATCTATCCTGTCCAGCAGCTTCTGCGCTGCATCGTCCCCTTTCAGTCCCTGACGGAGCAACTCCCGGGTCTTCGCGGTTGATTGCATGTCAATGCCCGAAAATTCGATCCGGTGGCTGTCGATATTGCGCTGCCGCATCCATTCGACCAGCGACAGCACTTCGTTCACATCCCAGACCCACATGTCGAGTCCAAAAATCCCGACCTTGGCGTGCCCGACCCCCGAACGGATATAGTCATTCAAGACGGTGCCATTCGCCATTTCAGTCTCGAAGACGACCCGATCGAAGCCCAGCTGCCGGTTCAGATAACGAATTATCCGCTCCTTCAACCGGAAAATTTCGCTCGCTCCGTGCGAATTTTCCCCCAGGGCGACCACTGTACCCGTCCCGACCAGCCGGTCGAGCAACCGCAGTTCGACGGAATCCCCATCGGCCGGGTCGCACCCCCGCAGCGGATAGATATAGCGACGGAGCTCCCGCTTTTCGCGAGGGGTCAACCGGTATTTCAACTCCGGAATCACTGTATCGCGGAGCTTCCGGCCGTTGATTCGGACCTCAAGGTCGTCGAACCAGGCAGTGCCACTCCCTGTCAGCATGCCGCCGATGTAAATACCTGCTGCCGAGTCTGGAACTTGTCTGCGAAGCGTCATACGGTGCCACCCTGACTTGCTGTGCTTATGGTGGGCTGACCCGACGCAGAACTCCGAATCCCGGAATTGAACCGAGCCATTGTCGCTCTTCTGAGGAAGAGCGAGGAGGAGTTTGGACCGTTCTGCCGGGTCTCCCTCCGTACGAATCCAGCCACTCAGCTCGACTTCGTGTCCGGCGACGAGCGAGTCGGGCAGCATCTGATAGAAGCAGACAGGCCCCCGGCTGGCCGAATCGCTCCGTTCAAGTCGCAGCGAGGAGCGGCCACGGTACCGGCACAGGGTATCACGCCGGGAGACGTACTCCTCGGCAGACTGATCGCTATATTCCCATCGGGTCAACCTGTCCAGCCCGTCTGTATGCTCGAAATCGAGGTTATATGGGCCAGGATAGAGCGTACTGCAGCTGCAGAACAAGGCGCTTATGATTACAGCAGAATATCGAAAAATATACATTCTTTTTTTTGTGATAAATATAGAAAAAAACAACAAACAATCAATCGATTATCAATTATTTAATTGATATTTATTAAGTGTAAGCGTAGAACCTTGTACTTGTCAATGATAGTTTTACCCGCGTCGGTTTCGGCAACACTAGCCGTAGTTGATTTTTATCCTCAACTAAAGGTGGTGAGGATATCCACCTAAATATCAGCGAGTCAACTCCAGTGCCTGTTCGAGCACTTCGTCACGCCTGGCCTGCAACCCTTCGGCTGTCGGCAGCACCTCGACATCGAGGCGCACGCCCACGTTCTGGGTCGGAGTACCGTCCGGATAGAAGATGCCTATTCCCGAAAAATAGGTCATCAATCCTCCGGGCAACGGGAGACTGACGATATCCCCGTCGGCACCTGAGGTCGGCGAGCCGATGGTCAGCGTCTGCGGGCATCGCTGCAGCGCCATGGCTTGGAATTCGGGGTTGCTCTGCGTCAGCTCGTTTACCAGTAAGATCACTCGTCCTTTGTAGGGCTCGGTGCATTGTGCGGCACCCTCCTCGAAGCCATTGTCCAGCCACTGCTCCTGTCGGAAGAAGAGGCCGGGCAGGGCCAGTGTCTGATGCAACGTCTGCCAGGCAACGACCGGTTCGGTGCACAGCGATTGGGCGGCCAGCGCTATCAGCGCGCCGTCCACATTCAGCGGGTAGGTGCGCAGGTCGATGATGAGTGCCCGCGTGCGAGGCAGCGTCTGTCCGACCTCGGCGAGGTACTCGCGGGAGAATGTCCCGGCGTAGATGTAACCCACCGAATCGGCCAGCAGGCGGAAGGGCGGCTGCACGAACTGAGCCGGGTCGTAAAGGGGGGGGAGACGCTGCCATAGGGCACCGTTGCCACGCGGAGCGTGTCGTAGGCCCCGGCGCGGCGGCGGACCACCTCGGCGGTATCGCGACGTGTGCAGAGCCCATAATAACGGAGGGCCTGTCGCAGGCTCGCCTCGTTCGACCGCGAGGCATATTCCCGCAGCAGCTCCAGCCGTTCGGAGATAGGCTCCCCGTCGATGGCCACCACTTCGTCGCCCCGTTTGAGGGCTCTGTCGTCGGAGTGGCCGACGAAGAGGCGCCCGTCGGCCTGGAGCGGCCACACGGGCAGCATCCGCTGTCCGAAAAGCATCTCGATTGGCGCGTAGGCATGGCCGTCGTTGAGCTCGCGAATTAACCGCATGTAGAGGCGGGCAAAACATCTCCCGTCCGTTTCAATACCCATGAGAGGAATATAGGTGGTGAGCACTTCATTCCAGGGGTGCAGTGTTATCGCCCTGTACGGAGCATAATATTCGATGACGTTCCACAGCCGGAAGAGCAGCAGCAGGTTGAGCCCGCTATCCATCTGCGGAGTCGGATAGAAAGACTCGCCGCGCAACGACAAATATTGATAGTCCGGGCCTTGGTCCGGCTGCCCCAAGCGGAGATAGTAGTTTTCGCCGCGCTCGGCATAACGCAGGTCCTGCAGCAGATGCGACAGATCACACCCCAACAGGGTCGTATCCCGGGTCCACGTCAGGTCGACGGTCGATACCAGTTCGAGCGGTGCCAGGCTCTGTTCGTAATCGACCCGGTTGGGGGTGTAATCTCCCAGCGAGCGGACCCAGTCGAGCAGGTTCCGGTTGCGGGTCTCCCGGTCGGCATGCACGACCCGGGGCAGCAGGGCAAAGAGGGCGCTGTCGATATCGACGCGGCACAGCGTGTCGCAGAAGACCGGATGGTGGTACTTCACATAGCCCCAGACACGGCAGAGGGTTTCGAGATTTCCGACGGCACGGGGATCCTTCAGATCCTCCGCCGTGAGGTTGAATCCGGAGGAGGCAGGGGCAGGGACGGGTGTTTGCTGGGCCTGCATGACAGGTGTAACGCACAACAGACAAAGCAGGATACAGAAAATACGAAACTCTGGTCTCATTTTACTTATTGTTAAGTGATACAAGCAGATATACGATTGGTAAAAAACAATATTTCAAAAACGATCACAATATTGAAGTGCTCTTTTCAGAAATAAACATAAATGGCCGCCAAAAATTCTCTTCGGAGAATGCCGTTAAATTGGATATTCCATCGACCGAAGACTTTCATGCAACTCATTCTCTAATCCAATTCCTTCGGTTCAGGAAACTCATTTGTTCCAACTATTGCAAATGTATACAAAATATTTTAGATATAATTGTTTTGTTTAAAAATACCTGCATTGCGGTGAATTTTTTGTGTTGGATGGAGAAGATGGCTTTCCTGCATGTATATTAGGATAAATGTTATATATTTGTGTGGGAATGTTTACCGACATCCATAATACCTATCCAATCAGATACTGCGAAATGGCGGAAAGAGTAAGACGCACGAATGCTGAAATCGATCATACCGTAATGGCTGAACTCGAAAAACTGGTCATCAAAAGTGGTTTCGGCAACGTGCTTGTCACGGAATTGATGGCCAATGCCCGTTTGGATCCCCCGGTCTTTTATCGGCGCTATGGATCTATCGACAATCTTTATGACAAGTTGGCTCAGAGATACGACTTCTGGATCAATAACACGATCGACACGTCAGAGTTGAGCGCCCTTGGACCTAAATTGTTCTTTGCGAAAACCCTGAAGGCGCTTTATAGGGAGTTATGCAACAATGTGGTCATGCAGAAACTGTTGCTTTGGGAGATGTCGGCTGACAATGAGACGACCCGGAGAACGGCCCGGATTCGGGATCTGATGAACATGAATCTGGTCGAATATTACGACCTGCTGTTCAAACCCGCTCATATCAATATTCGGAGCACTATCGCCCTCTTGATCTCGGGAATCTATTACCTGATCCTGCATAGGGAACGGGCGCCTTTTTGCAAGATCGATTTTGATACGCCCGAAGGCGAGGCGGCCTTTTCGGAGGCGGTGGATGCTTTGGTTGACATGTTGTTTGGTCGGATTGAAATCCACGACGAAAAGCGGGCATGTTACGAACGCATGCTCAAAGACGGAATCAGCAAGAAAAAGGCCTGCCTATATTTGGGGGTAGATATCCATGAATTCGATAGCTGAAACAGTCTGTTTTAAGGATATGCCAGATCAGCGTACTTATATTACCCCTTGGAATATACTTATACTTTCTCCGTAAGTCGATATTATTATCGTGGAGCGAAGCCGGAAATAGTGATAAATTTTTTTATCCCGAGATCCAAGATCGACTGGATATGTGATAAGCATTAGGTTGAGACTTAAAACCCCAATACAAATTCTGTGTACGGAACTATTCTACTTTACATGATCTATCGCATTTACATGCAAATGAAATAGGTTCCCCCATTTTGTTATTGCCTGTTGACGAAATAGAGCAGAATCATGTATGCGGGGATGTAGTCTTTTAAAGCCGTTTTCAGCGATTCGAGGGCCTTTGTAATTTCCCAGGTTACCCGTCGGATCGGAATCTGGTATTTATCCGAGATCTCCTTATGTGTCATGAGGCCGAAACGGCTGTCGGAAAAAATTGCCCGACGGAGTTCGGGCATCTTGGCCAGTTCGCGGCGGATGATTTTTTCTACGTCATTTGAAAAAAGGCAGTTCTCGATTTCCGAACTTTCCAATGACCGAAGACTGATTTGTAACTGCCACTCCTTTCGATCCTGGATGTGATTGTGGATTTTGGAGTGGATGCTGTTCATTCGGATATACTCATAGCAGGCGTTTTTGATGATCTGCACGATGTACATTCGGTAATCGCCTTTTCGAGGCTCCAGCTTGTCTTTGTTTTCCCACAGTCTGAGGAAACAATCCGATACAATATCTTCGGCGGCCGCTTCATTTCGTACATAGGAATATGCCAGCAGTTTGTATGCCTCGATGTTGGCAAAAAAATGCTTGCCGAGTTCGTCGAACGTAAAATCGACTCCCATAGATGTTGCTGTCATACCCATAACTCGAAAACAAAGTTAAGATATTTTACAGAAAAACGAAATTTATTTGTTTGGCATCGATGTGGAGGATCATTTCGAATGAATAATTCATAACATGATGTTTGTCAGTGAGTTATTTTTAATAAACAAAATGAATAAATAACTAAAAAAATTTATTTGCAAAAAAATGCAAAATTTAGTGTAGTACCCCCTGCCCTTATTCATAATATATATAGAATGCTAACTGAAATACGACATGCAAGACGAGGTAATATATCGCTATTTGACCGGGAAATGCTCGCCGGAAGAGGAACAACAGGTTCAGGAATGGTATCAGCAGGATCCCGAGACCCATCAACGGGAGATCGATCGGGTTCGTCTCGTTTTTGAGAGCGTCCTGGTCCATCAGGTGATCGGCACGGTGGAGAGGCGCCCCAAACGTACCTGGACACTCCGCAAAGTGGTCCGGTATTCGGCGGGTATTGCTGCCGGTCTGCTTCTTTTTGCCGGTGGATTGTATTGGATGCGGTCTCATACCTATGGTGAAATCTCGTCGCAATACACTGCCCTTGAGATTCCGGCCGGTCAGCGCGTCAGCATGGATCTGGCCGACGGAACGCACGTGTGGCTGAATTCCGGTTCGAGAATTGAGTATCCCGTGGTTTTCGACCGCAAGGTGCGCCGCGTAAAACTCTCGGGCGAAGCCATGTTTGAGGTAACGCATGATGACGGACGACCGTTTGTTGTCGAGACGTTTGCTTCGAATATAGAAGTTCTGGGAACCAGGTTCAACGTAGTTGCTGATGAATCACGGTCGCAGTTCTCCACAACGTTGCTTGAGGGCTTGGTAAAGGTAACATCCGGTGATCAGCATGTGATCCTTCATCCTGATGAGGTTGCCAATCTTATTAACGGACATCTGATGGTTTTTCATAACACCGATCCTGTTGCCATGCAATGGACGGAAGGAATCTTGAGTATGAAGGGGATCTCTTTTGAAGATTTGATGGCAAAATTCGAGCGAATATACGATGTCAAGATCGTGTATGAATGCGAAAAGATCCCGACCATTGAATTTGCGAGCGGAAAGATTCGTGTTTCTGATGGCCTCGACCATGCGTTGCGAGTATTACAGCATGTCGCTGATTTTACCTATGAACGGGATGAGGAACATAACATCATTCGTATAAAATAACAAACATGCGATAGAGTAACATATTGTGTAATTCGGAAAAAAAAGAGTGCCTATGATAAAATGACAATGAACAAACCCCTTATCTGACATTCTCTTGAAAAAGAAAGCCTGCGGATATTGCCGATCCGCAGGCCGGTAACAGAGAATAAAACTAACCTTACTACATCTATTACCTTTAATTTCACAAAAGTATGAATAAAACGAGATTCTGCAAAATCCGGAATCTGTTTGAGGTCATTCTGCTGATGTGTCTGTCGCTTCAGATTCGAGGCGCGCAGGCACAGACCGCCCGTTTTACGATCCATCTGGAAAAGGTTCCGATGGAGCAGGTGGTCAATGAAATAGAGGCGCAATCGCGCTATCTGTTTCTATTCAATAAGGACATCGACAGCCGGCGTATTATCGTATCGGTTCACGCCGAGAATCAAACCATTACACAAATTCTTCCCGCGCTTTTCAAGGATACGGGGCTCGATTACACGATCGAGGGCATGTCGGTTCTTGTGACGAAAAAGTCGGAGAAGCCGGAAAACCCGGTAACGGTCTCGGGCCGCGTAACCGATCTTAAAGGGCTGCCGATCGTCGGCGCTTCGGTCATCGTTCAGGGGACGACCCTGGGAGTTTCGACCGATACCAATGGCCGCTTTTCGCTGGAGGTCCCGGCCCCGGCGTCATCCCGGGTGCTTGAGATCAGCTACCTGGGTTATGAGACGGCGCGTGTGGCAGTCGGCTCGCGCACCCGCTTCGACGTGACGCTGCGCGAGGCAGCTTCGGAGATCGAACAGGTCGTGGTGACGGCCCTTGGCATCAAACGGCAGGAGAAGGCCCTCTCGTACAACGTGCAGCAGGTCGCGCCGTCGGACATCACGCTGGTCAAGGATGCCAACTTCATGAATTCGCTCGCGGGCAAGGTGGCCGGTGTGACGATCAACGCCTCGTCGTCGGGTGTCGGCGGCGCCTCGAAGGTGGTCATGCGCGGAACGAAGTCGATTCTCCAGTCGTCGAATGCCCTGTATGTGATCGACGGTATCCCGATGAACAACGTCGGTGGCGGAGGCGGCACGGAGTTCGATTCGCGCGGTGCCACGGAGGCCATTGCCGATCTGAATCCCGAGGACATCGAGTCGATTTCGGTCCTGACCGGTGCTTCGGCCGCAGCGCTCTACGGCTCGAGTGCGGCGAACGGTGCGATCATGATCACGACGAAGAAGGGGCAGGCCGGACAGTTCCGGGTGACCTATTCGAGTCAGACGGAGTTCCTTGCACCCTTTGTGATGCCGGAGTTCCAGAACCGCTACGGCACGGGCAGCTACGGATCGGTGTCGGGATCTCCGGTCTACAGCTGGGGCCCGAAGCTCACCGATGCGGCCCGGACGGGCTATACGCCCGACGACTTCTTCGAGACGGGCCATGTCTATACGAATGCCGTGACCTTCTCGGGTGGTTCGGAAAAGAATCAGACCTACTTTTCGGCTGCTGCGGTGAATTCTGACGGCATTATTCCGAACAACTACTACGACCGCTACAACTTTACGTTCCGCAACTCGACGCAGTTTCTGAACGATCGGCTGCATCTGGATGTCAGCGCGAGCTATATCGTGCAGAAGGACCGCAACATGATCAACCAGGGCGTCTATTCGAACCCGGTTGTCTCGGCCTATCTCTTTCCGCGCGGGGATGATTTTGATGCTGTCAGAATCTTCGAGCGTTGGGATCCGGCGCGCAAGATCAGCGTTCAGTACTGGCCGCAGGGCGAAGGCGGTGACCTGCGCATGCAGAATCCCTACTGGATTGCCTACCGCAACCCGCGTGATACGGACAAGAAACGTTACATGGCTTCGGCCACGCTGTCGTACGACATCCTGCCGTGGCTGAATGTCAGCGGCCGTGCACGGATCGACAACACCAACTCGGTCTATACGCAGAAGCTCTACGCCTCGTCGAATACGACGATCACCGAAGGCAGTTCGCAGGGCCACTATACGGAGATCACGAACGCCGATGAGCAGATCTATGCCGACGTGATTGCCAATGTGAACAAGACTTTTGGCGAGGAGTGGTCTCTGGTTGCCAATGTCGGCGCCTCGATCAACGACGTGCGCAGCCGCGAACTCTCTTATCGGGGACCGATCCGCGATTCGGGTGTTCCGAACCTCTTTACGGTCTTCGACCTCGACCGCGAGAAGTCGCGCGCCCAGAAGTGGGGCTGGCAGGAGCAGACGCAGTCGCTCTTTGGCTCGATCGAGGTAGGGTGGCGGTCGATGCTCTATCTGACCGTCACGGGCCGCAACGACTGGGCCTCGCAGCTGGCCGGATCGCCTCAGAAGTCGTTCTTCTATCCTTCGGTGGGACTTTCGTGGATTCCTTCGGCGACCTTCGACCTGCCGGATGTGTTCACCTATCTGAAGCTCCGGGCGTCGTTCTCGTCGGTGGGTATTCCCTTCCCGCGTTTCCTGACGACCCCGACCTATGCCTATGACGAGACAACGCAGCAGTGGCTGCCGACCACGTTCCGCGAAATCGGACAGCTCTATCCCGAGCGGACGAAGACCTGGGAGGTGGGCCTCGATACCCGGCTGTGGGACGACGTGCGGCTGAGTGCCTCGTGGTATCTGGCCGATACGAGCAATCAGACCTTCCAGCCGACGGTCTCCACCTCGTCGGGTTATTCGAGCATGTACGTCCAGACGGGTTGCGTGCGCAACACGGGTGTGGAGGCATCGCTGGGTTACGGCCACACGTGGAGCGAATTTTCGTGGGATACGAACGTCACCTTCACCTGGAACCGCAACGAGATTCTCGACCTGATGGACGGCATGTGCGACCCGATGACCGGCGAGCCGCTGAAGGACCGCCTTGAAATCAAGGGTCTCGGCAAGGCAAAGTATATTCTGAAAAAGGGAGGTACGATGGGTGACCTCTATACGACGTCGAATCTGAAATACGACGAGAACGGCTATATCCAGGTTGACCGCAACGGCAACTTCGTGACGACGGACGTCGGCGAGGAGATCTATCTCGGCTCGGTGCTTCCGGACTACAATCTGGCATGGCGCAACGATTTCTCATGGAAGGGAGCGCATCTGGGAGTTCTCTTCACGGGTCGTATCGGCGGCATCTGCTACTCGGCGACGCAGGCCAATCTGGATCTGTTCGGCGTATCGGAGACCTCGGCCGCAGCGCGCGATGCCGGCGGTGTTCTGATCAACGGCCGTGAGATGGTGGATCCGCAGCGCTGGTATGCTGCCATTGCCTCGCAGTCGGGACTGCCGCACTATTACACCTACTCGGCCACGAACTTCCGTCTGCAGGAGCTTTCGGTGGGCTACACGCTGCCGCGCCGCTGGTTCCGCGATGTCTGCTCGATCGACATTTCGTTCGTCGGGCGCAACCTCTGGATGATCTACTGCAAGGCGCCGTTCGACCCCGAGGCGATTGCCTCGACGGGCAACAACTACCAGGGTATCGACTACTTCATGGTGCCGTCGCTGCGCAGCCTGGGCTTCAGCCTTCGTGTTACCTTCTAAAACCGAAAACGTATGAAACGAATCCAACCTATCATCAGCGCGCTTTTCGGAGCTTTGCTCTTGCTGTCGTGGGGCTGCACGGGGGATTTCGACGAGATCAACCGCAACCCGAGCGAGGCGACGAACGAAGAGCTCCAGCGCGAAAACTACAAGATCGGCACCAACATCCGTGGGCTTCAGAACCTGGTCATTCCGGTGCAGGAGCACCGCTACCAGTTCAATGAATCGCTCACGGGCAACGCCTTTGCGGGCTACATGGCCGAAACGCCCGACGGCTGGAAGGAGAAGTTCTCGACCTTCAATCCTTCGGCCGACTGGCTGAAATGGCCCTTCGTGATCGTGATGCAGGAGGCCTATCCCTACTACCGGGGTGTCATCAACAACACGGACGACGAGGTGGCTATCGCCCTGGCGAAGCTGTTCCGCGTGGCGATCATGCACCGCATGACCGATACCTACGGACCGATTCCCTACTCGAAGGTCGTTGAAGATTCGGCCGAGTCGCTGACCGTTGCCTACGACACGCAGGAGGAGGTCTACATGAAGATGTTCGAGGAGCTGGACGAGGTGCTGGCGGTGCTTCACGCCAACGAACAGCTCTCGGCCGACGCCTTCCGCAAATTCGACTACGTTTACTACGGCGACATCCTGAAATGGATCAAATACACCAATTCGCTCAAGCTGCGCATGGCGATGCGCCTGTCGTATGTGAAGCCGGAGGTCTCGAAGTCGAAAGGCGCCGAGGCGATTGCCGACGGGGTGATCACGGCCAACGCGGACAATGCGCAGATGCACGCTCCGGAGAACCGCACGGCGCTGATCTACAACGACTGGGGCGACCATCGCGTGGCGGCCGACATCATCAGCTACATGAACGGTTACAACGACCCGCGCCGTGCTGCGATGTTCACGCAGGGAACGTGGAACAAGAAGAGCGACTATTACGGTATTCGCGTGGGTATTGACCCGACGAATAAGGCGACCATGGTGGAGACCTTTTCGAATCAGGTGATCAGTAGTTCTTCGCCCTATCTGTGGTTCAATGCCGCGGAGGCGACGTTCCTGCGCGCCGAATGGGAACTGCGTTGGGGCAGTCCGGATGCGGCGAAAGAGCTCTACGAGGATGCCATTGTGCTGTCGTTCGAGGAACGGGGCGCATCGGGCGCCGAGAGCTATGTGACAAGCACGGCGAAGCCCGCGAAATACATCGACCCGATGTCGGAATACTCGGCCGATGCCCCGGCGAGCGACATTTCGATAGCCTGGGAGGCTGGCGACACGGATGCGGTCCGCGAGCGCAATCTCGAAAGGATTATTACGCAGAAGTGGATCGCCATCTTCCCGTTGGGAATCGAGGCCTGGTCGGAGTACCGGCGCACGGGTTACCCGCGTCTGCTGCCCGTCGTGGAGAACAAGTCGGGCGGCACGGTGGATTCGCGCTATGGCATGCGGCGCATACCGTACCCGGTCGAGGAGTACACGGAAAATCCGGTGCATCTGCAGACTGCGATCGACATGCTTGGCGGCCGTGACAACGGCGGCGTGCATGTCTGGTGGGATGTCAAACCTTTACAATAACGGAATTATGAAAAAAATCGGAATATATCTCTCTTTTGCGGTGCTGTCGCTCTCGGTGGGGTGCAGTGACTGGACGCAGATGGAACCTGTCGACCAGCAGCCCGTGCGGCCTTCGGAGCAGAATCCGGAACTGTGGGCAGAGTACACGGCGGCGCTGCGGGCTTACAAGGCGGGCAAGCATACGCTCGTTGTGGCGAGTTTCGAAAACGGCTCCACAAATCCCACGAGCGAGAAGGACTGCCTGCGCAGCCTTCCGGATTCGCTGGATGCCGTCTCGCTGACCAATGCCGACAACTTCTCGGCCTATGACGCAGAGGATCTGGCGGTCCTGAAGGAGAAGGGCACGCGCGTGCTCTACTTCGTGGACTATGCCACACGCAGCAACGAGTGGGCGGACCTCGGAGCGTTGGGATCCTACCTTGATCAGGTGGTAGCCCGGACTCAGGAACTGGGGCTCGACGGGCTCTCCTTCTCCGGACTGCCGACCTATGGCGACGAGGCCTCGCAACAGGCCCGGCAGGCGGTAGCGTCCCTGTTTCTGGAAAAGTTCGGAGCGGTGGCCGGTCCGGGCAAGTCGCTGACGCTCTTCTTTGAAGGCGATCCGCAGTTTCTGACGGCCGACCAGCGGGCGCAAGTTGATTACATGGTGCTGGATACCAAGACGACGGACAATGCCAGCGATCTGAAGCTGCAGATCCTGCGGGCCCTGGAGATGGAGAATGTCTCTGAGGATCGGCTGCTGCTGGGCGCGATGACCGAATACGAGTTCCTTGATGAGGACAAGACGGCCTCGGATGCCATCTCGGCCTTGGCCCTGCGCATTCCGGAACTTGGCCCGCTTGGCGGATTGTGTATCTATGATGCGAACACGGACTATTTCGGCAGCGAAATTATCTACGCTTCGACGCGGGCCGCCATCCAGTTGTTGAACCCTGCAAAATAAGCCAGCCATGAAACGAGTGCAAAAATATGCTTTTGTGCTGCTTGCGACGGCGGTAGCCGCTGCGGGCTGCAAGAATGACGAATATGACAATCGCTCGCCATTTGACAACGTGGTTTACCTCGATGTCGCCGAGGCGGACGCCACGCAGCTGACGATCTTCAAGAAGACGCTCCCGACGCTCGAACGCGATTTCTCGGTGGTGATGAGCTACCCGTCGTCGCAGGATGTGGAGGTTACGGTCGAGGTTGAACCGGCTCTTGTGGCCGATTACAATGCCTGCAACGGAACGTCGTGGACCATGCTCGACGCCTCCTATTACGAACTGCGGAGAATACCGTGACGATTCCGGCCGGAAAGACCACGTCGGATCGGCTGTCTCTGATGCTCAGGAATCTCGACGGTTCGGGCGACGTGGCCGAACTCCCGATCGACGAAACCTATCTGCTTCCGGTTACGATCCGCAGCGCGAGCGGCGGGGTGTCGCTGCTGGGGAGCTCCGCAACGGCCTATTACGTCGTGAAACGTTCGTCGGCCATTACCTCGGCAGCATCGCTGCGCGACAACTGGATCAACTTCCCGACCCTGGACAAGGCGGGCGCGCAGAGCGACCTGTTCAACAACCTCACGGCCGTAACCTACGAGGCCATTATCCGCGTCGACGACTTCTCGAAACACTCCGAGATTTCGACCGTCATGGGTGTCGAGAACTACCTCCTGCTTCGTATCGGTGATGCAGCATTCCCTCGCCAGCAGTTGCAGTTCGACGGTACGGGTGATGCTGCTGCAACGCCGGGCTTCGGCAAGTTCCCCAAGAAGGACGAATCGAAACTTCTGAACGCCGGCGAGTGGTACCACGTCGCCGCAACGTACAGCTACGCCACGCGCGAGGTCTGCATCTACGTCAACGGCAAGCTGCAGAGCCGCGGTACGGACCTCGGCAATCCCGCCTCGACGCCTTTCAACCTGGCGGGCCGGGCTTTCTACGACCTCTACCTGCAGGATCCTGTCAAGTATGAACAGTACAAGGGCTGGGGCAATTTCCGGCAGTTCTTCCTCGGCAAGTCCTACGACGATACGCGCCAGCTGAACGGCGACATTACCGAAGTGCGTGTATGGAACGTGGCCCGTACCGAGCAGGAGATCTGGGAGAACATGTACGATGTCGATCCGCAGACGCCGGGGTTGATCGGCTATTGGAAATTCGACGAGGGCGAAGGCAACGTCATCCATGACTGGACCGGCAACGGCAACGATGGCGTAGCTGAATTCGATCTCGAATGGCCCTCTGGTATTGAGGTGCCGCAACTCAATAAGGAATAATCATGAAAGGGAACATTATGAAACATACAGGATTTATTCGATTGTTTCGGGGCGCTGCGTTTGGATGCGCAGCAACCCTGCTCCTCGCAGGCTGTACGGAGGAACCCATATCGTATGGAGCCGGACAGAAACCCGATGGTGAGGCGCTTGAAACGGTTTCCGGAACCTTGCGGAGCCGCAGGTCGCTGCGCGACCGCATTCCGGTGCGCCTGGTCGAAGGCTATGAGGACGATGTAGCCGATCAGATCTACTACAGGCTCAATACGACGACTTCGCAGCCGGTGACGGTAACCGTGTCGCCCGACCTGTCGCTCGTTGATACTTATAATGATGCTAATCAGACGAATCTTCAGCCCTTGCCGGCAAAGAATGTGTCGATAGGGAATGGTGGAGCGCTGACTGTGACAGCAGGGACTACGGTTTCTGATCCGCTCGAAGTTACCTTCTCGGCTGATGGTCTGGCCCCGGGAACTTATCTGTTGCCTCTTGCCGTGCAGGACGCTGATGAAGTACTTTATTATGGGGTAACTGTTCGGGAATTCGACGAAAACATCTATCAGGATGGCGATGACCTTTATAATATAGAATTGGATACCGAGTGGACAACTGTGTTTTATCTCAACACAAGCGAGGTGCAGGCGCATTATGCTGACTACGTAGCTTGGGAAAAACAGGATATGACCACTTTCGAATCGGTCTACAGGGCTTCGTTGGGCAATATCATCGTATTGCGGATTGCGCAGGTAGACTACGATGCCGCGTCGCAGCGGGTGATTTTTGCCCCCTCCTCCGATCTCTTCTATACATTGGAGCACTCGGATAAGTATATTGCTCAAATGAAGGACAAAGGTCGGAAAATCTGTGTCTGCATTGAGGGTGCCGGAAAGGGAATAGGCTTTTGTAATATGACTGATGCGCAAATTGCTGACTTTGTGTCGCAAGTGAAGGTCTTTGTCGAGACTTATGATCTTGATGGCATTAATCTTTGGGATCGAGGCGCTGGTTACGGCAAGGAGGGTATGCCCGCCATGAATACCACCTCCTACCCGAAACTGATCAAGGCGATGCGCAAGGCTCTCGGCAAGGATCGGTTGTTGACCGTCGTGGATTATGAGGAACCGACCGAATATTTCCATGATACGGAGGCGACGGGTGGAATCGTAGTCGGCGACTATATCGATTACGCTTGGCATGGATATGTATCTGAAGATGAGCCGATTGCCTTTATCAACCCCTATAATGCAGGAACCTCTTACACTCAGAATTATACCCGCAAACCATTTGCCGGTTTGCCCGAGGCAAAATATGGGAATGTAAACGTGCCGTTTTATAGCGAGAAAAGCGACTTGTTCATGGATATGGATATGGATATGTGGTCGATGAATGCTATTATGTGGAATATTGAGCGAACCAACAATATTATTGTTTTCGGCGATCTTGTATTACCACAGGTGAATTTCGCAGAACTCGGATGTATATCGATGATCCAGAATTTTCTCTCATACCTTGCTTATGATGAAAATTTCGATGCGGCTTATAGCTACAATGTGATGATGCGTATTTATAATATTTACCACAGAAGTGGGTATAATACTTTTGCAAAAGACTGGTAAGAAAACATATACAGGGGAAGCACCAAAATGATGTTTGACCGGCATAGCTGATAAAAATCATTCGATAGTCGGGGCGGTTTTTCCCGCCCCGATTGTTCACTATTTTATTCTTTTCGATAAAGTAGCGTCCATTTGGGGTGATTGAACCTTGAAATTCGATTCGAAAAGGAAATAGGGCAGCTTGTTTTTTGGGTGTAAAAAAGGGTGTAAATCTCGTAACTACTTGATTTACACCCTTGTTTGCGGTGCGTAGGGGACTCGAACCCCTGACCCCGTGCGTGACAGGCACGTATTCTAACCAGCTGAACTAACGCACCCCTTTCGGTATTGCGAGTGCAAAGGTAGCACTTTTTTTGGAATCGGCAAATTTTTTCAGACCTTTTTGAAAAAAGAAAATTGCACGCTTCCGTAACTTCTTAATTGCCAGAAGTGCTTGTAAGTCGAAAAATCCAGTTTCTTGGAATGCTCAAAAATCAGCAGTCCGTCCGGCGTCAACAGATCACGCTCGAAGACCTCCCGAATGACCTCCTCGCTGCCGGGCAGATCGTACGGAGCGTCCGAGAAGATGATGTCGAACTGCTTGGGACAACTCTTCAGATAGAGGAAGACATTGGCCTTGACGGGATGGAGGTTGTCGATGCCTAATTGTTGAGCCGTTTGTCGGATAAAGTTGTAGTGGACGGGGTTGATCTCCACCGACGTGACGCTCCGCGCCCCTCTCGAGGCGAATTCATAACTGATCGAGCCGGTCCCGGCGAAGAGATCCAGCACGTCACACTCTTCGAAATCGACCAGATTGTTCAGCACGTTGAAGAGGTTCTCCTTGGCGAAGTCGGTCGTAGGCCGGGCCCGGAGGTTGCGCGGGGGATTGATGGTCCGCCCTCTGTATTTACCGCTTACTATTCGCATAATACCTTTTCGAAAACTTTACCGATCCATTTCCGGACTTTTTTCGGTTCATCGCCGGCAATCCGCAGTTCATATTCCGCCAGCGGGAACTCCGCACCGAGCCGCTGGATGAAATAGCCGATTTCGGCTTCTGTCGAACCGACAATTACCTCGGCCAGCTGCAGCACTCCGTCGCGATAGACTTTGACGTAGAGGAGTGTTCCCCGCCGGCAGATCCATGCACATCTGCGGGTCTCGTCGGGCTGATGCTCGAGCGGAGAGGTGAAGCGGGCCTGCGGGAACTTTTCGGCGATCAGTTGCCGGGTCTTCTTCTCCATAGCCGCCACGGCGACCGTCCCGTTCCTGGCCGGACAGACGACGACACACTCCGTCTCGGCGAGCGGCATGCCGTTAGCTGCGAGGAACTCTGCCGCCCGTTCATTTTGGAACAGGTTTTCCGGCACGAGCATGGTTTTGGGGAGGAGAAGTTCCACCTCGACCGGCTTGTCCGACGGGGTCATCTGCTCGAGTTCCGGGAGTGAAAAAGAGTGTCCATCCAACGACTGCTGAATGGACACTCCGAATTTTGATGAAGGGTTGTTACTCCCAGTTACCTGCCTCATTGTTACCATTGTCCATGGAACCGAATTTGAGTCCGGCATAACGGTTGTAGTTGTTCTCCTCGTCGTCGATCAGGTTGATAACCTCCTGACGATAGGCAACCGTATCGAGGAACATCTTGTAGGGGGCACGGCACTCCACGACAGGGATCACGACCTTGGACTCGGTGGTGATGATACCGGCCTCCAGAATGAACTGCGCCTTGTTGTCGGTACCGGGGATATAGCGGAAGTTGAGTACATCTTCGCGCGAGAGTTTCTTGGGGGCGAAGATGGTGTCGATAACGGCGATCTTGAATTTCTCGACATTCTTGCGACCGGCCTTCTTCAGCATGGCCATGGCGACGGAGTCATCCTCGTCGACGATTTTGCGTTCGAGTTCGAGGGTGTCGTTCAGCACGAAGGACTCCAGGGTGTCGAAGCTGGCGGTAAAGCGCTGATACTTGGTTTTGAAAGCGCGCTCAGCGGTACGGATGTCCTGAAGGCGGTCGATAACCTGCGCTTTTTTGGCCTTGGTATCCGCCTCGAACTTGATCGGGGTGGAGATCTGAACATAGATGACGTAGATCAGAGCGATGATGGCTACGGCAAGAATGATTTGAAAGAGTTTTTTCATTTTATAAAATATTTGTTGTTAATTTTG
This sequence comes from Alistipes sp. An54, assembly GCF_002159375.1. Lineage (NCBI taxonomy): Bacteria > Pseudomonadati > Bacteroidota > Bacteroidia > Bacteroidales > Rikenellaceae > Alistipes > Alistipes sp. An54. Next base: position 62,379 of record NZ_NFIA01000006.1, read on the forward strand.
CACAGTAAAATACCGACACATGTTCAGCACACGTATTGCGACCCAAATTTACGGTAAAATTTGTTTCGAAACAACTTCCGGGCAAAAAAAAATTATAGAAAAGTTGTCGGAATACCTGTCAGAGAGTGATACGTCGAAGATTTTCGTCCTGAACGGTTACGCCGGAACGGGCAAGACGACGCTGGTTGCGGCGTTGGTCGGGGCGCTCAAGGAGCTGGGAATCAAGACGGTGTTGCTGGCTCCGACGGGTCGGGCGGCGAAAGTGCTGGCGCAATACTCTCAGGAGAAGGCACTTACCATCCATAAGCGCATCTACCGCCAGCGGACGAATGCCGATTACGAATCGAAATTTTCCCTGAGTCCCAACCTGGAAAAGGGGGCCGTCTTTATTGTTGACGAGGCCTCGATGCTGTCGGATACGGCCTCGTCTGGGGCGCTTTTTGGCAGCGGGTCGCTGCTGTCGGACCTGGTGGATTACGTCCGTTCGGGACGCGGCTGCCGACTGATCCTGGTGGGTGACAGTGCGCAGTTGCCGCCCGTGGGGAGCGACTTCAGCCCGGCACTGGACCCCACGACGATGTCGGCCTACGGCGAGGTGGTCTACGGGACGATGGATGAAGTGGTGCGCCAGGAGTCCGAATCGGGAATCCTCTTCAACGCGACGCTTGTGCGCTGCATGCTGGAGAACGGCATCTGCACGACGCCGCATTTCGAGATGAACTATCCGGATATCGAGGCGGTCGAGGGCGGGGAGTTTCTCGAGAAGCTGCAGGATTGCTACGAGCGCTATGGGCGGGACGAGACGATCGTCATCACGCGTTCGAACAAGCGGGCGAACCGTTATAATGAAGGTATCCGCCGCAACGTGCTCTACGCCGAGGAGGAGATCGAGAGCAACGACATGCTGATGGTGGTCAAGAACAACTACTACTTTCCGGAGCACACGGAGAATTGCCCGATGAACTTCATTGCCAACGGGGACATTGCGCGACTGAAACGGCTGCGGCGGTTCGAGGATTTCTACGGATTCCGCTTTGCGGAGGCGCTGCTGTCGTTTCCGGACTACGACGATACGGAACTCGAATGCAAGATTCTGCTCGATACGCTCACGTCGGAGTCGCCGTCGCTGACACGCGAGGAGTCGACGCGACTGTTTTACGAGGTGGAGAAGGACTACACGGATATCCGCAGCAAGTTGAAACGCTTCCGCGAAATCCGTGAGAATCCGCACTATAACGCGCTTCAGGTCAAGTTTTCCTACGCCGTGACGTGCCACAAGGCGCAGGGTGGTCAGTGGCGGGCGGTATTCGTGGATCGGTGCCTGTTCGGCGACGAGCCGATGACGCGCGACCTGCTGCGATGGCTCTATACGGCCCTGACGCGTGCCACCGAGAAACTCTATCTGGTCAACTTCGATTCCACGTTTTATGAATAGCGAACAACACCTCTTGAAGCCCTTTCTTCCGGAGCAGGCCCGGCTGTTGATGTTGGGGAGTTTTCCGCCGCAGCGCAAGCGGTGGTCGATGGAGTTCTACTACCCGAACTTCCAGAATGACATGTGGCGTATCGTCGGTTATCTGGCCCTGGGCGACCGACACGCCTTCGAGATTCCGGGTGAGCGGCGCTTCGACCAACCGAAGATCGAGTCCTTCTGCCGCGAACGGGGGATCGCCATGTACGATACGTCGGAGGAAGTAATCCGTCTGAATAACAACGCATCTGACGCATCACTTCAAGTGGTTCGCGAGGTTGACCTGGCGGCGCTTTTGCAGCGAATTCCGTCGTGCCGGACGATTGTGGTCACGGGCGGCAAGGCGGCCGAGACGCTGTGCCGCATCACGGGGTGTGAGCTGCCGGCTGTCGGGGCGTGGAGCGCGGCGCGGTATGCCGATCGGGATCTGCACATCTGGCGCATGCCGTCGACCTCCCGAGCCTTCCCGCGCCCGATCGAGTGGAAGGCCGAATTTTACCGGAAACCCTTCGCCGAATCGGGCATTCTCTGACCGGCGCCCGCTTCCGGCAAACCCTTCGGACCATCCCCAGCCTGTCCTCTTGCACCCAGACCGCCGCTTGTGCCTTGGCTGCCCGCCTGCACCCGGATCGTTCGTCCGTGCACTCTGCCCCGCCGACCCGTCCGATACCGAAAAATTCGACCGGCCACATTGCACGACCGCCGAAAAAAAGCTATCTTTGTCTCGTCTTTTTAGCGATTTTTACCTTGGCTACCGAAAAGAATAACGAAAAGAAAACCGACACGAAAAAATATGTCGAAACCCCCTTGATGAAGCAGTATTACTCGATCAAGGCGGTGCATCCCGATGCCGTGCTGCTCTTCCGGGTGGGGGATTTCTACGAGACCTTCGGGGAAGATGCAATCAAGGCGAGCGGCATTCTGGGTATCACCCTGACGCGCCGGGCCAACGGAGCCGCCTCGTATGTCGAACTGGCCGGCTTTCCCTACCATGCGATCGACAGCTATCTGCCGAAACTGGTCCGTGCGGGCGAGCGAGTGGCGATTTGCGAGCAGCTCGAAGACCCGAAGCTGGTCAAGGGACTGGTCAAACGGGGCGTGATCGAGCTGGTGACACCGGGTATTGTTCTGGGCGACAACATTCTGGCCAACAAGGAGAACAACTTCATAGCGGCGGTCTATTTCGGCCGGCAGAAGACGGGCGTCGCCTTTCTTGACCTCTCGACGGGCGAGTTCTACGTAGCCGAGGGAACAGATGCCTACGTGGATAAACTGCTTTCGAATCTTCAGCCGAAAGAGGTTGTGTATCAACGGGGTTGCGAAGATCGCTTCACGTCAAGTTTCGGGTCGAGGCTCTATACCTACCGTCTCGACGAATGGGTCTTCTCGGAGGATGTCAACCGCGAGAAACTCTGCAAGCAGTTCGGCACTCCGTCGCTCAAGGGCTTCGGTATCGACCACTTCACGGCGGGCATCTCCGCTGCCGGCGCCATTCTCTACTATCTGGATTTTACCGAGCATCACGAAACGGGCCATATCACCTCGATTTCGCGGATCGACCAGGATGATTACGTCTGGGTGGACAAGTTCACAATCCGCAATCTGGAGCTTTTCTCCTCGAACGGCGCGCGTGAAAAGGGCAGCTTTGCCGATGTGATTGACCGCACGCTGACGCCGATGGGCGGTCGTCTGCTGAAGCGCTGGATCGCCATGCCGATCAAGGATCCCGGGCAGATCAACCTCCGGCTGGATGTGGTCGAGCGCTTCACGAAGGATGCGGAGCTGGCCGATGCCATTCGCGAACAGGTTTCGCTGGTGGGCGACCTCGAACGTATTGCGGGACGTATTTCGGCCCAGCGGGTGACGCCGCGCGAATTGGTCCAGCTGAAGAACTCGCTCACGGCGATCGAGACGCTGAAGGCGGCCCTCGAATCGACGGACGACGAGCGGCTACAGTCGCTGGCCTCGCAGATCGACCTGCTGACGGAGGTTCGCGACCGGATTGCGCACGAGATCTATCCCGATCCGCAGAACAACCAGATCCAGAAGGGCGGGGTGATTGCCGACGGGGTGAATCCCGAGTTGGACGATCTGCGTCGGATCGCCCTTCACGGCAAGGACTATCTGGCCCATATCCAGCAGCGGGAGAGTGAGCAGACGGGGATTCCCTCGCTGAAAATCAGCTACAACAACGTTTTCGGCTACTACATCGAGGTCCGCAATGCCCACAAGGACAAGGTTCCGTCGACGTGGATCCGCAAGCAGACGCTGGCCAACGCCGAGCGTTACATCACCGAGGAGCTGAAGGAGTACGAGGAGAAGATTCTGGGTGCGGAGGAGAAGATGCTGCAGCTCGAGCAGCAGATCTACGCCGAGCTGATGGCCTTCATCTGCCACTCGTTGAGCCCGATGCTGCGCGATGCGGCCATCGTGGCGCGGATCGACTGCCTGCAGTCGTTTGCCCGGCTGGCCGTCGAGCGGCGCTACGTGCGCCCGGTGCTCGACGAAGGCAAGCGGATCGACATCCGCCAGGGCCGCCACCCGGTGATCGAGACGCTGATGCCCGTCGGAGAGGAGTATATCCCCAACGACGTGATGCTCGACGATGAGAAGCAGCAGATCATGATGATCACCGGCCCGAACATGTCGGGTAAGTCGGCCCTGCTGCGTCAGACGGCACTCATCATCCTGATGGCGCAAATGGGATCGTTCGTGCCGGCCCAATCGGCCCATATCGGCGTGGTGGACAAGATCTTCACGCGTGTAGGGGCCTCGGACAACATTTCGCAGGGCGAATCGACGTTCATGGTCGAGATGTTGGAGTCGGCCAGCATTCTGAACAACATTTCGGATCGGAGCATCGTGCTGCTGGACGAGATTGGTCGCGGTACGAGCACCTATGACGGCATCTCGATAGCCTGGGCGATGGTCGAGTACCTGCACAACCATCCGACGGCCCGGGCCAAGACGCTCTTTGCGACGCACTACCACGAGTTGAACGAAATGGAGCAGATGTGTCCGCGGGTGAAGAACTACCACGTGGCGGTGACGGAGGTGGGCAACCAGATTGTCTTCCTGCGCAAGTTGGAGCGTGGCGGTACGGAGCACTCGTTCGGTATCCACGTGGCGCGCATGGCGGGCATGCCGGCATCGGTGGTTGCGCGGGCCGACGAGATCCTGCGCAACCTCGAACTGGTCTACGGCAACAACGAGATCGTTCCGAGCCGCAGTTTGAAGGATCGGGGGAAGAAGTCGGCGGCGCAGGCGGTGAAGGAGGCAGCCGAGAGTGGAGTGCCGCAGAACATGCAGCTTTCGATGTTCCAGCTGGACGATCCGGTACTGGTGCAGATCCGCGACCAGATCAAGGGGATTGACATCAATGCGCTGACGCCGCTCGAGGCCTTGAACAAGCTCAACGAGATCAAGAAGATCACGGGTCTCTGATTGGCCGACGGACTTCCGGGCGGTGCTGGTTCCGTTTGGCCGGTTCCGGACTTTCGTTGCGGCCATACCAACGAGAGCCTATACCGGCACGAGACCGGATCGACGCATGACATCCGGTACTGTGTGCTCGGCAATCCAATCCCGCCGATCACCCCTGACAAAAGAGGGTGATCAGCAGCGGGACGCTGATTTCGAGGGCGATTCCGTGTAGAATGGCCAGCGGTACGAGTTGCGAGCTTCCGCCCGAGTAGCGGACAATCCCGGGCAGACAGACATCCATCGAGTTGATCCCGGCTGCCGAGATCGGAGCAATGCGTCCGCACCAGCGGGCGAAGAGCGGGAGACAGAACAACACGCACATTTCGCGTGCGACGTTTGCCAGCAGGGCGACTGTGGCCAACTCCGCGGCACCGTCGGCGCCGAGCGAAGCCACTCCGACATTGGCGATCAGCACCGAGGAGAGCGAGTAATATCCAAACCCGCTTCCGACAGCCAGACACTCCGTCAGCGAACGGCTTCCCGGAATCAGCGCGGCACAGGCGGCGAAGAGAAGCGATCCGGCAATCGTGAACAGGGGCAGGAGCAGCATCCGGGGTCTGATCGAGCGAACGACCTCCTTGAGGTTGTCACTGCCGCCGAGGCCGATTCCCACCTGGAGAATCAGAATCGAGAGGAGCACCATCGAAAGATCGGGGCGATGCATCCATTGGGGCTCGAGACCGGAGATTCCGAGCAGTATTCCTGCCGCAAAGCATCCGAAGATCAACAGATTGGCTTTCATCGGCGACCTCCTTTCCCAAAGAGGAAACGCTGAGCGGCCCATCCGGCCACAAGGCTTCCGGCCGTAGCCAGTGCGGCGATCAGCAGGGCCTGTCCGCCGTATTGGCCGAGGCTGTGGATCAGCTCATGGTTTGATCCGATCGAGCAACCGAAGACGAAGAGCAGGGTAGCGATGGTCGCCTGTACCCCGATTTCGGTTTTATGAACGAGCGGGCGTCGGCGCAACAGATAGCCGACCCCGATTCCTGCGAAGAGGAGAAACAGAATTCGAAACATGGGTGAAATCGTCGTTTATGCCCGCAGATACGCACAACCATCACGGCGAGGCGTAGACCCGCGAGGCAAAATGATTAAATATGCAGGATGAATCGAATCCGGAGTGCAGAATGCTCCGGAACGGACGGAGCGGTTCTCCGCCGCTTACTGTCTCCGGCGCTCAGATAAAGCCGCTGAACCAATGTACATGCACGGTCTGCAAGGCCCGAATGGGACCTCGCTGCGCATTTTTGAGGATATGTCTGCCGCGCATGTTCATATTCATGTATTGGTTTCGGGTGCAAAGATAGAACGGTTACACCGTATTTCCAAATTTCTCTTTTATCCCCTCTGTTTCGTTTGGACGCATGTATATGGAAATGCAATGTGCCGACTCTTTCGAATCGGCACATTGCGTGTTATGGCTCTCGCCTCTTTCCTCTCCTCCCTTTGCTCCTCACCCCTTCTTCTTAGCCCCTCCCCTTCGCCGGCCCCGGGGCTATTTGTTGCGCTCGATGAGCGAACGAATGTTCTGGATCAGCATGGTGACAGCCACGGAGTTGAAGCCACCCTCGGGAATGATGACGTCGGCATACTTTTTCGAGGGTTCGACGAACTCGTCGTGCATGGGTTTCACCGTGGAGGTGTATTGCGTGATGACGGACTGCATCGTACGGCCGCGCTCGCAGACGTCGCGCAGAATACGCCGGGCCAGCCGGATGTCGGCATCCGTGTCGACATAGACCTTGATGTCCATCAGATCGCGCAGTTCCTTGTTTTCGAAGATCAAGATACCGTCGACGATGATTACCTTCGAGGGTTTGACGCAGACGGTTTCGGGCATGCGGTCGTGCTCGACGAACGAGTAGACGGGATGTTCGATCGGAACGTTGTTTTTCAGGGCCTTGATGTGCTCGACCAACATCTCGGTATCGAAGGCCTGGGGATGGTCGTAATTGAGTTTCGTTCGCTCCTCGTAGGTGAGTTCGGGATGGGCCTTGTAGTAGTAGTCGTGGCAGAGCGTGGCGACATCGTCCCCGACGAACGCCTCCTGAAGCCGTTTGACGAGGGTTGATTTTCCCGAGCCGGTACCACCGGCGACACCGATAACCGTAACTTTCATACCGCGGGTGTTTTTAATCGGTTGACTGTTGTTTCGTTCTATCGAAAAAGGACTGTCCGTACTCGTCGGACAGTCCTTTTCCATGGAGTTTGCTTACGCGTCGATATTGGCGTAGTGGGCGTTCTTCTCGATGAATTCGCGGCGGGGCGGCACGTCGTCACCCATCAGCATCGAGAAGATGCGGTCGGCCTCGGCGGCATTTTCGATGTTGACCTGGCGCAGGATGCGTGTGTCGGGATTCATCGTGGTCTCCCACAGCTGGTGGGCGTTCATCTCACCGAGACCTTTGTAACGCTGTACGTGGGCTCCCTTGCCGAATTCGGCGGTGATCTCGTCGCGCTCCTTCTCGGTCCAGCAGTAACGCTCCTGCTTGCCCTTCTTGACCAGATAGAGGGGCGGGGTAGCGATGTATACGTGGCCGTTTTCGATCAGCTCCTTCATCTTGCGGAAGAAGAACGTCAGCATCAGCGTGGCGATGTGGCTTCCGTCGACATCGGCATCGGTCATGATGATGATCTTGTTGTAGCGCAGCCCTTCGAGGTTCAGGGCCTTGGAGTCCTCCTCGGTTCCGATCTTGACACCCAGGGCGAGGAACATGTTCTTGATCTCCTCGTTCTCCCACATCTTGTGCTCCTGGGCCTTTTCGATGTTCAGGATCTTGCCTCGCAGCGGCATGATAGCCTGGAAGTTACGGTCACGGCCCGACTTGGCGGTACCGCCTGCGGAGTCACCCTCGACGAAGAAGATCTCGGCTTCCGAGCGGTCGCGGCTCGTACAGTCGGCCAGCTTTCCGGGCAGACCTGCTCCCGAGAGGACGGTCTTGCGCTGAACGAGTTCGCGGGCGTGACGGGCGGCGTGACGGGCCGTAGCGGCCAGAATCACCTTCTGCACGATGGCCTTGGCATCCTTGGGATTCTCTTCGAGATAATCGCCCAGAGCGGCAGCCATGGCCTGATCGACGGCGGCAGCCACCTCGTCATTGCCGAGTTTGGTTTTGGTCTGCCCTTCGAACTGAGGCTCGGCCACCTTGACCGAAACCACGGCGGTAAGACCTTCGCGGAAGTCGTCGCCGTTGATGTCGAACTTCAACTTGGAGAGCATGCCCGAATCCTCGGCGTACTTCTTGAGCGTTCGGGTCAGGGCCCGGCGGAATCCGGTCAGATGGGTACCGCCCTCGATGGTGTTGATGTTGTTGACGTACGAGTGGACGTTCTCCGAGAAGGAGTCGTTGTACTGCATGGCCACCTCGACCGGGACACCGTTCTTTTCGGTATCGAGATAGATGATCTGGTCGATGATCGGGGTTCCGCGCGTGGCGTCGAGATACTTCACGAACTCCTTGAGGCCCTCCTCCGAATAGAAGTGATCCTCACGGAGTTTCCCCTCCTCGTCGGGACGGCGGTCATAGAGGTTCAGATGGATTCCCTTGTTCAGGAACGCCAGCTCGCGGAGCCGGTTTGCGAGGATATCGTACTTGTATTCGGTGGTATGGGTAAAGATTTCTGCGTCGGGCTTGAAGGTGATGGTCGTACCGCGGTCGGAGCATTCGCCGATGATCTCGACTTCGGAGGTAGGTTTCCCCTTGGAGTAGGTCTGGCGGAAGATCTTTCCTTCGCGGTGGACTTCGGCGATCAGCAGCGTGGAGAGGGCATTGACGCAGGATACGCCGACGCCGTGCAGACCTCCGGAGACCTTGTAGCTGCCCTTGTCGAACTTACCTCCGGCATGCAGGACGGTCAGTACGACTTCGAGTGCGGACTTGCCCTCCTTTTCGTGGAATCCGGTGGGGATACCGCGGCCATTGTCCTTGACGGTGATGGAGTTGTCCTCGTTGATGGTGACATCGATATCGGTGCAGTATCCGGCGAGGGCCTCGTCGATGGAGTTGTCTACGACCTCGTAGACGAGGTGGTGGAGACCCTTTTCGCCGATATCGCCGATATACATGGCGGGACGTTTCCGCACGGCCTCCAGACCTTCGAGGACCTGGATGTTGGATGCGGAATATTCTTCTTCCTGTTTCTTAATGATTTCTGGTTCGGTACTCATCTCAAACTTTCAAATATCGTACAAATGTACGAAAAGTTTTCGGATAATCCAATATGCCGGGGAGGCTTTCGGGCGGGAAAATCAGGCGAGTTCGGCTTCGAGATCGACCTCGCGGATCTTGCCCTGCGAGAAGAGGATGGCCCGTGCGGGATAGTTCTCGATCAGCGAGGTGTTGTGGGTGGACATCACCACGGCGCAGCCGTCCTCGGCGATCCGGCGGAAGAGTTTCATGATGCCGTCGGCCGTCACGGGGTCAAGGTTTCCGGTGGGTTCGTCGGCCAGCAGCACCTGCGGGCGGTTCAGCAGGGCGCGTGCGATGACCAGGCGCTGCTGTTCGCCGCCCGAGAGTTCGAAGGGCATCTTGTAGCTTTTGGCGCCCAGCTCGACCAGCCCGAGAACCTTGTCGATGCGTTCGCGGATCTCGTGTTCGTACTTCCAGCCGGTGGCCTTCATCACGTAGTAGAGATTCATGAAGACGTTGCGGTCCGTAAGGAGCTGATAGTCCTGGAAGACGATTCCGATCTTGCGGCGCAGATAGGGGATGTCGCGGCGGCGGAGCTTCCGCAGGTCGAATCCGGCGATATGGCCTTCACCCGTAAGGAGCTGCATGTCGGCATAGAGGGTCTTCAGGAGCGAGCTTTTGCCGCTTCCGACGCGTCCGATCAGATAGACGAACTCGCCGGGACGGATGGCGAGGTTGACCTCCGAGAGGACCATTTCGCCCTGGCGGAGGAGTTTCTTTTCGGAGACGCTTCCGAAGGGGTCGTCGGCGTGGTAGATGGCCACGTCGCGGAGCTCAACGACATAGGAATTGTCCATGACAGTTTTCGGTTTACCGAGGCCAAAGATACGAAAAAATCTCCGGAACGGGGGAGCCGGAGGGTGAAAAACGGGAAAAATGTATTATCTTTGCCGCGTCTACGGTCGACAGCCGACTGCAAGCAAATTCGGGGGTGCCCGGTTTTGACAGCAGGCAGAGTTTGATTGTAAGCACGCCGAGCGCTGTGTGGCGGCTCGTAAATCCCGACGCTCGAACTACAAATGGCAATAACAGCTACGCACTCGCTGCCTAATTTTCAAGGAAAATTAGCTTAATCGCCGAGGCCAAGGCGTCTTGGCGACGAGTATCCCGGAGAGGTGTTCCGCTCTTTAATGCCTTTCCATACGGGGTATCATTCATTTAGAGATAGTGCACCGGCGGTCCCGACCGGCGTGCGAAGATCAAGGGACTGGGCCCTGTGCTGGGTTGTTGCCTGCCAGGTACGGGGAGAAGGATCAAACGGCGACTAAGCGTGTAGAAAGCTTTCGGGTTCCCTGTTTGGACGCGGGTTCGACTCCCGCCACCTCCACAAGCGAAATTGGCATCTGCTTAAATATTAAGTAGATGCCAATTTGTGTTTCAGCAGCCGTTTCACTTTTTGACAGCCGTCGACCGACACGTGAAAGCAATTCTCAACCGCGCTTCCGCACCTGTTTTTTGCATGGCAAGCTGCTGCACACGCTCTACGAGCCGCGTGAGGTGACGAAGTTTTTGACTCGTTTCTATGCGCCCCAGCAACTGAATGACTCGCTGGCAGCACGTGGTGATAACGATTGAACGGCGCTCGCGCCCGATACCCGAATAGCCTTTTCTCAGCGAATGCCGCCCGCAGCGTGCCGTATCAACGGAAAAAATTCTATCTTTGTAGTCGAAAAATCCAAAACCACCACACAGATGAAAAAGATACTGCTTCTGGGCTCGGGCGAACTGGGCAAGGAGTTCGTGATTGCGGCCCAGCGTCTGGGCCAGACGGTCGTTGCGTGCGACAAGTATGCCGGAGCACCGGCCATGCAGGTGGCCGATGCCTGCGAAGTCTTCGACATGCTGGATGGCGAGGCCCTTTCGGCCGCCGTTGCCAAACACCGCCCGGACATCATCGTCCCGGAGATCGAGGCGATCCGCACCGAACGCCTCTACGACTTCGAGCGCGAGGGGATCCAGGTCGTCCCGAGTGCCCGTGCCGTCAACTTCACGATGAACCGCAAGGCGATCCGCGACCTGGCTGCCAAGGAGCTGGGACTGAAGACGGCCCGCTACTTCTACGCCAGGACGCTCCAGGAGCTTCGCGAGGCGGCCGACCGGATCGGCTACCCGTGCGTGGTCAAGCCGCTGATGTCGTCGTCGGGCAAGGGCCAGTCGGTGGTCCGTTCGGCCGACGAGGTGGAGGCTGCCTGGCACTACGGTTGCGAGGGCTCGCGGGGCGATATCCGCGAACTGATCGTCGAGGAGTTCATCCGCTTCGACAGCGAGATCACGCTGCTGACCGTCACGCAGAAGAACGGCCCGACGCTCTTCTGCCCGCCGATCGGTCACGTGCAGAAGGGCGGCGACTACCGCGAGAGTTTCCAGGCGCCTGAGATTGCCCCCGAACACCTGGCCGAAGCACAGCGTATGGCTGCCGCCGTCACGGGAGCACTGACCGGCGCCGGCCTTTGGGGCGTGGAGTTCTTCCTGAGCCACGAGAATGGCGTCTACTTCTCGGAGCTCTCGCCGCGCCCGCACGATACGGGTATGGTGACGCTGGCCGGGACGCAGAATCTCAACGAGTTCGAACTCCACCTGCGGGCCGTGCTGGGGCTTCCGATCCCGGAGATCACCTTCGAACGGATGGGCGCCAGCGCCGTGATCCTCTCGCCCGTGGCCACGCAGACGCCGCACTATGAGTGCGTAGCGGAGGCACTGGCCGACAATCCGCGTACCGACATCCGTATTTTCGGCAAACCGACGGCGCGTGTCAACCGCCGCATGGGTGTCGTCGTGGGCTACGAACCGCTGGGCCGCGACCTTGACGCGCTGCGCGACCGGGTGAAGGCTGCCGCCGCCAAAGTCAAGGTAACCGAATAAAAACCGGAACAACTGAAGATACCCATGAAGACCTACGCCATTATTGAGACCGAAAAGGGGACGATGAAGGCCGAGCTCTACGCCGACGAGACGCCGGGTACGGTGGCCAACTTCGTCGACCTGGCCGAACACGGCTTCTACGACGGACTGACGTTCCACCGTGTCATTCCGGACTTCGTGATCCAGGGCGGCTGCCCGCGTGGAGACGGAACCGGAGGGCCGGGCTATACGATCAAGTGCGAGACCTCGGCGCCGCGCCAGCGCCACGACCGGGGCGTGCTGTCGATGGCCCACGCCGGGAAGGACACGGGCGGATCGCAGTTCTTCATCTGCATGAACCGCGAGAATACGAAACACCTCGACGGGGTTCACACCTGCTTCGGACAGGTGGTCGAGGGGCTGGACGTGATCGACGACATCCGCCGCGGAGACCGCATCCTCTCGATCCGCATCGTCCGGGAGTAAGATCTCGATATCAACGGCAGGCCCTTGACATAAAATATCAAGGGCCTGCTTCATATCTTGGTATTTCAGATACCTATTCTTCTTTGGGGACCAGCATAAAGAAGCTGCTGATCTCCTGCTGATCCAAAACCTGACGAACGTTAAACCGCTTGACCTGAGGCTCATATCCGGACTTCACGACCTTGATTTCAATTTGCACATCGCGCGAATTTTCGTAGGTCAAGCCCAGGATATTAAACGATCGGGTCTCTTCATAAGGCGTCGTCATCAGATAGGTTTCATTGGTATTCTTTACGACAGCCGGGATACTTGAAAGCACACGATAAAACACCCGAGCGCCCTGCGGATCGGAATCGATCGCCCAGCGGATGATTGTTTTTTCGAGAGCCGTTTGCCCTGGAGTATCCCTGCTGACATGTTTCCGCGCTTCACCTTTCGGGATCGACGTATCGGAATAGAGTTTTGCGGCTTCCGCCGATTCTCTCAATGCCGCAGCCTGCATGGCCTGAATCAGCGCCTGATTGCTTCGTTTGAGCGTTTTTTTCGAAGCGCCGCAAGAGGAGAGTGTCAAAGCGGCTGAAAGAATGGCGATTGTTGAGATGAGATGTTTCAAGTTCATGTTAGTCAATAAAATGTGCCTGTCCCTGGCGTAAATTCTATGGGTGTGGAAGACACATAAAAAACGTGGGACAATATTTTTGTTTTGGTCGCTAAGGTCTTCCACAACCCGTACCCCCAATAACAGAATAAAGCCCACGTGAAACACGTGAGCGTCAAACTTTATTCCTAGGGGTCTTGTAAAGTGGAAGTTTAAGCGACCGGAATAAAAATAACGCTTTTTATATGTCGTGTGCCATGATGGCACGAAAATTTCAATTACGGATTCTTTATGGTCTCTTCATAGGCTATGGAGTTTGAAAGGTTCAACATACGGACAAAAATAGGAAAAAACTTTGAAAAATCCATAGATTAGTCCCTTTTTCTTAGGTCTGAGCGGAAGCAAAAGGGAGAGGAGTCAAGCAAAGCCGCCACTCCCGAACAAGGAGTGGCGGCTTTGTAACGAATGCAGACCGTTGGGGTTATTTTCCGAAAGCGGCCTTGATCTTGTCCGTTGCCTTCTTGAGCAGCTCCTCGGGGCAGCAGAGCGTGATGCGGATGTAGCGCAGACCTTCGGAACCGAAGATACCGCCCGGTGTGAGGAAGACATCGGTCTTCTCCATCACCTCGTCCGAGAACGAGAAGCTGTCGCCCTTGTAATCCTCGGGGAGTTCGGCCCAGACGAACAGACCGGCCTGATGCTCGCGGTAGGAGCACCCCAGCGCGTTGAGCAGTTCGTAGGCCTGACGCTCACGCCCGTAGTAAATCTCGTTGAGCTGCTTGTACCAATCCTCACCGAGGGCGAGCGCCGTGGCGGCAGCCGCCTGAATGGGGTAGAACATACCGGAGTCCATGTTGCTGCGGAAGGTCATGACATCCTTGATCCACTCGGCCTTTCCGACCAGCACGCCGACGCGCCATCCGGCCATCGAGTGCCCCTTCGACAGGGAGTTGAGCTCCAGGGCAACCTCCTTGGCCCCCTCGACGGCCATGATCGAGAGCGGACCGGCCGAGTTGCGGATGAAACTGTAGGGGTTGTCGTGAATGATCAGAATATTGTGCTTGGCGCCGAAGTCGATGATCTTGCGGAAGAGTTCCATCGAACCGACCTGTCCGGTCGGCATGTTGGGATAGTTGACGAGCATCATCTTCACGCCGTCGAGCCCGGCCTTTTCGATAGCCTCGAAATCGGGGTAGAAGTTCGTCTCCTTGTTGAGCGAGTAGGGGACCATGACACCTCCGGCGAGCTTCACGCCGGCCGAGTAGGTCGGATAGCCGGGGTTCGGGACGAGGACCTTGTCGCCGGGATTGAGGAACGTCATGCAGATGTGCATGATACCCTCCTTCGAGCCGATCAGGGGGTAGACCTCCGACTTGAAGTCGAGATCGACATGATACCATTTCTTGTACCAGTCGGCAAAAGCCTTACGCAGAATGGGTTCGCCCTGATAGGACATGTACTTGTGTACGTCGGGGCGCTGGGCCTCCCTGGCCAGGCAGTCGATGACGGACTGATGAGGCGGAAGGTCGGGGCTTCCCATGGCCAGTTTTACGATCTGGCGGCCCGTAGCCGCTTCAATCTCAGCTATTTCGCGCAGACGACGCGAGAAATAGTACTCTCCGATACCGTCCATGCGGTGTGAACGGGCGATGTTGACTGCTTTTGCCATATTGTGTTAGATTTGGGATTATGCTGTCGACAAAGATAGGCAATTCGTGGGAATATTAAAAAATTATAGGAACAAAAACGGCGAAAACGCCTTTTCGTGGGCCGTGCAGGCCCCTCATCAGGCGTTTCACGCGAATCTGTTTTGCGCGCTGAGGCTCTTTCAATAGAGGTAGCGCTCCATCAGCGGCACGAGCAGGGCCGTAGCCAGCCCCATCAGCGCCATGGCCAGTCCGCTCAAGGCGCCTTCGACGACCCCGATTTCGATGGCCCGTGCGGTACCGATTCCGTGTGCGGCGGCACCGAGGGCGAAACCGCGGGCTTCGGGATCCCGGACGCCGCAGTGGCGGAGAATCCACTCGCCGAAGATGCTGCCGAAGATTCCGACGCAGAAGACCACCACGGAGGTGATCGAGACGTTTCCGCCCAGCGGTCCGGCCACCGATACGGCAATGGGGACGGTGACCGATTTGGGCGCGAGCGAGTTCAGGATCTGGCGTTCGACGCCGAATGCCTCGGCGATGTAGACGACGCTCAGCCCGCCGACCACACAGCCGGCGAGTGTGGCCACGGCTACGGGCATCAGACTGCTGCGGAGCCGTTCCAGCTGTTCGTAGAGCAGGTAGCCCAGAGCGACGACCGACAGGCCGAGGGCGAAATTGAGGATGCCGGTTGCCTCCTGATACCGGGGGTAGTCGATGCCCGCGCAGCGCAGGAAGACGATCACGGAGACGAACGTCAGCAGCACGGGATGGAGCAGCGGCATGTGCGAACGCCGGTAGATGAGCGTTCCGAGGCAATAGAGACCCACGGTGAGGGTGAGCAGGAAGAGGTCCGATCGGAGGAACTGGAAATCAAGCATGGTGGCGTTGTTGTTTGATGTGACGCAGCCGGACTCTGCGGTTCAGGCTTTGGAAGGTTTTTCCGGTGACGAAGAGCACAAGGATCGTCGAGATGATTCCCGAGACGAGGATTGCCCAGAGGTTTTCGAGAATGACGCGGTACGAATCCATGAGGCCCACGCCGTAGGGGACGAAAAAGAGGGCCATGGCTCCGAGCAGGAAGCGGGCCGCCGGGCGGATGGTTTCGGCCTTGACCCAGTGCATGCAGAGCGAGACGAAGAGGAGGATCAGTCCGATGATGTTTCCGGAGATGTATCCGCCGGTCAGGAGGCTCAGGGCATTTCCGATGAGCCAGAAGAGGAGAATGAAGAAGAGTCCGGTCATAAAATCACATTTACGTTCACACACGGTTATCGGCGGGGGCAAACCCGACAAACGGCGAAGCCGACTTCCTCGGGAGGTCGGCTTCGCTGTGGGATTCCGCCGTTTTCGGGCGGCAAATATAGCGCAAGAGGCGTGTATACGCAAATTTATTTTCGTCGGATCTCCCGGAGCGGGCATTTTGTCTGGCTGCAGGAGGCGCAGCCGCCCCTTCGACGGCCGCACAGCAGCCGCCAGAACCAGACGACCGCTGCAGCGACGGCCGCCGCCACAATTCCCCAGACGATATAGTCCTGTACACCGTTCTCCATGGTCTGTCAGCAGAAGAGCCGTGCGATGTGGTAGACGATCCAGGCCATCACCCAGGCGACGGCCGTGTTGTAGAGGATCGACGCGGCGGCCCATTTCCATCCGGCTTCGGTGCCGATGGCCACGACGGTGGCGATGCACGGCACGTAGAGCAGGATGAAAACCAGGAAGGCCAGGGCGGCCGCCGTCGAGAAGTCGCCGCTCTCAAGCAGCCGTTGCGAAAGGGAATCCAGCTGCTCTTCGTCGGACGCATCCGCCGTTTTGCCGGCATTGTCGACCGTCGATCCGGCCGTTGATCCGACCGCAGCGTCTTCGACGAGGATCTGGGTCGGGGCATCCGCACCGCCGATGATGCCGATGGTCTGCGGCGGAAGCTGCGCACCGGGCGTCTGTGCCGACGGAGCGTCGGCCTCGGTCTGCGGTTCGGCATAGAGGACGCTGAGTGTCGAGACGACGATCTCCTTGGCCGGGAGTCCCGAGAGCAGCGCCACGCTGGCCTTCCAGTTGAATCCCAGCGGGCGGAAGACCGGTTCGCATCCCTTTCCGATGCGTCCCAGATAGGAGTTTTCGTAATGGGTTTCGCTGCTGCCCCCCTTTTCCGAACGGGGATAGTAGCTCAGGGCCCAGACGATGACCGATGCGATGAGGATCATGCCGCCCATCTTCTTGAGATACTGCGCACACTTGTCCCACATGTGCGAGAGGGTGGTCTTCCAGGTCGGGAGACGATAGGGGGGCAGCTCCATGACGAACGGCGTCTCGTCGACGGGGAAGAGGAAGCGCCGCATCAGCCGGGCGGTGATGATTGCCACGACGATGCCCAGCAGATAGAGTCCCAGCATGACGGCGCCGGCGTTGGCCGAGAAGAAGACCCCGGTCATGAGGATGTAGATTGGAATTCGCGCACTGCAGGACATGAATGGCGTTATCAGGATGGTAATCAGCCGACTGCTTTTGCTTTCGATGGTCCGGCAGGCCATGATGGCGGGGACGTTGCAGCCGAATCCCATGATCAGCGGGATGAACGATTTTCCGTGAACGCCGATGCGGTGCATGACGCGGTCCATGATGAAGGCCGCGCGGGCCAGATAACCCGAATCCTCCATGAAGGCGATGAAAAGGTAGAGGATCATGATGTTCGGGAGGAAGACGATGACCGACCCGACGCCGCCGATGATACCGTCGACGATCAGGTCACGCAACGCTCCGGCGGGCATCAGTGCATTGACGCCGCGGCCGATCCAACCGACCAGCGCTTCGATCCACGACTGGGGATAGGCTCCGATGCTGAACGTGCACCAGAACATCAGCCCCATCAGGGCAAAGAAGATCGGGAATCCCCAGAGTTTGTGGGTGACGAAGGTGTCGATCAGCGCCGTTGCGGTCACCTCTTCGCGTTTGCCGGGGGTGTAGGTCTCCTTCAGGGCGCCCTGGATGAAGCCGTATTTCTGGTTGGCGAAGGCCGTTTCGACATCTTCGCCCAGCGCTTCGGAGATCCGCTTGGCCTCGCGGTCACGGATTTCGGTCCAGACCGGGTAGCGTTCGCAACTGCGCAGCGACTCCTCGGCCTGCTTGTCGCTTTCGAGCATCTTCATGGCCCAGTATCGGGGCGGGAAGGCCTTGGGCAGTTCGTCGCGGTGGAGGCTCATGTCGCTGTTGAGCTTGCGCAGACTCTCGTCGATGACCGGCCCCATGTTGATATGAATGTGGCGCACGCGCTCGTCCCGGTTTTCGTAAACATTGATTACCGTATCGAGCAGATCGTTGATACCCTTGTTGTTGCGGGCCTCTACCGGAACCATCGGTACACCCAGCATGCGGCCCAGACTGTCGTAATCGAGCGTCGAACCGCTGGCTTTGAGCTCATCGTACATGTTCAGTGCCACGACCATCCGCGGGTTGATGTCGATCAGTTCGGTGGTGAGGTAGAGGTTGCGCTCGATGTTCGAGGCAACGACCGAGTTGATCACCACGTCGGGAGTCTGCGTGGCGAGGTGGTGACGGACGAACCGCTCTTCGGGGGTGTAGGCCGACAGGGCGTAGGTGCCGGGCAGATCGGTGATCTCGAAGTGGTAACCCTTGTATTCGCAGTGTCCGCTCTTGGCACCGACCGTCACGCCGCTGTAGTTTCCGACGTGTTCGTGACCACCCGAGATAGCGTTGAAGAGCGAGGTTTTGCCGCTGTTGGGGTTTCCGACCAGTGCCACGGTAATCGTGCGGCTCTGGCGGTCCAGCACCTCTTTGCGCGAAGCGCACTCGTCGTCATCGCTGACCGTTGCGGGATCGTTCGGATTGCCGTCTGCGGTCGCCTGGCGGATCCGCTCGGCCCGGCGGGCGAGGTATTCGTCGGCTTCACTGTCCGAGAGGACTTCGACCATTTCGGCTTCGCTGCGCCGCAGCGAGATATCGTAACCCATGATCCGGTATTCGATGGGATCCTTGAGCGGGGCATTGAGAATCACCTCGACCCGCTCGCCGCGGACGAATCCCATCTCCATGATGCGGCGCCGGAAACCGCCGTGGCCCATGACCTTGACGATCGTGGCGGATTCACCGCTTTTCAATTCGGAAAGACGCATTTTTCACGTAGAGTTTTTCGGCTGCAAAAATACGATATTATTCCGAGACGGTCAATCCCCGATCATAGGTATCTTTTGTCCTGGGGGGGCAGGTTTTGCGGAGCGTCCGTTTCCGGAGATTTCGGACAAGTTCCGTTTTTCCGGGCGGATCGGGCTAATATTCGGCCGTTTTTGCGCTGTCGGGGAGTCAAAACGGGGGCAGGCCCCTGTCAAAAGGCTGTTTTTCCTTGAAAAAAACGCGTTTTTCGGGCTTCAGAGGCTGGGGTTTAGAATATTTTTATATCTTTGCGATGATAACAACCCAAAAACTCTAAAACAATTAAAATTCTAAAACCATGAAAGAGTTAGTAGAAAAGATCAATGCCGAGTTCGAAGTATTTGCTGCCAATGCAGCCGCTCAGGTTGAGAAGAACAACAAGGCTGCCGGTACGCGTGCCCGCAAGTCGGCTCTTGAGCTTTCGAAGCTGATGAAGGAGTTCCGCAAGGTATCCGTAGAGGCTTCGAAATAATTCGCATTTCGGATTGTGAAAAAGGTCGCGGCTCGAAGTCGCGGCCTTTTTTGTTTGAACATTCCGGCGCTTTTGGCACCTCCGGACACGCTTCGGGAGTTTCCTTTTGAGTCAGTTGCCCCGCCGTCACATTTTGATGCCGTAACGACGGAAGACCTCGAAATCGAGCTCCTTGAGGCCCGTTTTGGGATAGGGAACCGCTTCGTTGTGGTCGTTCAGATAGAAGCGTGGCGCTGTCCGGTCGTAATCCGGACTGACAAGCGAAACCTGTGTCGAGAGGTAACGGCCCTCGATCGAAGCCATGTCGGCCATCGTGTGGAAGAGGGCATGGGTATTGGCCGGTGCGGTTTCGTTGGCTCGGGCCGCCTCGACCTTTTCGGGGAACGTGCGGCAGTACTCCTCCGAGAACCAGGCCAGCGACGCCACACAGAGTTGATAGGCCGTGGTGGTGGGCGAGGCGTGGAGGAAGCGTTCGCGCGAATCGTCGATCAGATCCTCGCCGTGGTCCGCACAGTAGAGCAGGGCCGAGGAGGTATTTTCGAGCGATTCGAGGAATCCGATTGTCTCGGCGAGGAAATAGTCCGTATAGAGGATCGAGTTGTCGTAGGCATTGACCAGCGTCTGACGGTGCTTCAGAGCAATGGCGACGTCATCGTCGGGCAGGAAGCGGGCGAATTCGCGCGGATAGCGCTGATGATAGCTGAAGTGCGAGCCGTAGCAATGGAGGATGAAGAGGATCTTCCGTTCATCGGTCCGTTCGAGCACCCGCCTCATCTCGTCGAGCAGCTGCATGTCGTGGCGCGGCGAGCGGATATAGATCAGATGGTTGGCATCGTGGGCCAGATTGTCGATCATGGCACCCTGAGGCGACTGGTTGGAGATGAACCAGGTGTCGAATCCGATCTCGTTGAAGAGGGCGGGAAGCCCCTTGCGGCGATAGAGCTCCTCGTGTTCGTCGGTGGCCACCGACGAGAGGATCAAGGGGACGCTTTTGTGGGTGGTGTTGCTCTGGGTGAGCATGTCGCGGAAGACCACCACGTCGTTGCGCTTCGACAGGCGCGGATTAGTCTCACGTTCATATCCATACAACTGCCAGTTCATGGCGCGGGCCGCCTCCCCGATGATGTAGACGTAGACCTCGCGGCCGGGAGCCTGGACCGTACGCCGGGCCTCGAAGGAGAAACCCTCGGAACTTTTTTCGAAGTTGTGCGACTTGCGGAACTCCGAGCCGCTCAACCCGAGGTTGTAGATGACATTCAGCGGGAAGATTTCGTCGCGCAGGACGTGCTTCGATTCGCTGACGTGGTAGGCGGGCCAGAGCGCCAGCAGACCCAGCGAGAAGAGGGCGCCGCCGGTCAACCCGATGCTCATACGGGAGGTATGGGAGATGTAGCGCTTGTGGGCGATTTCGCGTGCTGCCAGCCAGAGCAGCGGAATGTAGATCACGCAGACCAGCACGACCGACGGATAGATGTTGCTCAGCAACTCGTTGGCCTCGCCGGGATTGGTCGTCAGAACGTTGGTGAACATGTCCGTGGCGATGATCGAGTTGCCGAACAGGTAGAGCAGCACGATCTGGAAGGCGCAGAAGAAGATGAACGGGAATCCGAGCCAGATCATCACTCCCGAGCGGCGGAGCGCCACGCTCCACATCATGTAGAATCCGAGCGGCAGGAGTATCAGTGCTTCATCACTCCAGATGGAGTATTCTTCCGTATTGATCAACACGCAGTTGGGAATGATCAACGCCACGAAGAAGTAGACCGTCAGCAGCGTGGTGAAACGGCTGCGGGTCTTGACGATCCGATGCACCTCTTTCCGATTCTTCTCAACACTCATAGTCCGTTCGTCTTACACTTAAAAAGCTTCGTTGATGCTCAGCAGGAAACTGTTCGTCTCCTTGCCGAATCCGTAGTCGAGTCGCACGTTGACCCGTTTTTTGAGTTCCCAGCGCAGGCCGAGACCGTAGTTGGGTAGCGTCTGGTTCCACTGGAAATCGCGGAACGTATGGAAGACGTTGCCGGCTCCGCCCCAGACGACGCCTCCGATGCGTCGCCAGATCCGCTGCCGGAGTTCCACCTGAAAGGTGATCATGTTGTTGTCCGTGAAGCGGCCGAGGTAGTATCCGCGCATGCGCTGGTTGTCACCCAGTCGGGCGAGCATGGGCCAGGGGGTGCCGTCGGAGTTGAATTCGGCAAAGAGATCAACGGCCAGGATGCAGTCTTTCCACACGCGCTGATAGGCATCGGCCGTGAAGGTTGTCTGCCAGAGTGCCCGGCCGCAATTGCCCAGCGCCTTGGGGAAACAGGTCTCCCGGAAGCTGACATAGACCCCTTTGAAGGGGTTGGGAATGAAATCGCGGCTGTCGTATTCAACTAGGGCTCCGATTCCCGTAGCGACATATTGCGAATTTTCGCCGTCGAGGTATTCGGGTTTCGAGAAACGGATGCCTCGCGTGTAGTCGAAGTTGACCAGTCCGCCGACGAAGGTGTTCGGCAACACCTTGTGCAGATAGCGGGCGTCGATCATGATCCGTTTTTCGGAGTAGGTGCTCACCTCGTTGTGGAGCGCGTTATCGTATCCGATACCCCAGAAATCGCGGGGCGCTGAAGCGAAAGTAACGTTGTAGCTCAGGCGCTGTTTATTCTTGGAAAAGATGTTGTTACCGAACATACCGACGGAGTAGAACCCCGTGATCGAGACATTCGCGAAGACGGAAACGTTCGACGGTGAAGTGATCGAATCGGTACGGTCCAGCCGATAGAGGCCCGCGGCGAGGGCTGCGATTCCGAGACTGGTTGTTTTCGAATAGCTCGGGCCTCCGGCAAAGGTGAAGTCGATTTTTTTCTCGAAGGTCCGGTCGGTGGTCGATTCGCCGAAATAGTCCACGATCCGTTTCAGGAAGGACTTTTTTCGGGGTGTGTCCTGCGGCAGCGGGGTGTAGGTATAGCGAATGGTGTCTCCCTGTGCGAGGCTCCATTCGGATTCCTGTGCGACCCCGGGGCTGAGGGCTCCCGTGAAGACGGTCAGGAGTGCCAGCAAGGCGGATCGGCGCAGCATGCGTTAACGATACTTCTCGATGGTTTGGTAAAAGGCCTCTTTATCGGCTTCGGAGAGGACGCCCTTGCGCATGAATACCAGCTCACCCTCCTTGGAGACGATCAGCAGCACGAACTGGTTGTTGCAGTCGCCCAGGCCCCAGGCCTTGCTCAGGATGCGGCCTTCGTCGGCCAGGACCGTGGCACCGTTCTTTTCGGTGCGTTTTCTGGCCATGCTGCGGGCCATGCCGTTGGGGATCATGGGGGCATCCATGAGGTTCATGATACCGAATCCGTAGAGGTTGTCACCCGAGGCGCGGTGGTTGCGTTCGAGTTCGTAGGTAAAGTCTTCGTTCTGCTTGTGCCGGTCGGGATCGACGTAGAATATCATGAGGTTTTTCTCTCCGAAGTGGGGCAATTTGGCGGGTTTGCCGTTCAGGTCGAGGATCTCGACATTCTGCACCTTGCGGGGCAGCTGCTGAGCGGAAACCGTCGAGAGGGTCAGCACTGCGGCTGCCAGCATCACCATTCCTTTCATCTTCATAGGTTCTGGATATTTTCGGTTTCGTTGCAATAAATCGGGGGCAAAGTTACGACAAAATCCTTGAACATCGAGGGGTGCAACGCTTCTATTATTGTTCTAATGGTCATTTTTTTCAGTCGGATCGGTTACCAAAGGGGCCCGGACGAAGGGCCTGCAGCCGGCCGGGAGCAGCAGGAGGAAGATCCCGGACGGGTGAAATCGGCCGTTTGGGGTGTGCTGCCGCAGCCCGGCAAACCATTGCCGGATCGACAAGCCTCCGCCGGACCGGCACGACGGGCCATCTTCTGGTCAAAAGCACCTTTCCAAACCGGCCGCCAACTGCAAAATACGTTCCGGGAATTTTGTCCGAAAATTCCGGTGGCGGATTTGGAGACCATCGGCCGAAACTTTATCTTTGCGGCGATGAAAACACGTGTACTTTTTGTCTGTTTGGGCAACATTTGCCGCTCTCCGGCCGCCGAGGGCATTCTGCGGGACCGGATCGAACGGGCGGGGCTTGCGGATGCAATCGAAGTGGATTCGGCCGGCACGTACGGCGGTCATCGGGGTGACCTGCCCGATCCTCGGATGCGCAGCGCCGCAGCCCGCCGGGGGTATGCATTGACCCACCGGGCCCGTCAGATTCGGGAGGAGGATTTCGACCGTTTCGACCGGATCATCGTCATGGACGACATGAATTACGAAACGCTTCACCGGATGGCTCCGTCGCGGGCCGCGGCGCAGAAGATCTACCGCATGACCGATTTCTGCCGTCATCATCCCGACTGGAGCTACGTTCCCGACCCCTATTACGAAGGTCACGACGGGTTCGAGCTGGTGCTGAACCTGTTGGAGGACGGTTGCGAGGGTTTGCTGGAGGATATTCGGCGTCGGAAGGATTGAGCATTCATCCTGGCACAGGATCCGCTCCTCCCTGTATCACCGGCCCGGCGGCACCGTCTCAGAAGTCGAAGCCGAAACTCAGACTGTAGGTGTTGCGCAGCAGAGTCTCCTTCTTGGCGAAAAGGTAGGCGAAGTCGAGACGCAGATGCAGGATGCGCACCCCGACGCCGGCCGACCAGTAGCTGGGGTAGTAATAGCGCTGTTCGCCGTAGTGATAGCCGCCCCGGAACTGGACAAGCTGCATGAGGTTGTACTCCACGCCGAGTGACATCTGGTAGCCCCGGACATCCTTCGGGTAGAAATAGTAGCCCAGATCGGCGCCGACCGTGATTTCGTGGGCATCGCTGAGGAACGTATCGAGGGCTGCACCGGCCGTGAGATCGACGGGCAGCGAGTGGTCGGTATCAGAGAGATACGCACCGAGATTGGCCAGTTTGGCGCCGGCCCGCAGCGTGGAGTAGCTGCCGATCTCCAGCGGCAGTTGATAGGCGACGCTCACGTCGGCGGCCAGGGCATCGGCCGAAGCGTCGGGACGTCGCAGATGCAGATAGCGTCCCACGATACCGACGGCCCACCGTTCGTTGATCCGCCGCGTGTATCCCAGATCGACGGCCATGTCGTTGTTGCCGTTTCCGCGCAGATATTGCCGCCAGCCGGCCTGCACGGTATTGGAGACGTTGATGCGGCAGCTTCCCGAGACGGCATAGTAGTCGAATTGCCCCTGCCCGTAATAGGAAGAGGATACCTGCGAAGAGGTCATCGAGAAGGCGACCAGCGCCGGGTTGTTGTAGATGGCATGCGAACTGGAGAGCGTGGTCATCATCACGCCGCCCATGCCGATAGCCTTGGCATCGGGACTCGGGAGGGTGGCCTCCTGGGCCGAAACGGCGCCATGCAGAGCCGCAACGGCCGCCAAAAGGATCACGAATCGTTTCATACTGCAACTGAGTGGTCTGGCGGAAACCCGGCACGACGCTCGGCCGGCTTCCGCATTGGACAAATATACGAAAAGGCGAGCGCAACGCCAAAAAACAGCTTGCTGATTTTTTGCATAGCCGAGGCGCATCCTATACTCTCCAAATATAGCGAAAAATTTGCCAGCGCCAACCCTTGGGAGTAAAATTGGCAACCTGTGGGACAAAAACGCAACCATTTGTCCGATCTTCGGATCCGGACACGAAAAACGGAGCGCCTCCAGGGAAACGCTCCGTAAAAAGTCCGTAAGAAAGGGTTAGCCCCCAAAAAAGGGTTAGTCCCCCCCCTCCACCGGTGGTTTAGCAGTTCATGGCACCGCAGCAGTGGATCACCTGGCCGCTGACATACGACGAGAGATCCGACGCGAGGAACAGGGCCACCTTGGCGACCTCCTCGGGCGTACCGCCGCGACGCAGCGGAATCTGCTTGTACCACTCCTCCTTGACCGAGTCGGGGAGCTTGTCGGTCATGTCGGTCATGATGAAACCCGGGGCGATGCAGTTGGCACGGATGCCGCGCGAACCCATCTCCTTGGCGATCGACTTGGCCAGACCGATCATACCGGCCTTCGAGGCGGAGTAGTTGCACTGCCCGGCATTGCCGCTCACGCCGACGACGGACGACATGTTGATGATCGAGCCGCTCTTCTGACGGGCCATGATCGGCGTCACGGCGTGGATGAAGTTGAATGCCGACTTGAGGTTGACCGTCAGCACGGCATCCCACTGCGCCTCGGACATGCGCATCATCAGCCCGTCCTTCGTGATTCCGGCGTTGTTGACCAGGATGTCGATGCGGCCGAAGTCCTCCAGGATCTGCTTGATGACCTGATGGGTCTCTTCGAAGTTGGCGGCGTTCGAGGCATAGCCTTTGGCCTTGACGCCGAGGGCGGCGACTTCGGCTTCGGTAGCCTTTCCGTTTTCGTCGATCACCAGATCGGTGAAGGCGACGTCGGCACCTTCCGAAGCGAATTTCAGAGCGATGGCCTTGCCGATACCGCGTGCGGCACCGGTGATGACGGCCACTTTTCCTTCGAGCAATTTCATAATCGTATTATTTTAAAGGTAATATCAACCAATTTTGCAGCGCAAAGATAGGAAAAATATCCGAAACCCGTTCTTAATGACACGTTCGGGAGATGAATTTCGTCAAAATTGCTTATCTTTACCGTCCGAAAAGCATGCCTGCCCGATGAAGCGCTTCATACTGCCGTTGATGATCCTCACAGCCGCCGTTGCGTCGGCCGCCGAACCGTGGATCTGCACTACGGCCGGCCGGCGCCTGATCTACGAAGAGTCGATCGGCGGTGTACGGACGGGCTCGCTCGACAAACTGGTCGCGTCGGACGACAACGGCGAAATTACCCTGACCTACACCAAAGCGAATAATCCGATCGTCGAACGCTGGCAGATCTATCCCGATTCGACGGTTCTGCAGATCGAAGTCCCGGCAGAGATGCAGGCCCTGCTCGATACGCTGCAGGTGCGGGATGTGGATTTTCGAACCCGGAATCTGGCCTTGCCCGCCGAGATGAAACCGGGCGATCTCTTCCCGGGCTTCGGATTCTCGGTCTCGGGAACGCGCGGGGACGAACGCACGATCGTCTCCGTGCGTTCGGACAGCGTGCGCGTTGCCGCGTGCGGACCGATCCGCACGCCGGCCGGAAAGTTCGACGCCGTGCGCCTCGAGTTCCGCACCCTCACGACTCTGGGTGACCAGGAGGTTGCGGGCCGCATGATCCAGTGGATGGCCCCGGGCATCGGCCTCGTGCGGCAGGAGATCCCCGTTTGCGAAGGGGCGGCCAGCGTCGTGGAACTGAAAAAAATCACTCAATAACCCTTGATAAAAGAACATGAAAAGAGATTCCCGGATTTTCGATCTGATTTCCGAAGAGCGGAGCCGTCAGATGCACGGCATCGAGCTGATCGCCTCGGAGAACTTCGTCAGCGATGAGGTGATGGAGGCCATGGGCTCGGTGCTCACGAACAAGTATGCCGAAGGTTACCCCGGAGCACGTTACTACGGAGGTTGCGAGGTGGTTGACAAGGTGGAGTCGCTGGCCATCGAGCGTCTTTGCGAACTCTACGGTGCGGAGTGGGCCAACGTTCAGCCGCACTCGGGCGCCCAGGCCAACATGGCGGTCTTCTTCGCCTGCATGCAGCCGGGCGACACCTTCATGGGGCTGGACCTCGCACACGGTGGCCACCTTTCGCACGGTTCGCCGGTCAACATGTCGGGCAAGTACTTCAAGGCCGTCGGCTACCGGCTGGACGAGGCTACGGGCCGCATCGACTACGATGCCATGGAGCAGCTGGCCATGGAGTGCCGTCCGAAACTGATCGTGGGCGGCGCTTCGGCCTATTCGCGCGAGTGGGACTACAAGCGCATGCGTGAGATCGCCGACAAGGTGGGCGCGCTGCTGATGGTCGACATGGCCCACACGGCGGGTCTGATCGCCGCCGGGCTGTTGGACAATCCGGTGAAATACGCCCATATCGTCACCTCGACGACCCACAAGACGCTGCGCGGTCCGCGCGGAGGTATCATCCTCATGGGCAAGGACTTCGAGAATCCGTGGGGGCTCACCACGCCGAAGGGCGCCGTGAAGATGATGTCGCAGATTCTCAATGCATCGGTCTTCCCCGGCATCCAGGGCGGGCCGCTGGAGCACGTCATTGCAGCCAAGGCCGTGGCCTTCGGTGAAGCGTTGCAGCCCGAGTACAAGGAGTACCAGCTCCAGGTCAAGAAGAATGCCGCCGCCATGGCCGAAGCCTTCATGAAGCGTGGATACAAGATCGTCTCGGGCGGTACGGACAACCACCTGATGCTGGTCGACCTGCGCACGAAGTTCCCCGATCTGACGGGCAAGCTGGCCGAGAAGTGCCTCGTTGCGGCCGACATCACGACCAACAAGAACATGGTTCCGTTCGATTCGCGCTCGCCGTTCCAGACCTCGGGACTGCGCTTCGGTACGCCGGCCATCACCACGCGCGGCCTGAAGGAGGATCAGATGGACTACATTGTCGGGCTGATCGACCGGGTGCTGAACGATCCGGAGAACGAGGCCAACATCGCCGCCGTCCGCAAGGAGGTCAACGCGCTGATGGCCAACTATCCGCTCTTTGCCTGGTAGCATGCCGACGGAGGAGATACTGGATTTCCTGCGGCGGCTGTATGAGAACAACGACCGCGAGTGGTTCGATGCCCACCGGGCGGAGTGGACGCACGTCAAGGGGTTGTGGGCCGACTTCACGGCGGAGCTCATCGAGGGCATCGCGTCGTTCGACGACTCGGTGCGCGGTCTGCGGCCGCAGGACTGCACCTACCGCATCGCCCGCGATACGCGTTTCTCGCCCGACAAGCGTCCCTACAAGACCTGGATCGGCGCCTTTGTCGCTCCGAAGGGCAAGAAGTCTGGCTATGCGGGTTACTACTTCCAGCTCGAACCGGTGACGGACGAGGGGAAGGGTTGCAACCACCTGCTGGGGTCGGGTGCGGTCTGCCTTGAACCGGCTGTGCTGCGGTCGATCCGCGAAGAGGTGGTGGACCACGGGGCCGAGATGCAGCGGTCGATCCACGCGGCCCGTGGGTTCCGGCTCGATCCGACGAACCGCCTCAAGCGGGTCCCGACGGGCTTTCCGTCCGATTCGGAACATGCGGATCTGCTCAAACAGAAGGACTTTTGCCTGGTGAAGCAGGTTGACGAAGCGTTTGTGCATGCGGAGGATCTGGCGGCGCGTGTCGTCGCGGAGTTCCGCCGCACGCAGCCCTTTATCGCGCAGTTGAACCGGGCCATCCAGTACACCTACGAAGAGATGTGACCGGCGGATTCCCCGGAGGGGGGGGGCAGCCGGACGGAGCCGGCGCTCTCTGACAAGAACCCGGAATTCGGCAATCCGGCAATGAAAAAAGGTGGAAGTTTTCGCTTCCACCTTTTTTGTAATCCGTCTATGAGTTGACTGGTTGTTCCAAGCCTTGCAGTTTTCGGATCCGCCGTTTTGCTGAACTGTTGCGGAGAACGTTCCCCGATGATCCGGCCTTTCGTGTTACCGTTTCCTCTTGGGAGTTTCGATGTTTGGTCTGTTCCCGCGCCAACGCCTACTCGACAGTCACCGACTTGGCCAGGTTGCGGGGTTGGTCGACATTGCGCCCCTTGTAGACGGCGATGTAGTAGGCCAGCAGCTGCAGCGGTACCGAGACGACCACCGGCATGAGACACTCGGTGATGACCGGCACCTCGATGACGTAGTCGGCCGAACGACTCACCTGCCGGTCTCCGCGGGCACAGACGGCGATGATCTTGCCGCCGCGGGCTTTGATCTCCTCGATGTTCGAAGCGGTCTTCTCGTAGGTGTGGTCGGGCGTTGCGATGGCCACGGTCGGCATCTCGGCGTCGATCAGCGCGATGGGACCGTGCTTCATCTCGGCGGCGGGGTAGCCCTCGGCGTGGATGTAGGAGATCTCCTTGAGTTTCAGCGCCCCTTCGAGGGCCGTGGGGTAGTTGTATCCGCGCCCCAGGTAGATGAAGTTGCGGGCATAGGTGAAGATTTTCGAGAGGTCGGCGATCTGCGGCGCCACCTTGAGCACCTCCTCGAGTGTCTCGGGCAGGTGAAGCAGTGCCGAAGACACCTCGTGGTAATACGCCTCCGAGACGCTTCCCTTCTCGCGGCCGATGGCCAGCGCAAGCATGGCCATGACGGTCACCTGCCCGGTGAAGGCCTTCGTCGAGGCGACGCCTATCTCGGGCCCGACGTGGATGTAGGCCCCCGAGTCGGTGGCGCGGGCGATCGACGAACCGACGACGTTGCAGATGCCAAAGACGAAGGCGCCGGCCTTGCGGGCCAGCTCGACGGCGGCCAGTGTGTCGGCCGTTTCGCCCGATTGCGATACGGCGATGACGATATCGTCCTGCCGGATGATCGGGTTGCGGTAGCGGAACTCCGAGGCGTACTCCACCTCGACCGGAATGCGGCAGATCGACTCGATCAGGTGCTCGCCGATGAGCGAGGCGTGCCACGAGGTGCCGCAGGCTACGAAGATGATCCGCTGCGCCTGGAGAAAGCGGTCGCGGTGGTCGATCACCCCGGAGAGCTTCACCTCGCAGGTTTCGGGGCTGATCCGCCCGCGGATGCAGTCGACGAGCGTGTGCGGCTGTTCGTAGATCTCCTTGAGCATGAAGTGGGGATAGCCGCCCTTCTCGAGCTGTGAGATCGAGAGCTGCAGTTTGCGGATGTCGATCCGGGCGTCGTGGTTGTCCAGCGTGACAACCTTCAACGGGGCGTTGCGGTTGATGACGGCGATCTCGCCGTCGTTCACGTAGACGAAATCCTCGGTATACTCGATGATCGAGGCGGCATCCGACGAGAGGAAATACTCGCCACTCCCGATTCCGATGACCATCGGGCTACTCTGCCGTGCGGCGATGATCTCGTCGGGATTCCCCTTTTCGATCACGGCGATGGCGTAGGCGCCGACAACCTGCCGCAGGGCCTGTTGCACGGCCTCCAGCAACGTGCAATGGTTCGTCGTGCGGACATACTCGATCAGGTTGACCAGCACCTCGGAGTCGGTGCTGCTGCGGAACGTATAGCCGTTCTCGACGAGCGCCTCCTTCAACACGCGGTAGTTCTCGATGATGCCGTTGTGGATCAGCGCGATCTCACCCGATTCGGAGCAGTGGGGATGGGCGTTGACGTCGTTCGGCACACCGTGGGTGGCCCAGCGGGTGTGGGCAATACCGATCGAACCCGAGAGATCCTTGCCCTGCAGGAAATGCTCCAGATCGGAGACCTTTCCCCGGCATTTGTAGACGTTCAGTTGGCCCTGCTCATCGACCAGCGCCACGCCCGCGCTGTCGTAACCCCGGTATTCGAGGCGATGCAAACCTTTGAGGAGAATCGGGCAGGCTTCGCGCCGTCCGACATAACCGACAATTCCGCACATGTTTCCCGGTTTTTAAAGCCACAAGATAAGAAAATTTTTTAATAACAGATATGCAACAGGGGGCGGGAAATGTTTTTTTTTTCCCCCCCCCCCTGTTTGTGACCGAATCGGCGATCCTCACGTCGACGACTGCAGGCCTATCGGACGAATTTCCGCATGGTCTCGACCATGTGTGAATTGCCGGCCGCGATCGATACGCCACGGTTGTCGCGCAGCGATTCGACCACGCCTCCGGCCTGCCGGGCCAACCCGACGGCAAACTCCAGATACTCCCCGTATATTGCTCTAACGGCTTTCGGCGAAATACTTGTAGAAGAGCGGAATGGTCTCCACGCCGCGCTCAAACTGCTCGAGGCCGTAGCTCTCGTTGGGCGAGTGGATGGCATCCTCGGCCAGTCCGAAGCCGATGAGCAGCGACTTGATGCCGAGAATCGACTCGAACCCGCTGATGACCGGGATCGACCCTCCGGAATAGAAGGGCAGCGGCTTCTTGCCGAAGGTCTCCGTGACGGCACGTTCGGCAGCCTTGTAGGCAGGCATGTCGGTCGGGGCGACGTAGGGCATGCCGCCGTGGAGCGCCCGGACGACGACCTTCACGCTCTTGGGGGCAATCCGCCGGAAGTGGCGTTCGAAAAGCTTCGAGATCTTGCGGTAGTCCTGATTCGGGACCAGCCGCATCGAGATCTTGGCCGAAGCCTTCGACGGGATGACGGTCTTGGTTCCCTCGCCCGTGTAGCCGCCCCAGATGCCGTTGACATCGAGCGACGGACGCACACCCGTGCGTTCGAGCGTCGTGTACCCGGCCTCGCCCTCGACATCGCCGATCTCGAGCGACTTCTTGTAGGCCGCCAGGCTGAACGGCGCGCGGTTGAAGGCGCGGCGCTCCGCGGGGGTCAGCTCGCGCACGTCGTCGTAGAAGCCCGGGATCGTCACCCGTCCCTGTTCGTCGATCAGACTGGCTACCAGCCGCGTCAGCACGTTGGCCGGATTGGCCACCGCACCGCCGAACAGTCCCGAGTGCAGATCCTTGTTCGGACCCGTGACCTCGACCTCCATGTAGGCCAGGCCGCGCAGTCCGCAGGTGATCGACGGGGTCTGCATCGAGAGCATCGAGGTGTCCGAGACGAGGATGATGTCGGCCTTGAGCAGCCGCTTGTTCTGCCGGCAGAAGTCGTAGAGGCTGGCCGAACCGATCTCCTCCTCGCCCTCGAGCATGAACTTCACGTTGCAGGGCAGCGTGCCGGTGGCGCACATCGCCTCGAAGGCCTTGGCGTGCATCCACAACTGGCCCTTGTCGTCGTCGGCGCCGCGACCCCAGATGCGGCCGTCGCGGATGACCGGCTCGAAGGGGTCGGTGTGCCACTCCTCGCGCGGATCGACCGGCATGACGTCGTAGTGGCCGTAGACCAGCACGGTCCTGGCCTTCGGGTCGATGATCTTCTCGGCATAGACGACCGGATTGCCCGCCGTGGGCATCACCTCGGCACGGTCGGCTCCGGCCTTGACCAGCGCCGCGGCCAGGAACTCGGCGCAGCGCTGCATGTCGGGCCTGTGCTCCGACTGGGCGCTGATCGACGGGATGCGCAGCAGGTCGAACAACTCATTGATGAAGCGCTCTCTGTTGGCTTCGATATAC
Source organism: Alistipes sp. An54 (assembly GCF_002159375.1). Lineage (NCBI taxonomy): Bacteria > Pseudomonadati > Bacteroidota > Bacteroidia > Bacteroidales > Rikenellaceae > Alistipes > Alistipes sp. An54. The sequence continues at coordinate 94,751 of NZ_NFIA01000006.1, forward strand.
TCCTTTACTTGATCCATCTTCCAGACTTGTTTGCGGCAGACCCGGCCATCCTTCCCGGACGTGACGGACCTGCCATCTCCTTACTGTAAATTGCAGATCTGCTTGATTTCGGCGATGAAACGCTGAGCCAGCTCGTCGGCCTCCTTCATCGACCGCGCCTCGGTATAGACACGGATGATGGGCTCGGTGTTCGACTTGCGCAGGTGGACCCAGTTGTCCGGGAAATCGATCTTCACGCCGTCGATATCGTTCACTTTCTCATTGGCATAACGGGCCTTTATCTCACGTAGCACTTTATCCACGTCGATGGCCGGCGTCAGCTCGATCTTGTTCTTCGAGGCGTAGTAGGAGGGGTAGGTGGCGCGCAGCTGGGTCATGGTCATTCCGCGCTTGGCGAGCCACGTGAGGAAGAGGGCCGTACCGACCAGAGCGTCACGCCCGTAGTGGAGCTCGGGATAGATCACTCCGCCGTTGCCCTCGCCGCCGATGACGGCTCCGACCTCCTTCATCTTCGTCGTGACGTTGACCTCGCCGACGGCCGAAGCGTAGTACTTGCCGCCGTGACGCTCCGTCACGTCGCGCAGCGCCCGCGACGAGGAGAGATTCGAAACCGTTACGCCGCCCGGATGCTCCGTGAGAATGTAGTCGGCCACGGCCACCAGCGTATACTCCTCGACAAACATCGAACCGTCCTCCGAAACGAAGGCCAGCCGGTCGACGTCGGGGTCGACCACCACGCCCAAATCGGCCTTCTCACGGACGATGACCTTCGAAATTTCGGTCAGGTTCTCGGGCAGCGGTTCAGGGTTGTGGGCAAATTCGCCCGTGGGTTCGCAGTTGAGCTCGACCACCTCGCAGCCCAATTCGCGCAGCAGCTTCGGCATGACGATGCCGCCCACGGAGTTCACAGCGTCGATGACCACCTTGAAGCGGCGTTTGCGCACGGCCTCGACATCGACCAGCGGCAGGGCCAGCACCTGGCGGATGTGCTCGTCGTTGAAGTCCTCGCGTGCGAGGAGGTGTCCGATCCGGTCGATCGGCGGGAACTCGAACGACTCGTCCTCGGCCAGTTCGAGCACCTCCTGCCCCTCGGCCGCCGAGAGGAATTCGCCGTGGGCGTTGAGCAGCTTGAGGGCGTTCCACTGGCGGGGGTTGTGCGAGGCGGTGAGGATGATGCCTCCGTCGGCCTTGCGCGTGATGACGGCCATTTCGGTGCCGGGCGTGGTGCAGAGCCCCACGTTGATGACGTCGGCGCCGCAGGCCAGCAGCGTTCCTTCGACCAGATCCATCACCAGTTCGCCCGACAGACGGGCGTCGCGGCCGATGACGATGGTGAGCCGTTTGCCGGGATTGCGGCGGGAGATCAGACGGGTGTAGGCCGTCGTGAACTTCACGATATCGAGCGGTGTGAGATTCTCGCCCGTAGGGCCTCCGATGGTTCCGCGGATGCCCGAAATGGATTTGATGAGCGTCATGTTTCTATGGTTTTTACAGGTATTTTACAAGAAGAAAATTCGCGGTGAAGTTTTGATATTCGAGGTAAATATATTACTTTTATGCCAATTATGAAAATTTAAAACCAACAAAATATGAGGACTATCCCCGCTTCCGAATTGATTATCAACGACGACGGTTCGATTTTTCATCTCCACCTGCGTCCCGAGCAGCTGGCCCCGACGGTCATTCTGGTCGGTGATCCGGGTCGGGTGGCCCTCGTGGCCGAGCATTTCGACACGAAGGAGTGCGAAGTCTCCAACCGCGAATTCCGTACCGTGACGGGTTCCTACCGGGGAAAACGCATGACCGTCCTTTCGACGGGCATCGGCATCGGCAACATCGACATCTGTGTCACGGAGCTCGATGCCCTGGCCAACATCGACTTCGCCACGCGGCAGGAGAAGCCCGAAAAACAGCAGCTGACCCTCGTGCGGCTCGGGACCTCGGGCGCCATCCAGCCCGATATCCGCGTCGGGGAGTTCGTCTTCTCACGCACGTCATGCGGCTTCGACGGCCTGCTGAGCTACTACAAGGGACGCGATGCGGTCTGCGATCTGGAGCTGGAGGAGGCTTTCGTCCGCCACACGGGCTGGTACGAAAAGATGCCGCGTCCCTACTTCGTCAACGCCGACAAGACCCTTTTCGAGCATTTCCGCGATACGACGCGTGAGGGGATCACCATCGCCGCCCCGGGCTTCTACGCCCCGCAGGGCCGCTGGGTGCGTCTCGAACCCCACGATATCCACCTGAACGAGAAGATCGAATCGTTCGACTTCCGGGGCCGCCGCATCACCAATTTCGAGATGGAGGGGTCGGCGCTGGCCGGACTCTCGGCCCTGATGGGTCACCGCGCCGCCACGATCTGCACGATCATCGCACAGCGCATCGCCCACGAAGCCGACACCGACTACAAACCCTTCGTCAAACGGATGATCGCCATGGCACTCGACAAACTGGCGGCGCTGGACTGACCCGGACGAACCGACACCCGACGCCCCCGATAAAAATATAACGACAACACGAATCTCTTTAATAACAGAAATACAACTATGAAATTTTCCGTATCAAGTTCGGCGCTGCTCTCTCTTCTGGCGACGACCGGCAAAGTGATCAGCAACAAGAATACGCTTCCCATTCTGGACTACTTCCTCATGGAGCTCAACGGTACGACACTGAAGGTGACCACGTCGGATCTCGAGACGACGCTCGTCGGCCAGATCGAGGTCGACAGCGTCGAAAGCGAAGGCACGATCGCCGCTCCGGCCAAACTGATGCTCGATTCGCTGAAGGAGTTCCCCGAACTGCCGCTGACGATCGAGGTCAACGACAAGAACTGGGAGATCAAGATCAACTGGAAGAGCGGATCGCTCTCGATTCCGGGCGCCAGCGCCGTGAGCTACCCGTCCGTTCCGCAGCTGAGCGCCGAGCGCAAGGAGCTCCGCATGGATGTCGACATGCTGGTCAACGGCATCAACAAGACGATCTTTGCCACGGCCGACGATGAGCTTCGCCCCGTAATGAACGGTATCTACATCAACCTGGCCCCCGGCACGCTGACCTTCGTCGGAACGGATGCCCACAAACTGGTCAAGTATGAATCGGAGACCGAGAACGAAGTGACGGCCTCGTTCATCCTGCCCAAAAAACCGGCCAACCTGCTCAAGTCGGTGTTGCTGAAGGAGGACGACGCCATTGATATGGCCTTCGATTCGAAGAACGCCATGTTCACGCTCAAGAGCCACACGCTGGTATGCCGCCTGATCGAGGGCAACTACCCGAACTACAACGCCGTGATCCCGGCCAACAACCCCAACAAGGTGCTGGTCGACCGCATCGAGCTGGTCAACGGTATCAAACGCGTTGCGGTCTGCTCGAACCCCACAACCAACCTCATCCGCATGGATATCGCCGACAACAGGATCAACCTCACGGCGCAGGATATCGACTTTTCGGTATCGGCCAACGAGACGATTTCGTGCAGCTACGACGGACAGCCCATTTCGATCGGCTTCAAGTCGACGTTCCTGGTCGAGATCCTCTCGAACATGGACACGCCGACGGTGGTGCTCGAACTGGCCGACTCGACGCGTGCCGGCGTCTTCAAACCGGTCTATGACGACAAGCAGACCAGCTCGACGCTGATGCTGCTCATGCCGATGATGATCAACGCATAAGGCCCTCCGAAATGAAGTTGAACCTCAAGCGTCCGATCATTTTCTTCGATCTGGAGACCACCGGGGTCGATACGGCCCGGGATCGGATCGTGGAGATCTCGATGATCAAGGTGATGCCCGACGGCGAGGAGATCACGAAGACCCGGCGGCTGAACCCCGGGATGCACATTCCCGAAGAGGCGACGGCCGTCCACGGCATCACGGACGACGACGTGAAGGATTGTCCGACCTTTGCCCAGGTGGCCAAGTCGCTCGAACAGTTCATCCGCGGCTGTGATTTCGGCGGTTTCAATTCGAACCGGTTCGATCTTCCGGTGCTGGTCGAGGAGTTCCTGCGGGCCGGGGTGGATGTGGATTTCAAACGCCGCAAGTTCATCGACGTGCAGAACATCTTCCACAAGAAGGAGCAGCGTACGCTGGTTGCGGCCTACAAGTTCTACTGCGACCGCGATCTGGACGATGCCCACTCGGCCGAGGCCGACACGAAGGCCACCTACGAGGTGCTCAAGGCGCAGCTGGACCGCTATCCGGATCTGGAAAACGACGTCGACAAACTGGCCGAATTCTCCAGCCGGGGCGAATCGGCCGACTATGCCGGGCGGATTCTCTACAACGAGAAAGGCGAGGAGATCTTCGGATTCGGCAAGTACAAGGGACGCTCCGTGGCGGAGGTTTTCCGCATGGAGCCGAGCTACTATGCCTGGATGATGAACGGCGATTTCCCGCTCTATACGAAAAAGGTGATCACCGAGATCCGCATGCGGGACAAACTGCAGAACAGATAGACGATGAAACGACTCTGTGCCACCCTGCTGATGATTGCGTGGGGGCTTTCGGCCCTGGCGGGCGGGAAGTCCACGACGATCGTCTACATCAACGGGGCTAAATACTACATCCATACGGTGCAGGCCGGGGAGACGCTCTACGGACTCTCGAAGACCTACGGCGTGGGCGAACAGGTGATCGTGGAGAACAACCCCTCGATAGTCCGCGGGCTGAAGACCAATCAGAACATCAAGATTCCCTACGTGGCCGAGGCGCCGGAGATCATGTCGGAGCGCAAACTGCGCAAGACGTTCAATTTCCACCAGGTCGCGCCGGGCGAGACGCTCTTCGCCCTGTCGCGTCAGTACGAGATTCCGGTCAAGACGCTGATGGCCGACAATCCGAACCTCGATCCGCTGCACATGCGTCCCGGCGAACGGGTGCTGATCCGCCGCAAACAGATCGGCTCGGAAACGGCGGCCGGAACCCAGCAGCAGTGGGAGGCCTACCAAAAGTCGTTGAACAGCGTGGCCGAAACGGGTACGTCGTATCATATCGTCCATGCCGGCGAGACCTTCTATTCGTTGTCGCGCCGGTTTGGGATCACGGAAGAGCAGTTGAGTGCGCTCAACGGCGGACTGAAGCCGGCCGATCTGAAGGCCGGAGCGATGATCGTTGTCCCGGGAGAGGATCAAAAAGAGCCCGCGGCAACCGAGGATACGCTGCGTCGTGATTCGCTGCCGCCCTTCGGCGACGTGGAACCGATCGAGTTCCGGGCGTTGCGGCGCAGCGAAGCGCTCAATGTGGCGGTGCTTCTGCCGCTGGCCGTCAACGGCGAGCCCAACGGTAACTACCTGGAATTTTACCAGGGTTTCCTGCTGGGTCTGGACAGCGTGAAGCAGAAGTCGGGCATCTCGGTCAATGTTGATCTCTACAACACGGCCCGTGACAGCGCCCGTATCGTTTCGATTCTCGAAGACAAGGCATTCCGGCGCACCCATCTGATTGTGGGGCCCGTCTACGAAGAGGGACTCTATCCGGTGGTCCGTTATGCCGAGAAGCACCAGATTCCGGTCGTTTCGCCGCTGGCCAACATCGAACGGATGAACAGCGACGTGCTTTTCCAGCTGGCACCCGATCCGGACCGCAAGTACGAGAAGGTGCGCGATCTGGTGGCCGCCGACAAACAGGTGACGTTGATCTATACGCAGACCGTCGACCGGGAGTTCGAGCGCGAGATCCTTGCGCTGCTGGGCAACCGGCCCTACGAGCGCTATAATTATCGGTATCAGCAGGGGGCCCAAGGCTCGAGCGATCTGACTCCGCTGCTGGAGAACGATGCGGACAACGTCTTCGTGATTCTTTCGGACAACGAGGTGGATGTGGACCGCATTCTTGCCGGGCTGGCCTCGGCCGACACGAGCATCACCTCGCGCGGACGCACGGCTCCGAAGTTCACCGTCCTGGGCAATGCCCGCTGGAACCGTTACAACAACCTCGACCGGGCAATCTTCTTCAAGGATCGCGTGGTCTTCATCTCAACCTACCATGCCAAACGCGACTCGGAGGTGGTCAAGGCTTTCGACGACGCCTATCTGCGATCGTTCGGCATGCTGCCGACGTTGTTCTCCTATCGCGGTTACGACACGGCGATGATCTTCGCGCCGGCCATGTACGGCGATATCGAGTATGACCTGGAGGATCACCGCTACACGCCGCTGCAGACCACGTATCTGTTCACCCGGCCGGCCGGCCGCGCCAACCACGTCAACTACAACTGGACGCGGGTGAACTACCACAATGATTTCACGATAACCATCGAATAGTCATGGCAACACTGACGAATACGATTCCCGAGAAAACCATCGAGCGGTTGAGCGAGTACCGGCGGACGCTGCTTTCGTGCCACCGACAGGGAATCACGCACGTCTTTTCGCATGTTCTGGCGGGCATCCACGGCATTACGGCCGTACAGGTGCGCCGCGATCTGATGCTGATCGGATTCTCGAGCGATACGAAAAAGGGGTATGACGTACAGGTGCTGATCGAATACATCAGCAACATCCTCGACAGCCCCACACCGATGAATATCGCCGTGCTGGGTATGGGCCACCTGGGTCAGGCCATCACGAAGTACTTCAACGGCAAGGGGTTGAAGCTGAAGATCACGACGGCGTTCGATGTCGATCCCGAGAAGGTGGGCAAGATCATCGACGGCATTCCGTGTTACCACATGGATACGTTCGAGAAGGAGGTCGAGGACAAGGACATCTCGATCGTGATCGTATCGTCACCCACGAAGGTGGCCCCGACGCTCGTTCTGCCGATCATCAACGCCGGTATCAAGGGCGTACTGAACTTCACCTCCACACCGTTGAACTTCCCGCAGGGAATTGTGGTCGAGAATTACGACATCACGACGCTGCTCGAAAAGGTCGCCTACTTCGTCAAGGAGAACGACGCCAACGCCAATTCGTAGAATGCGCGTATTTTACGGATTTGAACATCTTCCGCATTTCGACCATCCGGCGGTCACCGTCGGGTCGTATGACGGTGTGCATCTCGGCCACCGGGCGCTGATCGAGCGACTTGTCGGCGAGGCCCGTGCTGCCGGAGGTGAGAGCATCGTGATGACCTTCGAACCGCATCCGCGCATCGCGCTGGGGCGGGCCGAAGGGCTCCGGCTGCTGACGACCCTCGATGAAAAGATTGCCCTGCTGGAGGGGTTGGGGGTTGACAACCTGATCGTCATACCGTTCGACCGGACGTTCAGCGCCCTCACGGGCCGGGAGTTCGTCGACCGATACCTGATCGGCCGCCTCGGCGCCGAAACGCTTGTGGCGGGTTTCAACCACCGCTTCGGCCACGACGGACTGGCGTGTGACGATCCGCAGGTGTGCGAACGCCTGCGGGTGGTTCGCGTGGGGCCGTGTACGGTCGACGGCGTACGGGTCAGTTCGACCGCCATCCGGCAACGGTTCGAATCGGGAGATCTTGCCGGTGCCGAGCATCTGCTGGGACATCCGCTTTCGAAGAGCCTCCGGCAGGATCGGCCTGTTGCGGAGAACGATTCTCTTGAAAACAAGTGACAAACCAAAAAATCCGATAATCATGCTGAGCCACGATTGCAAAATCAGGGTCTGGTACAAGCATACCGACCAGATGGCCATCTGCCACCATTCGAACTACATCTGCTACTACGAGGCGGCGCGGAGCGAACTGCTGCGCCATCTGGGCATGTCGTTTGCCGAGGTTGAGCGCCGCGGCATCATGATGCCGATCCTCGAAGTGCAGTCCAAGTACCGCAAGCCGGCCTATTTCGACGAACTGCTGACGGTGCGGATCATCCTTCGGGAGATCCCCTCGACACGCATCAACTTCTTCTACGAGATCTACAACGAGAAGGGCGAACTGATCAACACGGGCATGACGCAGCTGGGCTTTATCCACAGCGATACGCGTCGTCCGTGCCGCTGCCCGGAGTGGTTTCTCGATCTGCTCCGCCCGCACTGGACGGAGGAGCCGGCCGAGTAAGGATCCGGAAAATGATGTTTTCACGATGAAGCGCTGTATCTGAATCCGATTTTCCGGCGCGTCGAGACTGGTCAACGGTTCCGACCGGATGGCTGTATCTGATTCTGAACGAATAAACGCTTTAAAAGACGGAAAACATGATGAACAAAATCTATCCACGGACAGGCGACCGGCAGACGGTCTATCTGAATGCCGTCGTCGACGATCCGCAAATTGAAATCGGCGACTATACGATCTATAACGATTTCAGATCCGACCCGCGCCTTTTCGCCACCAACAATATTCTCTACCATTATCCCGTCCACCACGAGCGGCTCATCATCGGGCGTTTCTGTTCGATTGCCTGCGGAGCAAAGTTCCTTTTCAACTGTGCCAACCACACGCTGCGGTCGCTTTCCACCTACACCTTCCAGCTCTTCTACGAAGAGTGGCAGGGCGACCGGACGCGGGTTGCCGAAGCCTGGGACTGCAAGGGAGACATTATCGTAGGCAACGACGTGTGGATCGGTTACGAGGCTGCCATCTTGGCCGGCGTTCGGATCGGCGACGGTGCTGTGATCGGAACGCGAGCCGTTGTCACCCGCGACGTGGCTCCATATACGATTGTCGGGGGCGTCCCGGCCCGCCCCATCCGCAGCCGCTTTGCTCCCGAGGTGATTGAACTTCTGCTGCGTATCCGCTGGTGGGAGTGGTCGGACGAACGCATCCTCCGAGCTATCCCGGCGATCCAGGCGGGTGACTGGGTACAATTGGAACAGTTTGCCTGCGGGAAAGCGGACAACTGACCCGCGTCATCTTTCATATATAAAAAAAAACGGGCCGGACTTCCACGACGGAAAGTCCGGCCCGTTGCCGTTTCCCGGAACGAATCCCGCGCAGGGTACTCCGTCCGATTACTTTTCGATCAACGAAATCGACCGCTGGATGAAGTCGGTCAGGTTCTTGCCCTTCAGCATGCCGTTGGTCAACAGGGCCAGGTCGATGATCTGCTTGACGAGCTTGTTGCCGGCACCGATCTCGCGCAGCCGCTGGTTGCGCTCGTCACGCAGCGTGACAACCTTCTTCGACAGCTCCTCGCGCATGGATTTCTCCTCGGGCGTCAGATCGGCCTCCTTCTTGTCCTTGGTGACCTCCTCGAAACGCTTCTCCTCGGCTACGGCAGCGTCGATCTTCTTGGTCGTGGTCTTCAGCTTGTCGCCGTAGGCCTTCTCGACATCCTCGAGAATCCGGATCACGATGGGGTGGTTGCCGTTCACCGCGATGGTGAAGTTGTCGGGCATCTGGCCGTAGAACTGACTCATGCCGCCACCGCCCATGCGGGCCATCTCCTTCATACGGCGCATGAACTCGTTCTGTGTGATGACGACGGGCGCCTCGTCGGGCTCCATCGCCTCGAACGAGATGTTGTAGTGAATCTTCTCATCCTTGGGCATCTGGCTCTCGAAGACCGGCGTCAGCAACTCCTGCTGAGCCTCCGTCAGCGACATCTTGATGCTGTCCTCCTTCTGGATCAGCTTGTCGATCACGTCGCTGTCGACCCGTACGAAACGGCTCTCCTTGTTCTTCGACTCATACCAGTTGATGTAGTGGCTGTCCAGCTGGCCGTCCATGATCAGCACGTCGTAGCCCTTGGCCTTGGCGGCCTCGAGCGAGGTGTACTTCTCCTCGGGATCGTCCACGTACAGGAAGACGACCGTCTTGTTCTTGTCGGTCTGATTCTCCTTGACCTTCTCGAGATACTCCTTCGGCGTGAAGTACTTGCCTTCGACGTTCTTCCAGAGCATGAAGTTCCCGGCCTTTTCGGCAAACTTCTCGTCGGTCAGAATGCCGTACTGGATGAAGATCTTCAGATCGTCCCACTTCGACTCGTAATCGGGGCGCATCGTGTTGAAGAGCTCCTGCAGACGGTCGGCCACCTTGCGGGTGATGTAGCTCGAGATCTTCTTCACGTTCGAATCGCTCTGCAGATAGCTGCGCGAAACGTTCAGCGGAATGTCCGGCGAGTCGATCACGCCGTGCAGCAGCGTCAGATACTCCGGCACGATTCCCTCGACCTGATCCGTCACGTAGACCTGGTTGCAGTACAGCTGGATCTTGTTACGCTGGATGTCGAAGTTGTTGTGGATTTTCGGGAAGTAGAGAATACCGGTCAGGTGGAACGGGTAGTCGATGTTCAGATGGATCGAGAAGAGGGGCTCGTCACTCAGCGGGTACAACTCGCGGTAAAACTCCTTGTACTGCTCCTCGGTGATCTCCGCCGGCTTGCGGGTCCAGAGCGGGTCGACGTCGTTGATGATGTTGTCCTTGTCCGTATCGACATACTTGCCGTCCTTCCACTCCTTGACCTTGCCGAAGGCAATGGGCACGGGCAGGAAGCGGCAGTATTTCTTCAGCAGTTCCGAGACCTTCGACTCCTCGGCATACTCCTTCGTATCCTCGGAGAGATGCAGCACGATGGTCGTGCCGCGGTCACGCGCCTCATCGGTCTCCTCCATCTCGAACTCGGGGGTTCCGCAGCAGCTCCAGTGCACGGCCTTGGCCCCCTCCTGCCACGAGCGGGTGAAGATCTCGACCTTGTCAGCCACCATGAAGGCCGAGTAGAAGCCCAGTCCGAAGTGACCGATAATGGCCTGGTCCTTGTATTTGGCCATAAACTCCTCGGCACCCGAGAAGGCAATCTGGTTGATATACTTGTCCAGCTCCTCGGCCGTCATGCCGATACCGCGGTCGGTAACCGTAAGGGTCCGGGCCTTCGGGTCCACCGAGACGTGGATCGTCAGATCGCCCAGATCGCCCTTCATCTCGCCTTTGGCCGAGAGGGTCTTCAGCTTCTGGGTGGCATCCACGGCGTTGGAAATCAGCTCACGCAGAAAGATCTCGTGATCCGAATAGAGGAATTTCTTGATGACGGGGAAGATGTTTTCCGTCGTAACTCCGATTTTTCCGTTTTTCATAGTACAGGTATTGTTTTTTCGTTTTTTTTCTGCTCCGGAGATCCACAAAGGGTGTGCCACTCGTGTGGGACTGCCACTTTGTCAGTCGCAACTGACAACTTCCGTCACAGCCGACCGGACCGGATTCGCAGTTGTTGCGCGTCCGCGTGATTTTTCGTACCTTTGTTCGAACAAAAAACCGAACACGATGGATTTTCTCACATTGGCCAAGAGACGGTATGCCTGCCGTCAATACCAGGACCGGAAGGTCGAGCCGGAAAAATTGCAGGAGATTCTCGAGGCGGGGCGCGTCGCACCGACGGGTGCCAATCGCCAGCCGCAGCGCCTCGTTGTCATCCAGTCGAAGGAGGGGATGGAGCGCCTGGCCCGCTGCACGCGGGACTTCGGGGCTCCGCTGGCCATCCTCGTCTGTGCGGCGACCGACGAGGCGTGGACCCGCAAGTACGACGGCAAGATGATCGCCGACATCGACGCCTCGATCGTCACGGACCACATGATGCTCTGCGCCGCCTCGCTCGGACTCGACTCGCTCTGGATCTGCATGTTCAAGCCCGAAGCCGTGCGCGAGGAGTTCCACCTGCCGGACAACGTCGTTCCGGTGAATATTCTGCTCATCGGCTACGGAGCCGGCGAACCCGCCTCGCCCGACCGTCACGACAAACTCCGCAAACCACTCTCCGAGACCGTATTCATGGAGTCGTTCTAAAGCGACGCGGGAGGTTGAAAAACAACCTCCCGCCTTGCTTTATATGACGCATCTTGTTCTGCTGTCAGGCAGAACATTTCGCATCTGAAAACGCAATTATTCGCCCGCCTGCCGCACGTAAAGCCGGTATTTGGCGCTCCACGACTCGCCCGGAGCCACCGCGCAGAAACCTTCGGCCTCGGGATCGGCCGCATTCGGGGCGTTGGTCGTCCACGACTGCGGTTCGGGACAGCAGTAGGGCACCTGCCCGCCGTTGTTCCAGATCGTCCAGTAGGTCGTCCGGTCGTCCACCTCGTAGAAGACCCGAACTCCCGTGCGGAGATTCTCGACCAGGGCTCCGCGGTAGGGTTTGCCATCGACCTCGATCTCGCGCAGCGTGAAGCCCGCCTCGATCGGCTCGCAGCCCGTCACGCGCAGCCCGCCCTCACGCAACCGTGCGAACTGGGCGTTGAGCGGCAGTTTACGGCCCGTCGGAAGATTCCGCGCATCGAGCTCAGCCTGTTCGCCGACGACCACCCGCATCACGTAGTCGCCATGCTCGCCCCCGGCAAACGGAATACGCAGAGGCGTGTGGAATCCCACACCCAGGGGCATCCGCTCGCGGCTGCGGTTCGTGAAGACCACCTCCTGCTCCAGCCCGCGGGCCGAGAGGCGGAAAATGATCTTGCACTTGAACTCGTGCGGAAAATCGCGGAAAATCACGTCGCAACCCGCATTCGAGTAGTAGCGGCATTCGACCGTCACCTCATCGTCGGTCTCCACGGCCTTCGAGACCTGGAACGGTTGGCTCTTGAGAAATCCGTGGTGGAAGTTGTGCTCCTTTTCGTTGGTGATCGGGAGCCGGTAAGTGCGGCCGTCGAAGGTAAACCGTCCGTCGGCGATGCGGTTGGGCGGGAAGAGGATCGGCAGACCGTAGACCTGCGGACGACGCCGGAAGGTCTCGATCTCCTCCGCCGTCGGAGTATGCAGCACCTCGACGCCCCGGCGCGTATCGGCCAGCCGGATGAGGTTGGCACCCATCTCGGGGATCAGCAGCGCCACATAGTCGCCCTTGGAGAACTCCACGGCCCGCAGACCGCAGTAATCCACGCAGTGAATCATCGGCTTAGAGCAACTTTTCGATCTTGGCCTTGAGGGCATCCTTCGAGCAGGCGCCGACCTGTTTGTCCACGACCTGGCCCCCCTTGAGGAAGATGATCGTCGGGATGTTCCGCACGCCGTACTTCATCGTAATATCGTCGTTCTGCTCGACATCGCATTTGCCGATAACGACCTTGCCCTCGTATTCGCCGGCCAGTTCGTCGACGATGGGAGCGATCATGCGGCACGGACCGCACCACTCAGCCCAGAAGTCGATTACGACGGGTTTGTCTCCGCCTACGAGTGTTTCAAAATTCTCCTTGTTGATTGCAAGTGCCATTTTTTTGTGTTTTTAAGTTGTTATGCAATGGAATAATGTATCTGATTTTCATCCAAATAGTCGGTCAGTTCGGCCGTGAGGCTCACCTTGTGGCTCTTCGAGAAGAGACTCAACGAGACCTGTGCATTCCGGTCGTAGACGTTCACCTTCAGACGTGTCTGGCCCTTTGCCTCGAGGATGCGGGCCGACAGATCGCGGATCAGCGTTTCGGTGACCTCCTCGATCGGCAGCTGGATCGACATCTCCTTGATCATCGTATCGCGCACCTCCGAGAGTTGAACCATCGAGATGATCTTGAATTCCAGCTCCTTGTCGTTGTAGGGGCGGGGCTGCACCTTGCCGCGGATGAAGAGGAAATAATCCGGGAAGAGATACTTGCGGAAGTTCTCGTAGTCCTTGCCGAAGAGAGCGAATTCGTGTGAACCGTTGTAGTCCTCCAGCTTGAAGCGGCCCCAGGGCTTTCCGGTCTTGGTCATCAGGTTCTGCACGCTGATCACCATGCCGGCCACGGCAATCTCCTGCCCCTTGAGCGCATCGAGATTCTCGAGCTCCGTAAGCTGGGTCTTGCACATGTGGTCGATAATGATCTTGTAGTCGTCGAGCGGATGGGCCGAGAGGTAGAGTCCGACCATTTCGCGCTCCTTGGCCAGTTTTTCGAGTTGGCTCCAGTCGGCGCAGCTCGGGGTTACCGGGCGCTGGATATCCACATGACCACCACCGCCGAAGAGGCTTTGTTGAGCATTGTTCTGCTCGTTCTGGAACCGCTGGCCGTAACGCATGAGCAGTTCGATGAAGGTGGCGCCGCTCGAATCGCGGGTATCCACGCCGAAGAACTTGCCGCGGGCGAAGTCCGTGATCGAATCGAAGGCGCCGGCATAGGCCAGATTCTCGAGACATTTGCGGTTGACGAGCGAATAGTTGACCCGCTCGACGAAGTCGTAGATATCCTTGAACGGGCCGCGGGCCTTGCGTTCGACGATGATGCTCTCCACGGCGGCCGAGCCGACCCCCTTCACGGCGGCCAGACCGAAGCGCACGTCGCCGGCCAGATTGGCCGAGAAGGCCTGCACCGACTCGTTGATATCCGGACCGAGCACACTGATTCCCATCCGCTTGCACTCGTTCATGTAGAGCGTCAACTGCTCGATGTTCGTCAGGTTTCGGCTCAGGACCGCAGCCATGTACTCCGACGGATAGTTGGCCTTGAGATAGGCCGTCTGGAAGGCCACCCACGAGTAGCACGTGGCGTGCGACTTGTTGAAGGCATAGGAGGCGAACTTCTCCCAGTCGGCCCAGATCTTTTCGAGCACCTTCTCGTCGTGGCCGTTCTTCTTGCCGCCCTCGATGAATTTGGGCTTCAGGTGGTCCAGCTTGTCCTTGAGCTTCTTACCCATGGCCTTGCGCAGCGTGTCGGATTCGCCGCGGGTAAAGTTGGCCAGCAGACGCGACAGCAGCATGACCTGCTCCTGGTAGACCGTGATGCCGTACGTATCCTTCAGGTATTTCTCCATGATCGGGATATCGTAGACGATCGGGCTCCGGCCGTGTTTGCGGGCGATGAAGTCCGGGATATAGTCCATCGGGCCGGGACGGTAGAGGGCGTTCATGGCGATCAGATCCTCGAAGGTCGAGGGCTGCAGTTCGCGCAGGTACTTCTGCATGCCGGCCGACTCGAACTGGAACGTACCAACGGTACGGCCTTCGCAGTAGAGCTTGTAGGTAGCCGGATCGTTGATGATCGAGAAGTCGTCGATGTCGATCTTCTTGCCTTTGGTCTGGAAGACGTTCTCCACGGCGTCCTTGATGATCGAGAGGGTCTTCAGACCGAGGAAGTCCATCTTGATCAGACCCGTATCCTCGATCACCGAACCTTCGTACTGCGTGACGAGCATCTTTTCGCCGGTCTCCTTGTCGTCGGCCGTCGAGACGGGCACCCAGTCGGTGATGTCGTCGCGGCAGATGATCGTACCACAGGCGTGCACGCCCGTATTGCGGACGTTCCCCTCGAGCATCTTGGCATAGCGGATCGTATCGCGCAGCACGGGGTTATCCGACTGTTCGGCGGCCTTCAGCTCCGGGACGAGTTCGATGGCCTGGGCCAGGCTCTTGACGGGTTTGCCTTCGGGTGTTTTGTCGGGGACGAGTTTGCAGAGACGGTCCGACTCCGAGAGGACGAGTTTCTGCACGCGGGCCACATCCTTGATCGAGAGTTTGGTGGCCATCGTGCCGTAGGTGATGATGTGGGCGACCTTCTCCTTGCCGTATTTCTGGGTTACCCAGTTCAACACGCGGCCGCGGCCGTCGTCATCGAAGTCGACGTCGATATCGGGCAGCGAGATACGGTCCGGGTTCAGGAAACGCTCGAACAGCAGGTCATAGGCGATCGGGTCGATCTGCGTGATGCCCAGACAGTAGGCCACGGCCGAACCGGCGGCCGAGCCACGCCCCGGTCCCACCGAGACGTCGAGCTCCTCGCGGGCGGCGCGGATGAAGTCCTGCACGATGAGGAAGTAGCCCGGGAAACCCATCGTCTTCATGACGTGCAGTTCGAAACGCAGCCGCTCCTCCTGCTCCTCGGTCAGATGTTCGCCGTAGCGGCGGTGGGCACCCTCCATGGTGAGTTTCGTCAGGTAGTCGGCCTCGAACTTGATGCGGTACAGCTTGTCGTAACCGCCCAGCTTCTCGATCTTCTTGCGACCCTCCTCCTCCGACATGACGACATTGCCGTTCTCGTCGCGCGTGAATTCGTCGTAGAGGTCCTGCTCCGTAAAGCGTTTGCGATACTCCTCCTCGGTGCCGAATTCGGCCGGGATCTGGAAGTTGGGCATGATCGGCGCATGGTCAATCGAGTAGGTTTCGACCTGGTTGCAGATGTCGACCGTCGTGGCCATCGCCTCGGGATCCGACTCGCCGAAGATCGAGGCCATCTCGGCCGTCGTCTTCAACCACTCCTGCTTGGAGTAGAGCATGCGCTTCGGGTCGTCGAGGTCCTTGCCCGTCGAAAGGCAGATCAGCCGGTCGTGAGCCTCGGCGTTGTCCTCGTCGACGAAGTGCACATCGTTCGTGCAGATCATCCGCACGTTGTATTTGGCGGCCAGCTCGCGCAGGTGTTTGTT
The DNA here is from genome assembly GCF_002159375.1 of Alistipes sp. An54. Classification (NCBI taxonomy): domain Bacteria; kingdom Pseudomonadati; phylum Bacteroidota; class Bacteroidia; order Bacteroidales; family Rikenellaceae; genus Alistipes; species Alistipes sp. An54. Next base: position 110,917 of record NZ_NFIA01000006.1, read on the forward strand.
GACATTCAACTGCATGGGGTAGGCCTCGTGATTGGCCCGCTCGACGGTAGCCTTGTGCAGCTGCAGCTCGAGGTAGTAGTCCTCGCCGAAGAGGTTCTTGTACCAGCGGATCGCCTCTTCGGCCTTCTCCATGTCGTTGGCCGTGATGGCGCGCGGCACCTCGCCGGCCAGACACGCCGTACAGCAGATCAGCCCCTCGTGGTACTTCTCGATCTCGGTGCGGTCCGTACGGGGGCGCATGTAGAAGCCCTCGGTCCAAGCCTTCGAGACGATCTTGATCAGGTTGTGATACCCCTTGAGGTTTTTGGCCAGCAGAATGAGGTGATAACCGCTCTGGTCGGGCTTTCCCTCCTTGTCGTGGAGCGAGCGGCGGGCGACGTAGACCTCGCAGCCGATGATGGGCTTGAAGGCCATCTTGCGGTGCAGCTCCTCGAGCTGTTTTTCGCACTTGGCGATCTCGGCCTGGGGATCATCGACCGTCTCCGATCCGTCGCGCAGGGCGGCGATACGGGCTTCGCATTCCGCGGCCTTGTCCTTGAATTTGCCCTTGACCTTCTTGACGTAGTTGTAGAACTCCTTGATGCCGAACATGTTGCCGTGATCGGTCACGGCAATGCCGGGCTGACCGTCGGCGATGGCCTTGTCGACCAACTTGGGGATGCTGGCCTGGCCGTCGAGGATCGAGTATTGCGTATGTACGTGAAGATGTACGAATTGGGACATTTTCCGGAAATTTTAGCGTTGTAAAGATAACGATATTTACAGAGAAATCCCGGGGCTGTTCTTGTATTTTATCAACAAATTGCTTAACTTTAACTACCGAACCAAAAAAGAGAGATTATGCAAGACGACTCGTTGGTTGTATTGGCGGAATACAACACCGTTACCGAAGCCGAGATTGCCAAGTCGATGCTCGACAGCGCGGGGATCTGGTCGACGATCCGCAACGAATACATGTCGGCCATCTATCCCATCGGCACCATGCCTGCGCAGGTTGTCGTCCGCAAGGAGGATCTGGAGAGCGCCCAAATGCTGCTGCAGCACAGATAGTGCGAACTGCGAAGTGATGAAAAAAGGCTTCACCTGCATAGGTGAAGCCTTTTTCATGCCGTGCAATGCCCCGGGACGGTTCTGCCGGACGTACCGGCCGTTCCATTCTCTCGGGACGATTGCTTTGCTTCTCTTCAACCGGCCGTTCCGTTTCTCTCCGGATGTCTTTCCGCCGTCGGCTCAGTTCGAGGTGTCGTTGATGAAATTGCCTCGGAACGTGTAGGCCGTGCGCTGGGGCACGCCGTCGACCTTGCGGGGCGTCCATTTGCCTTCACTGCTCCGGATGGCCCGAATAACCCGTTTCGTCAGCCGCTCGTCGGGCGAGCGGAGCACCTTGTCGATTGTCACCCGGCCGTCCGCCTCGACATAAAACCGGATATGAACCCGACCTCCGGTTGTCGGGAACCGATAGGAGTGATACCCCGTGCGGTCGGCCACCCAGCGAAAGAAGTTCTCGCCGGGAACTTCGCCCATGAAGAGCAGCGGATCGGGATTCACCTGCTCTTCGATACGTTGCAGCGGCAGACGGAACCAAAGCCGCTGCACATAGTTCACGGCAAGACCGTCGGCGCGGCGTGCAGGGCTCCACGTCCCGGTCATCCGTCCGACGGCCCGCTCCACGACCTGCCGCGTACGGGGTGTGACGGGTTCCAGATCCACCCGGTCGCGCCCTTCGCATGTGTTGTCCAGGAAGCGGAGTTCCACGATGCGGCCGAGGGTGTCGATCCGCAGGGCGACCGCCACCTCGGCCGAGAGCGAATCCGCGGGGATGCGCTCCTCGACGGCCACATCCCCGGCCATGGCAGCCAATCGGGCCATATAGACCTTGACGACCGCGCCGTCAAAACGCGGAGGTGTTACATGCTGTGCGAAAACTCTCGTCCCTCCAAGAGTGAGACAGTATAGCACTACAATATGTAACACTTTAATTTTCATTATTTTAATATATTTCAATTAAAGTAATTCCTCGCCGTTCCAGATGCGCCACGAAGCCTCGGCCTGTTCGACGAACATCGTGCGTCCGTTCAGCACGTGCGCGCCGCGCTGCCGTCCGTAATCGAGGAACCGTGTCACCTCGGGATTGTAGACCAGATCCAGCAGGTAGTGTTCCGGCGTAATGTAGGCGTAGGGGATGCGCGGCGCCTCGTCGACGTTGGGGTAGGTCCCTACGGGCGATGCATTGACAATCAGCCGGCTGCGCCCGACCACCTCACACGGCAGGTTATCGTAGGTGTAGTTCCCCTTGGCCGCATCGCGCGAAACCAGCGCAAAGGGGATTCCCCGCTCGGCCAACGCATATTGCACGGCCTGCGACGCTCCGCCCGTGCCGAGGATCAGCGCCTCCTCGGGTTCGGCCAGCCCCAGCAACTCGCTCAGCGCTTCGCGCAGCCCGATGATGTCCGTATTGAATCCCTCGAGGCCCTTATCCGGCGTGCGGCGGATGCAGTTCACCGCCCCGATGGCCCGTGCCTCGGGCGATACGGCGTTCAGATAGCGGATCACCTCGCGTTTGTAGGGAATCGTGACGTTGAGTCCGCAAAGGTCCGGATGCTGCTCCAGCAGACCGGGCAGCGCCTCGATCGAAGGCAGTTCATACAGAGCATACGCATGATCCGAGAGCCCTTCGCGGGCAAATTTTTCGGTAAAGTAGGCCGCCGAAGCCGAATGACCCAGCGGGCGGCCGATCAGTCCGAAACGTCTCATTATTTCTCGTTTTTCTTGGCAACGATGCGGGCCAGTACCTCGATGCCGTAGATCACGAGGAATCCCACGATGCAGAGGATGATGGCTTCGGAGAGCAGGGCAGGCTTGTCGTACAGGGTCTCGAAGGTCGCGGGCGAGATGTTGCTCTCGATGAGCGGCTGCACCTGGCCATGGCTGTCGACGTAGGTTTCAACGACCTGCTTCCAGGGCCAGACCTTGTTGAGCGATCCGACCATGAAACCCATCAGCAGGGCGACCGTCAGATCGTGCCAGTTTCTGAGCAGCCACGAGAGCAGGTGCGAGAAGGCCAGAATGCCGGCCAGGGCCCCGACCACAAAGATCACGATGATCGGAATATCCAGATTGGCGACCGCCTCCATGATGAACTGGTATTTGCCCAGCAGCAGCAGGACGAAGGCGCCGGAAATTCCCGGGAGGATCATGGCGCAGATGGCAATGGCGCCCGAGAGCATCACGAACCACCAGTCGTCGGGGGTCTGCGTCGGCGAGGCGACGGTGATCCACCACGCCACGGCGGCCCCGACCAGGAACGAAAGAACGGTCCGCCAGCTCCAGCGGCCGATCTGCCGGGCCACGAGCAGGGCCGAGGCTATGATCAGTCCGAAGAAGAACGACCAGATGGCGATCGGGTGGTATTCGAGCAGATAGATCATCAGCCGGGCCAGCGAGAAGATGGCCACGGCGATACCCAGCAGCACGGACAGCAGGAAGCCGCCGTTGATGTGGCGCCAGAATTCGCCGAAACGTCCCCGGAACAGCAGCTTCACGGCCGTAAGATTGATGCTGCGGATCGAATTGAGGAGCTCTTCGTAGATGCCCGAGATGAAGGCGATCGTACCGCCCGAGACGCCGGGCACCACGTCGGCCATTCCCATGGCACACCCCTTGAGGGCAAGAATGAGGTTACGAGAAAATTTCATATACGAGAAAATTTCATAATGGCAGTTTAACCGTTTATCATCCGCACCTGCGGAAGCGGACCACGCGGCTGTGCCATGCCGTCCACCCTCCGGCGGGCGAACGTCGCCCGGGGCCGGATTCATCGGGAGGCAAAGATACGAAAAATATGGACAAAACAAAAGGAAGGGGTCATACGCGCCCGGCGCTTCGGCAAAAACAGAGGCTCTTCGGCCCATTGGCCGAAGAGCCTCTGTTCCGTGGGGCCACGGGACTCATTTCGCCGGTTCGGGAATCCCTTTGCTACGGCGAATGAAGTCGACGACCTCACCGAGACCTTCCGAAAATTTGGTAAAATCCTCCTTGTAGAGGAAGATCTTGTGACGGTCGTAGGAGGACGAACCGTCGGGTGCCGTAATCTTACGGCTTTCGGTAATGGTCAGGAACCAATCGTCGCCGCGTGTAGCCCTGACATCGAAGAAATAGGTGCGACGGCCGGCCTTAACGGCCTTGGAGAGAATCTGATCTCCATAATCCTCGTTTTCGCGTCGCGGTTGGGTTGGGGTTAACATGGGACTTTGTTTTTAGTTAGCTCCGACGGTCTTGCTCGTCGGATTCGTATATACGAATATACGAAAAAGTTTACAAAGCACCAAACTTCCGCCTCTATTTTTTGGGATCGAGCAAGGGTTTGCCCCGTTGATCCCACGCCTGGAGAAGGGCTACGGCCTGCCGATAGGCGGGGCTCAGGCGGGGATTGATCACGCGGAAATAGGCCTCCATGCCGAAAAGTCGCTGAGCGGCAAGCGCTTTCAACTGCACTCCCATCAACCGGCTGGAGATTTCGAATCCCTTCTTATCGAAATTTACGCCTCGTTTGGCGCCCAAATCAGCAAGTTTTCCGAGAAGCTCACCGGAGGGTTCAAACCCGGCATCCAGACTTTCGAACGTCGGGAAAGCACGCGAGAGCGAATCGCGCGAACGGTCGAGCCAGTCGTTAACGAATTCGGCCACAACACCCCGGCGAATCAATTCGGCATAATAGTCCGAATAGCCGGTCGTATCGGCCTCGGCGAGGATGTCGGGACGGATTCCGCCACCGCCGTAAACGATGCGGCCGGTGCGGAGCGTACGGAATTCCGGAGCCCGGGCGTCGAGCGAATCCCGCACCGCGTCGTCGTAACGGCGCAGATGGTCGAGGTAATATTCGCGGCGTTTTCCGTTTTCGTAGGGGCGCTGGATGACGCGACCCGAGGGGGTATGGTAACGGGCCACGGTGATGCGCACGGCCGAGCCGTCCGAGAGTCCGATCTGCCGCTGCACGAGCCCCTTTCCGAAGCTCGGGCGACCGATGATGACGCCGCGGTCCCAGTCCTGAATGGCTCCGGAGACAATCTCCGAGGCCGAGGCCGACGATTCGTCGATCAGCACCACCAGACCGCCCGTCAGGTCTTCGCCGTTTGCCTGTGCCCGGAACGACGAAGCGGGAATGGCCCGTCCCTCGGTGGAGACGATCGTGGCGCCGCGCGGCAGGAAGAATCCGGCCATTTCGATGGCCTGTTCGAGCAAACCGCCCCCGTTTCCGCGCAGATCGAGGATCATCTTCTGCGGACGGCCCATCTTCCGGTACCCCTCGCGGAATTCATCCATGGTGGTATGCCCGAAACGGTTGACTTTGATGTATCCGATGTCGTCGCCGACGCGGTAGGCGGCATCGACGGTATTGAGCGGAATCCTGTCGCGTACGATTACAAAGTGGAGCTGCCCGGGCGTACCGTGACGGACGACATCGATTTCGACCTTCGTACCGGTCTTGCCGCGCAGGTGTTTGGGGACCTCCGTGCGGGTCATGCCCACGGCCTGCAACGTGTCGATACGCACGATGCGGTCGTTGGCGCGCACGCCGACCCGCTCGGCCGGACCTCCGGCGATCGTATTGACGACGATGATCGTGTCACGCAGGACGTTGAACTCCACACCGATGCCGCTGAATTCGCCTTCGAAACTCTCCGTGACACCGCGCATCTCCTCCGCATCGAGATAGGCCGAGTGGGGATCCAGCTCCTCGAGCATGCCCCGAATGGCCCCCTCGACCACGGGCTTCATCTCCACGTCATCGACATAGAGCCCCATGAGGTAGCGGTAGACCTGTGCCAGTTTCTGAAACTGCTGCAGATTTTCCTGCCGCAGCTCCTGCTCCGAGAGTGTCTCCTGGGCCGACAGCGTCGACACACCGCAAAGACACAGCAGAATGATCCAAATTTTTCGCATGATTCCGTACTTGCTTATCTAAAAGGAGGGGCCCCGCAAGCGGAGCCCCGAATCAGCCTGTCAGGACAACGCTTGCGCGAGTTCCGCGAAGGACACCTGTCGCTGCTCGCCCGAACGCATATCCTTGACCGTAGCGGCTCCGGCCTCGATCTCCTGTGATCCGACGATCACCACATAGGGGATTGCGCGGCGGTTGGCATACTCCATCTGTTTCTTCATCTTTCCGGCTTCGGGATAGATCTCGGCCGAGATCCCCTCACCGCGCAGCGTGCGCAGCAGCGGCAGCACGGCGGCCTGTTCCGCCGTTCCGAGGTTCGTGAAAAGCACCCGGGTGGTGCAGTTCACCTCTTCGGGGAAGAGTCCGAGCCCGGTCATCACGTCGTAGATGCGGTCGGCGCCGAACGAGATGCCCACGCCCGAGAGATTGGGCAGACCGAAAATACCGGTCAGATCGTCGTAGCGGCCGCCTCCGCAGATCGAACCGATGGCAAAATCCAGCGCCTTGACCTCGAAGATGGCTCCCGTATAGTAGTTCAAACCGCGTGCCAGCGAGAGGTCGAGCTCCACCCGGAGGTCGATCCCCAGCCGCTCGACATGTCCGAAGATGGTCTCCATCTCCTCGATGCCCTTCAGACCGGTCTCCGACGCAGCCAGCACCTCACGCAGCTGACTGAGCTTCTGGTGATTGTCACCGCTCAGTTCGAGAATCGGCTGAAGTCGGTCGACCGCCGTCTGCTCCAGACCGCGTTCGAAGAGTTCGGCCTTGACGTTCTCCAGCCCGATCTTTTCGAGCTTGTCAATGGCTACCGTGATATCCATCATCTTGTCGGCATGGCCGATGGCCTCGGCAATGCCGTAGAGGATCTTGCGGTTGTTCATCTTCAGCGCCACGCGGATGCCCAGCGCCTTGAAGACCCGCTCAACGATCTCCACCAGTTCGACCTCGCACAACAGCGAACGCGTGCCGATCACATCGACGTCGCACTGGTAGAACTCGCGATAGCGGCCCTTCTGGGGACGATCGGCCCGCCATACGGGCTGAATCTGGTAACGCTTGAAGGGGAAGGTCAACTCGCCCTGATGCTGCACGACGTAGCGGGCAAAGGGGACCGTCAGGTCGTAGCGCAATCCCTTCTCGCAGATCTTCGAGGCCTGACGCACCTCGTCGTCCGTCAGTCCCGCGGCGTAGTCGCCCGAATTGAGGATCTTGAAGAGGAGCTTGTCGCCCTCGTCGCCGTATTTGCCCAGCAGCGTCGAGAGGTTCTCCATGGCCGGGGTCTCCAGCGGAGCGAATCCGTAGGTACGGAAGACCCGCTTCACGGTGTCGAAGATATACTGGCGGCGCATCATCTCCGCCGGGGAGAAGTCGCGCGTACCCTTGGGTATGGAAGGTTTCTGTTGTGACATAACTATATGAATTTTTGTTTCATTTTCAGGTATTTTTCCCAATCGGTGTTATCCCGGGCATCCATGTATTTGGGGAACTTCCCGAGCAGGCGCTTCAATGCCACCTCATCGCGTCGGAAGAACAGGACGACCATTTCGCGGATCGCCTCCATTTGTTCCACCTCATACATGCTCACGTAGCGCCGTGCCCGCGTTCTCTCCTCTCCGGGATAGACATATCCGACGAAATAGCCCAACCGGCCCTTGTCGTCAACGGCAGGCGAAATGAAAAACGAACGGTCGGACTTCAAATCCGTCACCGACAGGGTCGGGGAGTTTTTTCTGATCTTCAGCGCCTCGTCCGCCTGATCGTGCCAGGGGAACCGTTCCATTTCGGCGAGGAATCCGTCGACATCACACTTTCCGACCGGTTCCACCTGGTTCGGATCTTCGTGGGCAAGGAGTTGGTCCCAGACAAACACATCGACCGGACGATTGGCCGGCATCCCGCAGGAGAAAAGCCCCAGGCAGAGCAGGAAAAAGGCTGCGATGCGCATTTTATCAGGCCATGAGTTTCTTGTACTTCACGCGGTGGGGCTCCGTATCGCCGCCCTGGGCCCGTTTCCAGGCCTCGTATTCGGAGTAGGTGCCCTGGTAGAAGACCACCTTCGAGTCGCCCTCGAACGAGAGGATGTGCGTGGCGATGCGGTCCAGGAACCAGCGGTCGTGCGAGATGACGACGGCACACCCGGCGAAGTTTTCGAGACCCTCCTCCAGCGCCCGCAGCGTATTGACGTCGATGTCGTTCGTCGGCTCGTCGAGCAGCAGGACATTGCCCTCCTCCTTGAGCGCCAGGGCCAGGTGAAGGCGGTTGCGTTCGCCGCCCGAGAGCATGCCGCACTTCTTCTCCTGATCGGCGCCCGAGAAGTTGAACCGCGCGACATAGGCGCGGGCGTTGACCTGCCGGTTGCCCAGCGTGATGAGGTCCGCACCGCCCGAGATCACCTCGAAGACCGTCTTCTCCGGGTCGATCGACTTGTGCTGCTGGTCGACGTAGGCCAGTTTGACCGTGGGGCCCACGCGGAACGAACCGCTCGTCGGCTGTTCGAGCCCCATGATCATGCGGAAGAGCGTGGTCTTGCCCGTTCCGTTGGGGCCGATGACGCCGACGATGCCGGCGGGCGGCAGCGAGAACTCCAGATGCTCGTACAACACGCGGTCGCCGAAGGCCTTCGAGACGTCGTGCGCCTCGATCACCACGTCGCCCAGACGCGGGCCGTTCGGGATGAAGATCTCGAGCTTCTCCTCCTTCTGCTTCGTATCCTCGTTCATCAGTTTGTCGTAGGCCGACAGACGCGCCTTCGACTTGGCGTGGCGGCCCGACGGCGACATGCGCACCCACTCCAGCTCGCGTTCGAGCGTCTTGCGGCGCTTCGACTCCTGCTTCTCCTCCATGGCCATGCGCTTGGTCTTCTGCTCGAGCCATCCCGAGTAGTTGCCTTTCCAGGGAATGCCCTCGCCGCGGTCCAGTTCGAGGATCCAGCCGGCGACGTTGTCCAGGAAGTAACGGTCGTGCGTCACGGCGATCACCGTACCCTTGTACTGGCGCAGGTGTTGCTCCAGCCAGTCGATCGACTCGGCATCGAGGTGGTTCGTGGGCTCGTCCAGAAGCAGCACGTCGGGCTGCTGCAGCAGCAGGCGGCACAGCGCCACGCGGCGGCGCTCACCGCCCGAGAGCACCTTCACCGACTGATCCGGATCGGGGCAGCGCAGCGCATCCATCGCACGCTCCAGCACGCTGTCCAGCTCCCAGCCGTTGACATGGTCGATCTGCTCGTAGAGTTCGCCCTGACGTTCGATCAGACGGGCCATCGTATCGTCGTCCATCGGCTCGCAGAGCTTCATGTTGATCTCCTCGTACTCCTTCAGCAGGGCGACCGTCGAGGCGCATCCCTCTTCGACCACCTCGCGAACGGTTTTCGAGTCGTCGAGTTTGGGCTCCTGCTCGAGGTAGCCCACCGTGTATCCGGGCGAGAAGACCACTTCGCCCTCGTAGTTCTTGTCGATGCCGGCGATGATCTTCATGAGCGTGGACTTGCCCGCGCCGTTCAGACCGATGATGCCGATCTTGGCCCCGTAGAAGAACGAGAGGTAGATGTTGTTCAGGACTCGTTTCTGATTGGGGAAGGTCTTGCTCACGCCGACCATCGAGAAGATGATTTTTTCGTCTGCCATAGGGTTTTTCGGAAATTTTTCGGTTTTCTGCCAAAGATACGGAGAAATTCCGGATTTTCCCCTTCTGAAGGCTGAATATTTGTGCATGTATCCCGATTCACCCGACGGTGTCGCCTCAAGAAGGGATGCAGCCGAGGCTTCACCGTCGCCGGGCCCGGCGACGCCGCCTTCCGGAGCTCCGCATGCAGCCCTTGATCCGCCCATGCGGCCACAACGCTCCCCTCCGAGGCGACGGTCACCACACGGAGCCTCCAGCCGCCGACACCGTACGCCCCAACAAAAAGTCCCGCTCCTCGGCGAGGAACGGGACCCGATGCCGGAACCGATGCGGAACCGGCCGTGCGATGAATCAATAGTTCTCCTTCTTGGGTTCGAAGTACGACTGCGGGTGCTTGCACGCCGGGCAGAGTTTCGGAGCCTCCTCGGCCTCGATGATGAAACCGCAGTTGCGGCACTGCCACCAGATCTTGCCGTCGCGCTTGAAGAAGTTGCCGTCCGTGAGGCGGCTCAGCAGCTTCAGATAACGGCGCTCGTGCTCGGCCTCGACGATCGAAATCATGCGGAACGCTGCGGCAATCTCGGGGAAACCCTCCTCGTCGGCCACCTGGGCAAATTCGCGGTAGAGCACGTCCCACTCTTCATTCTCACCCTTCGCGGCAGCCAACAGGTTCTCGGCCGTGGTGCCGATCGGACCGGCGGGGTAGCTGGCCGTGATGGTCACTTCACCGCCCTCGAGGAACTTGAAGAAACGCTCGGCGTGCTCCTTCTCCTGCTCGGCCGTCTCGGCGAAGACGCCGGCAATCTGTTCGTAGCCCTCCTTTTTGGCCTTGCTCGAGAAGAAGACGTAACGGCTGCGGGCCTGGCTCTCGCCGGCAAATGCCTTCAACAGATTCTGTTCGGTTCGCGTACCTTTGATGCTCTTTTCCATAACTATAATGTTTAAGTGTGTTAATGTTCGTCTGTTTGGTTCCTTGTGCAAAGATAAGCGATTTTCCGACACTTCGCCAAAAAATTTCGATCGGTAGTTTTTATGCCTCTATTTGCTTCTCTTATATCCGCTTCCGGATGCGGTCAGAGCCTCGACGTCGGCCCGGAACAGTCCGTAGGCCGCCGGCAGCGACATCGTGTCGGCCGCTTCGGGCGGCAGGATGCGGTAGCGGGGCAGGGCCACCCAGACGGGCGTCGTCTCCAGACGGCACGTCATCCGGCCGTCGGGATGGCGCACGGCCTCGACTTCGGCCACCAGACCGCCGTCGGTGTAGCGGCGGCGCTGGTTCGAGACCAGATTTCCCAGCGAGTAGAGCACCACGTGCGAGGAGTCCGCCTCCCAGGGCTGCACCACGTGGGGATGGCTTCCGACCACCACGGCGACCCCCTGGCGGCGCAGGAAGGCGGCCAACTGCCGCTGCGAGGCGTTTGCCTGCCGTTCGTATTCCACGCCCCAGTGGAGGCAGGCGACGATCAGATCGACACCCCGACGCCGTGCCGCCGCCAGATCCCGCGCCATCTGCAGCGTGTCGATCCGGTTGACGATCATCCCCTGCGGAACGGGCATGCCGTTGGTGCCGTACGTGTAGTTGACCAGCGCAATCCGTATGCCGTGGCGCGTGAGGTAAAGCGGGTTGTTCTGCCGATAATCAACACTGTCCACAAAGACTCCCGTATGTCGGATTCCACAACGGTCCAACTCCTCGATGCCGGTTCGGATTCCGTCGGCTCCGCCGTCGCAGCAGTGGTTGTTGGCCATCACGGCCACATCGACCCCCGCCTCGCGCAGGGCGTCGGCCAGCGCTACGGGCGAACGGAAGAGCGGATAGCCCGTATAGCGGGCCGTGCGGGTAAGCGTCGTTTCGAGATTGACAACCGCCAGGTCGGCCGCCTGCATCCGGGGAGCCAGAGCTGCAAAAACGGGGCCATAGTCGAAACCCGTGCCGCTGCGGGCCGCCTCGACCTGCGGCAGATGCTGCATGACATCACCGCCGAACCACAAGCGCACCCGCTGGGGCGGCGGCACGCGTCCCGGTCCGGACCATCCGTCCGGTTGTGCGGCGTGTTCGACGGGACGTCCCGCAGGAGTGCAGCATGTTGCCAGAATCAGCAGGAAAGCGAGCGGTCGGATTCGGCGCAGGGTCATCTTCAGTACAGGGATTTCGAGGTTCGGGGTTCGGGGTTCGGGATTCGGGTTGCGGCAGGATCGAACCGGCAGGGTAGTTCCTGGCCGGGGCGGTTATTGGCGGGATGATTCCGGAGCGTTTCGCCGGGGATTCTTCGGAAACCACCCCTTGGCGACGCGCTGCCGCTGTTCGAAGAGTTCGCCGATCGACCAGAGCGACGAGGCGCCCCAGACGGCCAGCAGCGTCGACCACAGAATGTGCCTTACGGCAATCGAGCCGGCGATGGCCGCCAGCCCCATGACGAGGAAGATCCACCAGATCTTCACCCCGAAGTAGTATTCGCCCTTGATGACCAGCGGATGAAACAGCCCGATGATCAGGAACGTGGCAATGCCGATCACCAGTCCCGTCAGATTGTATTGCGCAAGAAAGTCCATGATTTCTGACTGACAGTTATTTTCAGTGGTTTATCTCCATCTTTTCGCGAAGTGCACGCAGGTCCTCGCCCGAGGGGCGTTGATAGAGTCGCAGCCCGAACTCCGGAAGCACGGCCAGCAGGTGATCGAAAATCTCCGACTGCAGCGCCTCGTAGGCGGTCCACTCCGTCGTACGCGTGAAGCAGTAGACCTCGAGCGGAAGTCCCTCGGACGTAGGCTGCAACATTCGGACCATCTGCATCAGATCGGGATGGATGCCCGGATTGCGCTTCATGCAGCGACGGATATAATTCCGGAAAACCGACAGATTGACAACCGGTTGCCCGTCCGTTGCGGGTTCGGTCTCCAGAAGCCCTTTCCGCCGCAATGACTCCAGTTCGTCGGCCGTGCAGAAGCGTACCGTCGAGGCATCGATGAACAGCGAACGCTTGATGCGCCGTCCTCCGGCCTCACGCATTCCGCGCCAGTTCTGAAACGAATCACTCACCAGCGCATAGGGCGGAATCGTCGTGATCGTCTTGTCGAAGTTCTGGATCTTGACCGTCGTGAGGGTCACCTCCGTAACGAAGCCGTCGGCGCCGTACTTCTGCATCGTGATCCAGTCGCCCGGACGCAGCATGTCGTTGGCCGACAGCTGCACGCCGGCCACCAGTCCCAGGATGCTGTCGCGGAAGATCAGCATCAGGACGGCGGCCGACGCCCCGAGTCCGGCCAGGATCGTCGTGGCGTCGCGGCCGATCAAAATGCTCACGATGAGAATCGCCCCGACACAGAAGGCCAGCAGCTTGATCATCTGATAGATTCCCTTCAGCGGGCGGTTGCGCAGCGACTCGTGCTGGGTCGAGATCTCATGCAGCGTGTCCAGAAAGGCGCTCAGCAGCATCAGCACCGCCACGATCAGATAGATCAGGCACACCTTGCGTGCGAGATCCAATGCCACGGGCATATCGTAGAGCACCGCTCCGAGCAGCATGTACCAGATGATCGGCGGGATCAGCCGGGCCATCGACCGCATCATCCGGTCGTTGAACAGATAGTTGTCCCACATGGCTTTGGTGCGTTGGCTGAGGCGCTGCAGCGCCGGGGCGATCAGGCATCGAAAGAGTTTGGCCGCCAGCCACGAAAGAAGCACCACACCGGCCAGCAGCAGCGTGCGGGTGGTCCATTCGATCTGTACCGGGCTCCAGCCCAGGCCGGAGAGCCAGTCGGCAATCGGCGTATTGAGTTCTTCCATCGTTCGGGTCGGGTTGGGCCGCGTCGGGCTCCCGGACAGGGGCCTTCGGCGGAGGTTCGGGAGCAAAGATACGAAAAGACCGGCGCCGAGACAAATGAAAACCCGTTTTTCGGGGTCGAACCCGTCGGGAAAACGCTCCGTCGGGTGCTGCCGACAAAAAACGGCCCCGCACAAGTGGGGGCCGTCTCCAAGAGAATCCGTTCGGGAGTTTAGAAATTATACTGCAGCATCACCTGAGCCCGGTTGGCATGACCTTCGTTGTCGTTCATGTCCGTGCGCGTACCGTAGAGATACTCGGCGGCAATGCGGCAACGCGAATTGAGCGCATAGAAGATGTTGCCGAACATGTATTGTCCCTGTTTGTATTCATCGGCGGCATAGTAGCCGTTCTTCTTCTCGACGTTCACCACCGAACTGCCGCACGAAAGGAAGAGACGCGGCGTGAGGTTGAACTGGGCCGAAAGCTGCCAGCCCCACATCGGCATGGTCTGAATCTGTTCAGCATTTTCGGGATTGGGCGTAAAGTCGAGTCCCGAGCCGGTGAGATCCTGGATATAGGGGGTGATACCCTCGCCGTAGACGCCGTTCATGAAGAGGCGCAGCCATCGGCAGGTCTTGATCGTACCGCTGAACTGAACGCCCCAGCCCAGCAGCGAGGTGTTGTTGCCCGTGCGCAGGTTGTGCAGATACATGTTGCGCAGGACGCCCGATGCCCGGATATGGCTGTCGCGGTCGGCTCCCCAGGCATACTGCAGGTAGAGCGGCACGTCGGGAACCCGCTGGCGCAGCGAGGCGAAATTGTCGTTGTAGGTACCGCTGACGTTGGGCATCTCGGCCGCAATACCGAAGGTCATGTGGTCGCGGGCGAACGTCTTCTCGTAACGGATCATCGTTGCGAAGTTGAAGTTGTAGGCGTTCGGACCCTGGAAATCAATGGTCATAGGGGCGGCCGTCAGATCGCAGAAGGTCGTTACGTCGCGGCCCAGCGTGAAGCCCAGCATCGAGACGTAGGCCGAACGCACTCGCGGCGTATAGCTGCCCGGAGCCCCGCCGCGGAAGTCGGCATCCATGAAGATCACCACACGTCCCAGCGTTGCGGTATTCGTCACGGCCTTCATGTAGAGCCGCGAAGTCGAGGCATCCATGATCAGTTTCTGGCGCGTATCATAGCTGCTCGTGGTCGAGATGTCGTAGGGAATGAAGTCGAGGTTGTTCGAGATACCCTCGAAGTCGTAGCCGGCGCGCAACTGCACGAAACCGCCCAATGCAAACGAGAAGTGGTTGTTCTTCGTGGCGAAGATGAACTGGGGCTTCTCAGCCTGCTGGAAACCGGGTCGATGCGTATCAAGATAATCCTGTGTGGCCTGGTTCATCGCCTGGTTGTTCATCGCCACGGCACGCTGAACCGCCGAGGGCGAATAGTAGATCGTATCGGTCTGATGCAGCGAGATGAGATAGACCGTCGGAGAATAGTCTCCGCGCATGGCCCGGCGTTCGTGACGCTGGGCCGAGGCCGTGCCCGCAAGCAGCAGGGCGACAAGAAGAAGTCGGAATGTTTTCATAAGCCTGTAAAAATGGTTTCGTTAATGTTCTTTCCCGTTCTCAAGGAGTTGATGTTCACCGGCAATTTCGCAAGTTATATGCCAAAGAAATTTCGGAGCTCTGCAAATTTTTCTATCTTTGTTTCCCGGGGCTCAGGATGAGGCGTTCCGATGCCACGTTTCGGAGGGGGCCGAGTCGGTTCACAAGGGGTCAAGAGACCGCTTCACGGCAAAAAGGCCGCTGAATCCCGGCCGACGGATACCCCTTTGCCGAAAGGCTCGGCAGCAATACGATTTTCCGGGCTACACCGTTATAGTTATATATAATACATACAAACAAACTGGATGGAAAGATGCTTCTGACACTGACTTTGATACTTACCCTGGCTGCTTTTGCGGCCGACTGGATCCATTTCCGCCGTCAGCGCCGCCGCGGAACCCCCGCACGTCGGGTTCTGATCGGCTGGGCTCTGGCAACCGATGCGCTGCCGCTGGTCTCGGCGCTTGTCGGAGCCGTGAGCCGCGATAACTCTCCGGCTCTGATGACCCTCTACATGTGGCTCATCTGGGCATGGATCGTCACGGTCATCCCGCGGCTGCTCTACTATGTGTTCCACTTCCTGAAACTGCGCCGCACGGGAGTGGCGCTGGCCGCCCTGCTGACACTCTTTCTGGTGTGGGGCACCACCCTTGGACGCACGCGAATCCGTGTGAACCGGGTCGAGATCTGCTCCGACCGCATCCCCGCAGTCTTCGACGGATTCCGTTTCGTGCAGTTCTCCGACGCCCACGTCGGGGCACTCGTGCGGCCCGAACGCGAACTCACCCGGCTCGCCGATACGATCAATGCGCTGCATCCCGATGCCGTCTTCTTCACGGGCGATCTGGTCAACATCCGTTCGGCGGAGCTCGACGCTCAGACAATGGCCCTGCTGCAGCGCATCGAGGGCCCGGTTTGGTCGGTGACGGGCAACCACGACGTCGGCACCTACATCCACGATTCGATCCGCTTCCCAGCCGATGTCGAAGCCCGTACGGTCGTCGAACGGCAGCGGGCGATGGGGTGGTGCGTGCTGGAGGATACGACCGTCTATCTGCGGCGCGGCGGCGACAGCATCTCGCTCACGGGCATCTCGTTCGACCCGGCCCTGCGCAAGCGCCGTCACGACCGCCATCTGCCGGCCGACAACCTGCCCGAAATCTATGCGGGCGTACCCGAATCGTCGTACAACATCACGCTGGTCCATCTGCCGCAGCTCTGGGAACTGGTCACGGCGGCCGGACGCGGCGACCTGACCCTCTCGGGACATGTTCATTCGATGCAGTTCAAGATCCGCCCCTGGGGGCGCGGCTGGTCGCCCGCCCGGTGGATCTACGACCGCTGGAGCGGCCGTTACGACGAGGGGCGGCACACCCTTTATATCAACGACGGCACGGGATACGTCGCCTATCCGATGCGTCTCGGCGCCTGGCCCGAAGTCACACTCTTTACCCTGAAGCGATGCGAATAACCCTCTCCTTTGCCACGACGGCCGACGGATACCTCGATGACCGGAGCGACCGGCGGCTGATGATCTCCACGCCCGAAGACTGGGCGGAGGTTCTGCGCCTGCGGGCCCGGCAGGACGCCATTCTGGTCGGCGCCGAAACGCTGCGCCGCGACAATCCGGCCCTGCTGCTGCACAATCCCGACGCACGGCTCCGGCGCATGACCGACGGCCTGCGCCCCGATCTGACCAAAGTGACCGTAACACGTTCGGGAAGACTCGATCCGGCGATGAAGTTCTTCACCGAGGGCGATGCCGACCGGTACGTATTCTCGGAGCGGGAACTCCCTGCGATCGAGCCTTTTGCAACGGTCATCTCAAGCCATGGTCCGCTGACGGCCGCCTTCGTGGTCACCGAACTCGAACGGCGCGGCATCGGAAGCCTGCTGGTCGAGGGCGGCGCCGAGGTCCTGCGCATGTTTCTCGACGCGGGGCTGGCCGATGTCGTGCGGCAGGCGGTCAATCCGGCCCTGTATCTCGGCGAAGCGCAGGGCGGCGCGCGATTCCTCTTCGAACCGCCCAAGGAGGCCTGGTGCACGACGGAGAACCTCGGAGGCATGGAGGTGCTGACGGCCGTTCTGCACCCCGACACCCGAAAGGAGGATCTGGTATGGCTGACGCGTGCCACGCAGGAGGCTTTCCGCTGCACGCCCTGCGATTCGTGCTACTGCGTGGGGGCGGTGATCGTCCTGCGCGACGGCCGTACCTTCACGGGCTACACCCACGAAACCTCACCCACGCATCACGCCGAACAGGAGGCCCTGGCCAAGGCCCTGGCAGCCGGTGCCGGAGCCGATCTGCACGGTGCGGCGATCTACTCCTCGATGGAGCCCTGCTCGAAGCGCAGCAGCGAACCCGAAAGCTGTACGCAGCTGATCCTCCGCTACGGATTCGCGCGCGTGGTCTTTGCGGCCTACGAACCCGACTGTTTCGTGCAATGTCAGGGCGCTCAGCAACTTCGAGAAGCCGGTGTCGACGTGAGGGTCTACCCCGAGCTGGCGCAGGCCGTACGCAAGGCCAATGCCCATCTGGAACGTTGATTCGGTACGATTTGTGTTCGTTATGGACTAAAAATGTTCTAAAGTGCCGGTCAGGCGCAATTCTTGCCGCCGGATTGCCTATATTTGCGGAATCAAAGATTTTCAACCTATGAAAAAAGCTTTTACGATCCTCCTTGCGGCTTCGGTGGCGGGCCCGGCGCCCCTCTTCGCCCAGTCCTCGGGACAGATGATCTCCCTCGAGGAGGCGATCACCGTGACCCTGACCGAGAATCCCGCTCTGAAGGCCGCCGCCTACGAGGAGCGGGCCGCACAGCAGGAACGTCGCGCCGCAATCGGTCTGCGCATGCCGCAGATCAACCTCACGGGCGCTTACGCCTACATGCAGAAGGACATCGGACTCGACTTCAACGACATGAAGGGGCCCGTCAAGGATTTTACGGGCAAGGTGCTCGGCAGCGGAATCATCACCGACCCGGCGCTGTTGCAGGGAATTCAGGGGCTGCTCAACCCGATGATGAATGCCGACTGGTTCCTCTCGCTGCAGGACCAGAGCCTCGGATTCGTCGGCGGCGAGGTGACCCTCCCGATCTGGATGGGCGGCAAGATCAACGCCGCCAACCGCGCCGCGAAGATCAATGAAAAGACGGCCGTCGAACAAGGCAACCAGACCCGCAACGCGCTGATCTCGGAGCTCGTCGAACGTTACTTCGGACTGGCGCTGGCACGTCAGGTCGTCCTCGTGCGGCAGCAGGTCGTCGACGGCGTGCGCCGCCACCTGGAGGATGCCCGGGCGCTGGCCCGAAACGGCATGATCGCCCAGAGCGAACTCCTCTACGTGGAGTTCAAGATGGCCGAGGCCGAACGCGAACTGGCCAATGCCCGCCTGCAGGCCGAGACCATCGCCAGCGCCCTGTCGAACACCCTCGGCAAGGAGAACGACTGGCAGCCCGTCACGGCCATGTTCATGCTCTCCGAAGTCGAGGAGCTGGCCTATTACCAGGATCTGGCACAGGCCCGCAACCCGCTACTCACGCAGGTCTCGCTCAAACGCCAGCTGGCCGAGGAGGGGATGCGCGCCCAGCGGGCCGGATTCCTGCCGCAGGTGGTGGCCATGGGCGGCGGATCGTTCTATAATTATCAGGTGGCAGGGTTCATCCCCCGGTGGGCCGTGGGAGTCGGCGTGAACATCAAGCTCTTCGACGGTCTGAACCGTGAATACAAGTACTCGGCCGCCCGGCAGACCGTGCGCCGCGTCGGCGAACTGCAGAACAAGGCCGGACAGGATGTCTCGGTACTGGTCGAGAAACTCTACAACCAGATGATGAACTACCGCAACCAGATGACCTCGATCGACGCTTCGCTGGCCTTCGCCGAGGAGTATCTGCGCATGAAGAATGCGGCGTTCCTCGAGGGGATGAGTTCGTCGTCGGATCTGATCGACGCCGAGCTGAATCTGGCCGCCGTTCGCACCGAACGCCTGCAGGCCGCCTACAACTACGACCTGCTGCTGGCCCAGCTGCTCGAGGCTTCGGGCATCAGCGAGGAGTTCGCCGCCTATGCCCGCCGCAGCGATGCCCGTCCCATTCTTTTCGACAAAAAATAATACAGACTCGATATGAAACGAAACAACGTTATCGGAATTCTCGTGACCGCACTGGTCATCATTCTGGCGGTCGTACTGGTCAGCTGGTATCTCGACAGGCGGACCCCGATGCTGATTCAGGGTACGGTCGAATGCACTACCTACAAGGCTTCGTCGAAGGTCCCCGGACGTATCGACGACATGAAGGTCGAAGAGGGCGAGCGGGTCGAAAAGGGACAGCTGCTCTACACGCTCTCGACCCCCGAACTGGATGCCAAACTCCAGCAGGCGCAGGCCGTGAAGAGCGCCGCGTCGGCCCTGGATCAGGCAGCGCTGGCCGGAGCCCGCGTGCAGCAGATCGAGGCCGCCATGAACATGTGGCAGAAGGCGCAGGCCGGGCTCGAACTGGCCCGCAAGACGCTCGACCGGGTGCAGAACCTCTACAATCAGGGGGTCATCCCTGCGCAGAAACTCGATGAGGCCACGGCCAACTACCAGGCCATGGAGGCCACGGCCCAGGCCGCCAAGGCACAATACAATCTGGCCATGGACGGCGCCCGCAAGGAGGACAAGGAGGCCGCCGCAGCCCGCGTCCGCCAAGCCGAAGGGGCCGTCAGCGAGGTCGAATCCTACATCCGCGACGCCATGGTCTATTCGCCCGTCACGGGCGAGGTGTCGACGATCATCGCCGAACAGGGCGAACTGGTCGGCAGCGGCTATCCCGTGGTGGCGATCCTCGACATGAGCGACTTGTGGGTCACCTTCAACGTCAAGGAGACGATGCTGCCCGGCATCAAGACGGGCATGCACTTCACGGGACACGTCCCGGCGCTGGATGCCGACGTGGAGCTCGAGGTGACCTACATCGCCCCGCAGGCCGACTTCGCCACCTGGGCCGCAACCCGGACGCAGGGCGGGTTTGACATCCGCACCTTCGCCATCAAGGCCAAGCCCGTCTCCGAGGTCGAAAACATGCGTCCCGGCATGAGCGTACTCGTCAACTGGGACCAAATCGGCAAATAGGCAATGCCCGGATTCTTCCAGAACCTCTGTGCCGTCGCCCGGCGCGAAACCCGGCGGTTGATCCATCAGCCGATGTATCTCGTACTGATGGTCATCCTCCCGGTGGTGTCGTTCTCGTTCTTCGCCATTCTGTTCGGGCAGGGAGCCATCCGCAACGTTCCGATCGCCGTGCTCGACGAGGACAACACGACGCTTTCGCGCAAGGTCGTGCAGATGATCGACGAAACCCCTACGGCCATGGTCTCCTACGGCATTCAGGACATGGCCGAGGGCGAACGCCTCATGCGCGAAGGCAAGGTCGTGGCCATTGTCCAGATCCCGGACTCGTTCGAGAAGTCGATCCTGAGCAACTCGCAGACCCACCTCGAAAACTACGTTTCGGGAACCAACATCACGGTCAACGGTCTCCTCTCGAAAGATATCCAGACGGCCGTGACCACCTTCGCGGCCGGCATTCAGCTGCAGCTGCTCATGAAGCAGGGGCTGACCGAGGCGCAGGCCATGGCTCAGCTGATGCCCGTGCGCTTCGACAAGCACGTGTTGTTCAATCCGTACATCAACTACGGATACTATCTGGCCCCGAGCTTCATGCCCATGATGCTGATGATCTTCGTCGTCATGGTGACCATCTTCTCCATCGGCACCGAACTCAAGAACGCCACTTCGCGCGACTGGATCCAGACGGGCGGCGGTTCCATCTGGGCGGCTCTCGTCGGCAAACTGGCCCCGATCACCGCGGTGATGTTCCTCATCTCGCTGGTGATGCTGATCATCAACTTCAAGGTGGTCGGTACGCCGCTGAACGGCAGTCTCGCGGTGATTCTCCTCGGCACGCTGCTCTTCATCCTCGGCTACCAGTCGATCTCGGTGCTGATCGTCTCGCTGCTGGCCAACCTGCGTCTGTCGCTCTCGATCGGCGGCGGATACTCCGTGCTGGCCTTCACCTTCTCGGGACTCACGTTCCCGATCATGGCCATGTGGGAACCCATGCAGTGGGTGAGCCGGATCTTCCCGTTCACCTACTACACGGACATCTTCGTCGATCAGATGCTGCGCGGCACGCCGTGGGTCTATTCGCTGCCCGATTTGGGATGGATGCTGTTGTTCATTGTCTTACCGCTGCTCTGTCTGCCGCGTCTGAAACGCGTCGTCACGGAGGAAAAATTCTGGGGGAGGTTGTGATATGAGTCGCTTTTCGAAACAGATGGCCTCCTACTGGCAGCAGACCGGGGCCGTCATTCGCAACGAATTCCGCACGGTATTCACCGACAAGGGGGTCGTGCTGATTCTGGTCTTTGCACTGCTGATCTATGCCACGGCCTACTCGCTGGCCTACGGATCGCAGGTGCTGCGCAACGTCCCGATCGGCGTGGTCGACGAGAGCCGCACGCCGACAAGCCGCGCCCTGATCGATGCCTTCAATGCCGGACCGAATACCTACGTCGCCTATACCCCCGCATCGATGGAGGAGGCCCGCGAATTGTTCAACGCCCGCAAGATCTACGGCGTGGTCTACATTCCGGCCGACTACGAACGATGCCTCTACGGCGGGCAGCAGGCCAACGTGGCCATCTACTGCGACGCCAGCTACTTCCTGATGTACCGGCAGGTCTTCCAGGAGGTCGTCACCTCGATCGGTCAGACCGGCGCCATGGTCGAATTCCAGCGCCTGGTGGCCAAGGGGGCCAACATCCCGCAGGCACAGGCTACGACGCAACCCGTCATCTACCAGTCGCACAACCTCTTCAACCCCTATCTCGGCTACGGAACCTTCGTCATGCCGGCCATCATCATGGTCATCATCCAGCAGACGATGCTCATCGGCATCGGCATGATCGGCGGCACGTGGCGCGAATTCGGGCTCTACCACAAACTCTGCCCCGCAGGGCGGCGGCGCATGTCGACCCTTCCGATCGTTGCGGGACGAGCACTGGTCTACGCACTGATCTACGCCGTGACGTGCTCGCTCGTACTGGGGCTGCTCTACCGGCTGTTCCACTTCCCGATGAACGGCGATCCGTGGACCGTCGGGATCTTCCTGACAGCCTACGTCGCAGCCTGCATCGCCATGGGCATTGCCGCCTCGACGCTCTTCCGCTACCGCGAGAATTCGCTGCTGCTGATGTTGTGGACTTCGATCCCCGTGCTGATGGTCAGCGGCGTCTCGTTCCCGCGCGAGGGCATTCCCGAGTGGCTCTACAACCTGGGGCAGCTGCTGCCCAGCAGCCACGGCGTCGACGGCTTCATCCGCATCCAGACCATGGGCGCCTCGATTTCGGAGGTCTTCCCCGAAATCAAGTGGCTCATCATCCTCACGATCGTCTACGGCGGTCTGGCCTGCATCGGCATCCATCAGGTCATCCGGCGCGAGCTGCGCCAACGGCAGCAGGAACAAATCCCCGAAAGCTGCGATAAGGAGTAGGGGCGCCCGGGAACACCCTCACGGCCGTCATAGCTCCGCCTCGACATCCGAAGGGGCGCCGGCAAAGGATTTTCGGATCTTCCGAACCGGCCAAAACGTTTCGAGTCAGACTCGCCGCAGCGGGTCTGACTCGTTTTTATTCCGGCGTGCAGCCTCCGGTTGGATTTTTCATTCTCGGGCCGCCGTCCCGCTGGCAGGAACGCCAACGAACAGGCCCTAAGTCTGTTCCGCTACCTCCTTTCCGCAGGCATTTCAGGCCCTCCGGTCCGCTTTCACAAACTCCTCGCAGCGACGCTTCAACGCCTCGGCGTAAGGCCGCCACGAATCCTTGTTGACCGGAATATTCCGCATGGTTATGGGGAATGGCAGATCAAAATCGGGAATCAGCCTCCCGTTCTCCATTTTCATCCGGTTGAAGAAATCGCGCAGGCCTCCCAGGCGGCAGGAACTAACCTCGGCATCCCGCGCTTTTTCGATGTATACGACCGGAGTCTCGAGCCCCAGACACGGCAGGGCACAATGGATCCGCGACGTGATGACCAGTCTGGCCCTTGCATAGAGCCGGATCAGACGCTCCGCCTCCTCCAAACGGGCCCGGTCCGAATCAAACCGGCTCTTGTAACCGGCATCTTCATGCCCTATGTAGGTCGATCCCACGATGATCTCCCGACTGAAGAACCTGGTATATTCCCGATAATAAAGGGCTGTCTCCAATACCTTGCTTATCCATCCCCGATCGGGACGGGCAAATGTCCGATACTTGGGATACAGGGTAAGAATATCTCGCGGATGTCGGAAGATTTCAACCACGGCCTTCAGAATGTTGCTTTTCCCCCCCAGGTGTACCTCATACACCGGATTCACAATATACGTCCTCTCGTCTTTCGACTCCGAGCGATATTTTTCACCGAGAGTCAAGGTCAGACACCCCGAAAAATAGGCTTCCACGCCGTTGTTACGCAGCAACTCCAGGGTGTTCAGATCCCGGCAGCCGATCGGAGCATGCTGCCTCAGATAGGAAAGGCTCGGCGGTGAGAGCAAAACCTCTTTGGCCAGGACGTTCAGATGGAATGCCACAAACAGGGGAGTGATCCTTTCTGAAGGGGGCCAGTTCTTCGGATCATGCATATACCATCCGTTCATAATCACCTTGCATGGTTCGCCGTCGTAATCCTTCAGCTCCATGTCCCGGTCGATGAATCCGTCGACATGCGGGTAATATTGGGCGGCAGCCAATGACTGAATGTAATCGCCAATATTTATGTCCGCCAATCCAGGCCATTTTGAAACCGATAGCAATTTATATTGCATCTTCCCGTATCGTTAAATTGGTATACGCACCGGGGCCCCGCCCCCGCGTTGAAGCGAGCGCCTTGTCGATCCCTGTTGTTGTCTTCTGTCCCTGCAAAGATACGAAAAAACCGGGGCAAAAACAGAAACGCATCTTTGAGCGATTCAAACAAACCCGGGAGGGTAGCGGGTTATTGGCATCCATACGAAAACAGCCGGGGATTGCCCCGGCTGTTTTCGTATCCGCAGAGACGGATCAATGGAAACGCCCCATGGGTGGAGGCCCGCCCGGACCCCGACGTCGCGGGGCATCGCCCATACCCTCGTAATCGCGGATGTCGTGCGACCCCTTCTTGCCGAAACGGCGCAGGTTGTAGGTGAACTGAACCATGTAGTAGCGCCCGATGACGCTGTTCGTGGCATTCTGCGTCCAGCCCGAGCCCGTCGTGCGGACAAAAGACTGGTTCTGGTTCAGCAGATCGTTCACGCCGATCATGATCTCGCCGCGCTGATTGCGGAAGACCTTCTTGCCCAACCACGCATTGCAGAGCAGGTAACTCTCCCGGTAGTCGTTCGTAAAACCGATGTACTGCGTATAGGAGGCACTCGCCGTCAGCGTGAAGCCCAGCGGGAAGATCAGTTTCAGGTTGCCCTGGGCCGTATGGTTGAAGTAGCGGTTCTTGGCCCGGGAGGCATCCATCGAGTTGGTCGCCTCGTTGTAGGTTCCGTTCCACGAGAGGGTGAAGTCGACGTTCTCCGAGATGTTGCTGCCCAGCACGGCCCGGAAATCATACCCCATATTCCGGGCATCGTTGCGCTCTCCGCCCGAAATCAGACCCGTCTCGGGATCAATCTCTCCACCCAGCATGCTCGGCGTCTTGGTGTAGATGACACCCGCTTCAACGTTGAAGTTCGACTTGAGGAAACCGATCGGAAATCCGTAATTCATATGGGTTCGCAACTGCCAGTAGCCGTCGAGATTCGTCGTCGACGAGTAGTAGAGCGGGTTGTAGGTGTTGTTCTCGATCTGCAGCGTTCCCGGATTCTGAATCAACTGGGTGGCCGTGTAGTTCTGCGTGGTGTTCATCGAGAACATCCACATGAAGGTGCGCCCCTTCTCGACGTTCGAATTCACGTAGTGGAAATTCACCCGATGGGTGTACGAAGGCTTCAGGTATTTGTTGCCGTGGGAGATGTTCTGCGCATCCGAGACGTCATAGACGCTCTGCAGTTCGGTGACCGTCGGGCTGTCCGTATACGAGGAGATGAATAACCGCAGCATGTTCTCGCGGTTGATGTTCAGCTCGCCCATCATGAAGTAGGTCACGTTGTCGTACGAATGGGAGATCTTCTCCGAGCCGTTGCGCGTAATCTCGCCGTCGAGCGTCGATCGCTGGTAATAGACGTTGGCGATGAAGCGGCTGCGATCCTTCGCATAGCGGAAGCCCGGACCGACACTCTGCGTCAGATAGCCACTGCGGTAGGAGTTCGACAGCAGCGGATCGGGATTCAGACCGGCAATCGAGAAGGTGTCGTCCGCCGTGATGTAGGAGCGCGTGTCTCGCTCCTGCGAGTTGTAGGTCATCCGGTACTGCAGACTCACCTGTGCATATTTGGCTACGGGTTCCGTGTAGGTGAAGTTCCCG
Source organism: Alistipes sp. An54 (assembly GCF_002159375.1). Classification (NCBI taxonomy): domain Bacteria; kingdom Pseudomonadati; phylum Bacteroidota; class Bacteroidia; order Bacteroidales; family Rikenellaceae; genus Alistipes; species Alistipes sp. An54. The sequence continues at coordinate 136,318 of NZ_NFIA01000006.1, forward strand.
CGGACGTTGTACGACGTCGACGGAGCCAGAGTGCGCAGGTAACGCGGGTCGAAATAGGGGGTCTGATTACCTGTTTCGGGATCCTCGAAAGTTGCATTGGAATCCCAGACGAACGGGTCGTTTCCGGCACCTGGTCGCACTGATGAGACGCTTTGTACGTTCGACCAGGAATTGGAGTTGTTCTGGTTGTCGGAGTAGTTGAACGAACCGTCGAGGGTGATCGTACGTCCCGCCTTGCCCAGTTTGGCCCGGTAGACGGCACTCGTCCCGACGTTATAGCCGTGGCGCAGGGCATCGCTGAAGTTGTCCGTATAGCTGTAGCCGCTGCCGCCGGCCGACGGGGCGCCGAACTGCCAGCCGGTCGTCTGGCTCCACGGATCGTTCGACTGGTAGCTGAAGCGCGGGCGGAGCATCAGGTTCTGGTTCTCCGAAATCTTCCACTCCAGACGGGCATTGAAGCGGTGGTTGAAGCCCCGCGTATCGGAATAACCGCGCGTCATCAACGTGTCGGGGATCATCGGCGCTTCGTACCACTTGTCCGTGGTCGAGTGGTTCACCGTATTGGTGTTGTTGAAAAAATAGCTGCCCTGGAACGTCACCTGGTCGCGTTTGCCCCACGTGTCGGAGTAGTTGACACCGATGGCATTGACCCGCGCCACGCCGCTCTGCGGGCGCGTCATGTACTGACCCACACCGCCGCGACGACCTCCTTTGCCACCCGTCACACCCAGAATATCCTCGAACGAGAAGTTCTGCTGGTTGACGTTGTTGAACAGTCCGAGGAGCGACAGACGGCTGTCACCCGAAAAGATGTTGGCATTTCCGCCGGCCAGATACTTGAAACGCTCTTCGCTGCCCTGTTCGGCATCGTAGCCGAAGCCGGCATAGAGTTTGCCGAACTGACCCTGCCGCATGCCGGGTTTGGTGACGATATTGATCGCCTTGTAGCCTTCGCCGTCGTCCATGCCGGAGAACTCCGCGGCATCGGAGAGCTTGTTGAAGACCTCGACCCGATCCACGGTCTCGGCCGGCAGCGACTTGATGGCCGTCGTGACATCCTCGCCGAAGAACTCCTTGCCGTCGACAAAGATCTTCTTGATCTCCTCGCCCTGGGTTTCAACCACACCGTCCGTCACCGTAATGCCGGGCATCTTCTTCAGCAGGCCCTCGACGTCGGCGTCATTGGTCACCTTGAAGGCCCCGGCATTGTAACTCACCGTGTCGCCCTTCTGCGACGTACGCAGCGCCTTGGCCTCCTTGACCACCGTTTCGATCTGCACGCCCGGCTTCAGACGCAGCGTCCCGAGATTCAGACGCGGGGTCGAGAGGCGGAACGTCGTATCGAGGTTGTTGTAGCCGATGAACGACACCGACAGGGCATACTCTCCGTAAGCCAGGGCCGGAGACGACGCCGCGCCCTTGTAACCCGATGCAAAGCCCTGTTTCTTGTCCGGAGACTTCGTCGGAGAGACGCTCAGCACCGCGCCTACCACGCTGTTTCCGGTATCCGCATCGACAATCGTGGCCGTCACGGTACCCTTTTGGGCGAATACCGCAGCGGAGACAACCGTCAGCAGGGTAGTCATTAGTAAACGTTTCATGCTTATCTGTTTGGTAAATACCTGAATGACAGTTCCTTATCTTTCCATGCGGGAATCCGGCCGCGGCCGATCGCGGAATTAACATGCCATCGGCTTTGCCGTGAGGCCGTTCCATCATGCGAATTTACGTTTTTTTCACCATTTTTTGTCTCTTCGGCCGGTGAATCGACCAAAAAAAGGTGTCAATCGACCAGATTGACACCTCTTCCGCCAGTTGCGTGGCTCGCAGCGGGTTGCTACTTCTTATCGGCAGCCTGCGCCTTGCACGGGCAATTCTTCTTGCCGGCCATCGGGCAGTCACCATGATGCGGTCCCTTCTTGCCGTGCTTCATCTGCGGACCGTTGCCCGGCTGGCCCGGACACGGACCCTGCATCTGCGACCACTGCATGAACTGCTCGGTCGAAAGAATCGACTTCATCTTGTCGGCCTGAGCCATACGGGCCTGACGCATCTTCTCGCGCATGGCCTGCATCTGCTTGATCTGGTCGAGATTGAGCTGATAGACCTGTTTGGCCTGGGCGTCGGTCAGGTTCAGACGCTGCGTCATACGCTCGGTCTGGCGTTCGGCCAGCTGTTCGGCCGTAGGCGGCGTCTTGGGCTCCACTTTCGGCTTGGCCTCCTGGGCGAAAAGGGTCGTCGTTGCCATCAGGCAAAGTGCCGTTACGGCTGCAAAAATCTGCTTTTTCATTGCTTTGCGTTTTTACGGTTGGACTTCAGTTTCCGGTCGGATCCTCCGGATTCGCTCTTTCGGATCCGACTTCCGTGGTTCCTGATGCAAAGGTAGGGCCAAATCCGGGGTTCGCACCCGGCTTCGCGGTGAAACGGCCAAAATCAACCGGTCAACCGCCTATTCAGTCGGGTGAACCGCCCGCAGCCAGGCCTTGAATTCCGGGACCCGGGCCTTCGAAATGATGATCCGCTCGGGGGTTTCGAGGGTCAGATGCAACGCCAGCCGGCTCCCGAACCAGACGACGATCTCCTTCACGGCGCGGCGCGCCACGATGAACTGACGGTTGGCCCGGAAGAAATCCTGCTCGGGCAAGAGCGACTGCAGGGTCTCCAGTGTACGGTCCAGCGGATAGGCCGCACCGTCATAGCCGTAGGCCGTCACGCGTTCGTTCGACGTATAGCAGTAGGCGATCTGCTCGCGATGGAGCGGGATGATCCGGTCGCGGATATGAACCAGAAAGACCTCCTCGCTGCCACGTCGTTCGGCGGCCATCGTGCGGATGCGCGATCCGTAGCTGCGACGTTCGGACGAGGTGAGCCGTTCGAGTTTGGTCAGCGCCCGCCGCACGTCGGCCTCGTTGAGCGGTTTGAGCAGGTAGTCGATGCTGTTGACCTTGAAGGCCTCCAGCGCATACTGGTCGTAGGCCGTCGTGAAGATGACCGGCGCGGTGATCTCCACCGCATCGAAGATCCGGAACGAATCGCCGTCGGCCAGATGGATGTCCATGAACAGTAGGTCGGGTTCGGGATTCGCACGCAGCCACCCGATGCTCTCGGCCACGCTTTCGAGCGTCGCCACGATCTCCACATCGGGAGCCACCGTGCGCAGAATGGCCACCAGATTGCGGGCCGCAGCCGTTTCGTCTTCGATAATGAGCGCCTTCATCATGCCTCGGGATTTTGGAGCGGCATCCGCACGCGGAACGTCTCACCGTCGTCGATGACCACGATCCGCCGTCCGGTGATCAGTTGCCAGCGGTTGCGCAGGTTCTCCAGACCGATGCCCGTCGAGGGCTCCGGCTCCAGTTTCGGAATCTTCGGATTCGCCACCTCGAGCCATTCGTCGTCGGTCCGGATGGTGATATGGAACGGTTTGCTGCGCGTAATTGCGTTGTGCTTGACGGCATTGCCGATGAGCGGCTGCAGCGACAGCGCCGGAAGCCGCCACGATCGGTATTTCGGATCGATCTCGATGTCGAAAAAGAGCTTGTCGGCATAGCGGATCTTGAAGAGGTAGCTGTAGGCATCGACGAACTTCAGCTCCTCGTCGAGGGTGATCAGCGTCGACTGGCCGTTCTGGATGATATAGCGGAACGTGTAGGAGAGTTGGTCGATGTAGGTGAGGGCCTTCGCGTCCTGTCCCTCGCGCACGAGCATGGCCAGCGAATTGAGCGAATTGAAGAAGAAGTGGGGGTTGATCTGTCCGACAAGCAGGTTGTAACGCGTGGTGAGGTTTTCGTTCTTGAGGCGTTCGTTCTCCACCACGACGGCCTGACGCTGCGAGATAAGCACGTAGATCCGTCCGTAAAGGACCGACACCGCAACGGCAAACGAACTCTTCAGCAGCAGCATGCTGTCGAACGGATGTCCGCTCATGAAGTTGGGCAGAATGCGCCCCGAGTGCCACCCCGTGACGGGAGCCACGCAATAGAGCCCGACGGCCGCCACGCAGCACCACAGACAGCGCCGCAAGTAACGTTTCATCGAGTAGTTGCGCCGCACGGAGGTCAGAATCGACAGCATGACGAACGAAACCACCAGATAGTACAACAGTTGCAGCGCAAGTTCCGTTCCCCGCGACGGACGGTTGAAGAGCAGACTGTAATCGAACGCCTGACCGTTTCGGCAGCGGATCTTCTGCATCATGGGGTGCCCTCCCGAACGCCGCGGCGGAGTTACCTCGGCCTCGATCCGGTCGCCGGCCTTCAACCGCAGGCGGTTGATCCGCTGGTTGGGGACGTAGACGCTGTCGCCGGTCTCACAGACGAGGTATCCGTAACCGTCGGGATGGACACACAGAACCCCCTTTTCCGTACGGATACGGGCTCTTTGGGGCGAGGAGGGCTGTGAACTCTCGCTGTTCAGGTCCACAAGCAGAAGCAGCACGTAGGAGAAATTGACCACCAGGCTGATCGCTACGGCGACCAGCAGGTTCAACACTACATCAGCATATTTCGGCTGCAGTTTCATCGGCGGAGTTTTTTGACAAGAAGGCCTCATCCGGCGGAGCGGGCGGCAAGGCCCTCCGCGCGGGGAGGAGGCCGTCCGGAGAGGTGCTCCCGGGGGATTACTCCTCCTTATACCACGAAGCGTAGAGCATGTAGTCGTGGGCCGTACGGCGCACAATCTCGTCGCGCTGTTCGGGCGTCACCTCCTTGACCTTGCGGGCCGGGACTCCGGCATAGACCGAATTGGGCTCCAGCCGGGCGTTGGAGAGAACCAGGGCGTTGGCGGCGATGATGCAGCCCGACGGAACGTGGGCATTGTCGAGGATCGTGGCACCCATGCCGATCAGGCAGTTGTCCTCGATGACGGCCCCATGGATGGTGGCGTTGTGGCCCACCGAGACATCGTTGCCGATGATCGTCTGCGAGGGGTGTTTCGCCTGGTCGTAGATGGTGTGGAGCACGACGCCGTCCTGAATGTTCGTGCGGTCGCCGATGACGATGCGGTTGACGTCGCCGCGCAGCACGGCGTTGTACCAGATCGAGCAGTCGCGACCGATGGTCACGTCGCCCAGAATAACGGCCGTTTCGGCCAGGAACGTATTGTCGCCGATTACGGGTTCGTAACCGCGGACTTTGCGGATCAATGCCATATTCTTCTTGATTTTTTACGTTTACACAATACGGTTTGTTGCCAATGGAGAGGTTACTCCTCGCTTTTGGCCTGCCGCCAGAGTGCCTCCATCTGGTCGAGGGTCAGATCGTGCAGGGCATGTCCCTGGGCCGCAGCCTGTTCCTCCATGTAGTTGAAGCGGCGCATGAACTTGTTGTTCGTGCGTGAGAGGGCCGATTCGGGATCCACGCCGTAGAGCCGCGCCGTATTGACCAGCGCGAAGAACAGATCGCCGAATTCCGCTTCGAGATCGCTCTTGCCGCCCGATTTCATTTCGCTCTCGACCTCCGCGATCTCCTCCTTGACCTTGGCCCAGACATCCTCCTTGTGCTCCCAGTCGAAACCCGTTCCGGCGGCCTTTTCGCCCATGCGGTAGGCCTTGACCAGCGCCGGCAGCGAACGCGGAACTCCGCCCAGCGTACCGCTCTTGCGGTTCTTCTTGCGCAGTTTCAGGGCCTCCCAGTTGGCCATCACCTCGGCCGGCGTATTGGCATGAATATCGCCGTAGACGTGCGGATGGCGGTAGATCAGTTTGTCGCACAGGGCATTGGCCACATCGCCGAAGTCGAAGGCGCCCTCCTCTTCCCCCAGTTTCGAGTAGAAGACCACGTGCAGCAGCAGGTCGCCCAGCTCCTCCTTGATCCCCTCCAGATTATGGTCGGTGATGGCATCGGCCAGTTCGTAGGTCTCCTCGATGGTGTTGCTCCGCAGCGACTCGAAGGTCTGCTCACGGTCCCACGGACACTCGCGGCGCAGGGTGTTCATCACCTCCAGCAGCCGGGCCGTAGCCTCCAGACGTTTGTCTTCCATAGTTGTTTGATTGTATTTCCGTTCCTGCAAAGGTAGTGTTTTCGGCGAAAAAATCGTAATTTTGTTTTCGACAAATTTTCTTCGCTTCAGCATGAAACAAACCCTTCTACTCCTTGGTGCCGTGCTTCTCGGCGGTCTCTTTTCACTCGACGCCCAACCTGCGCAGGGCAACCGGACTCCGCTCCCGGGCAGTTTCACCTTCGACGCCTCGACGACCATTGCCGCCGACGAGGAGCTGCAACCCCTGGCCGAATACCTGGCCCGATACCTCGGATGCACGATCCGCAACGACGTAACCGGCGACGGAGCCATCACGCTGACACTCGATGCCGCGGCAACGCCCGCTGCCACGGCCGAGGATCCCCAAACGGCGGCAACTGCCGCGGAGGCCTATCGGCTGGAGATCTTGCCCGGGCACATCCGCATCGGAGGCGAGCGTTACGGCGGCGTCTTCAACGGCATACAGGCGCTGTTCCGGCTGCTGCCGCCCGAAGTCTACGCCCGGCAGGGGATCACGCCCGGGACGGAACTCCGGTGTGCCGTCATCGAGGATCGTCCGCAATACGCCTATCGCGGCATGATGCTCGATGTGGCGCGCACGTGGATCGGCATGGATGCCGTAAAGCGTTACATAGATCTGCTTTCCTATCACAATATCAACAAGCTGCATCTTCACCTGACGGACGACGAGGGGTGGCGCATCGAGATCCGTTCGCACCCCGAACTGACCGAGGTGGGGGCCTATCGCGGCGGCGATTCGCCCGTGAGACCCGTATATGGCAAATGGTCAGAGAAATACGGCGGTTACTTCACACAGGAGGAGATGCGCGAACTGATCCGCTATGCCGCCCTGCGCAACGTGGAGATCATCCCCGAGATCGATCTCCCGGGCCACAGCCGAAACATCGCCTCGGTTCACCCCGAAATCCGCTGCAACTATCCCCCCGACACCGTCTCGACCCACGGATACGACTATCGCTCGGCCTGGTGCGTGGCGCGCGAGGAGAACTATCGTCTGCTGGAGGATATTCTGGGTGAAATCTGCGAGCTCTTCCCTTCGGAGTACGTCCATGTGGGCGGCGATGAGGTCGACATGTCGCAATGGAAACAGTGCCCCGACTGTCAGGCGCTGATGCGCCGGGAGGGGATGACCGATCCCCACCAGCTGGAGGATCTCTTCATGGAGCGCATGGCGGAGATTCTCCGCCGGTACGGCAAGCGTCCGGCCGTCTGGAACGAAGCGGTCCGGACCGGAGAGCTCTCCCGCGAGAGCCGGGTTCACGGATGGAAGGATGTCAAGGCCGATCTCGACGCTACGGCCAAGGGATACCACACCGTCATCATGCCCGCCGCCGCCTTCTATTTCGACATGCGGCAGTCTCCACTCGAAGACGGGCACAACTGGGCCGGCATTTTCGATGCCCGGAAAACCTACGGATTCACGCTCGCTGGCGAAGGATTCTCCGATGAGCAGATGAGCCGTGTCGTCGGGCTCTCCGGCGCCTTCTGGAGCGAAGCCTACGTCTCGCACGAACCCGAAAAGCCCGACTACCTCGACTACATGACCTTCCCGCGCATCTGCGCTCTTTCGCGCATCGCCTGGAGCGGCAACGAGGAGGGGTGGGATGCCTACTACAAGGAGCTCAGAACGATGCACTACGACCGGATGGCGGCCATGGGGATCCGCTTCCGGCTCTTCCCGCCGAAGCTCTCCTTCTCGGGGGCAAAGGGCGGCGAGGGGCTGCTTAAAGTCACGGTCGACGACGATTCGGAGATCTTCTATGTGGTGGACGGCTCGGACGAGGAGCTCCGCTACGAGGAGCCGATCCGCACGTCGGAGCCCTGGCGCTACCGCTTCTTCAGCCGTTACGGCACGGCCCGAAGCCCCTATGTGGCCGACGATTCGCGCTGGAAGACCATCCGGCCGGCCCTGCGGATCGAATCCTCGATGGAGGAAAACAGCCGCTTCCCCTATACGAACGCCTCGACCTACCGCGGAATGTCCTACACGGCTCGTACCTGCGGTCAGCAGGATTGGATCCGCTACACGTTCGAAAAACCGGTCGTTTGCCGCCAGATGATGCTGCAGACCGGCTATCGGCAACTGCCCAGGGCCATTATTCTGACCGGTTATGCTGAAGTGTCGTACGACGGGGAACATTTCGAACGGCTCGGAGAGCTGGTGATGGGCCGGATCACCTTCCAGCCGAAGCGGGCGGTCAAGGCCGTCAGGATCGTCTCGACATGCAACGGCAACAGCTCTCCCTATGTGGTCATCCTGTCGCCGCAGGTATATCCAAAGCTGTAAACATTCGGAGCATCAGGCAAAAGGCGAATAACGGCAGGCTGTCGTTATTCGCCTTTTTTGTGTCGGGGTCATGGGTGGAGGCCGCTGCGAGGCTGTGGCCCCGGACGAAGCCGTCGGATAGTTCGGAAAATCCGGGATGCGACCGGCATGGGTCAGAAGTCGAAGCGCAGCTGGATGCAGTCGGCGTCGGCGTCGGGCGTATTGCCCACCGTCAGACCGATGAGCCGGACCTTGCGGCCGTGAAAATCGACACCGGCCAGCAGCTCCTCCGCAATCCGGGCCAGCTGCGGTTCGGATTCAACGGCCGAAAGGAGCGTCCGCGAACGGGTGATCTGCTGAAAATTATCGTATTTGAGTTTCAGCACCACGGTCTTACCCCGGAATTCGTGGCGCTCCAGACGGGTCCAGACCTCCTCGCGGACCCCGGCGAGCTCATCCTGCAGGCGCAGCCGGTCGTCGGTATCCTCGGCAAAGGTGGTCTCGGCTCCCAGCGACTTGCGAATGCGGTTCGGCGTCACGGGCCGGTCGTCGATTCCCCGCGCATAGCCGTAGTACAGGTGGCCTGCCTTGCCGAAGTGGTGGACCAGCGCCGACTCCTCCCACCGGCGCAGGTCGGCTCCCGTGCGGATCCCCAGGTTGTGCATCTTCTCGGCCGTGACGGCCCCGATTCCGAAAAAGCGTTCGACCGGAAGGCCCGCCACAAAGTCGTCGATCTGCGCCGGGGCGATGGTGAACAATCCGTCGGGTTTGCGGTAGTCGGAGGCGATCTTGGCCAGCATCTTGTTCACCGAAACCCCGGCCGAAGCCGTGAGGTGCGTCTCGGCGAGGATCCGCGACTTGATTTCGCGCGCCACAAGGGTGGCCGAGCGGAGATGCGTAACGTCGAGGAAGGCCTCGTCCAGCGAGAGCGGTTCGACCAGGTCGGTATAGTCGCGGAAGATGGCCCGGATCTGCTGCGAGACGGCCTTGTAGACCTCGAAGCGGGCCGGAATGAAGATCAGCTCGGGGCAGAGGCGACGGGCCACGGTCGACGAGAGGGCCGAATGTACGCCGTAGGGGCGCGCCTCGTAGCTGGCCGTAGCCACCACACCACGCGGTCCGTCGTAGCCCACGGCGATCGGACGCCCCCGCAGGGCGGGGTTGTCGCGCTGTTCGACCGAGGCGAAGAAGGCATCCATGTCGACGTGTATGATCTTGCGGACGGGCATTTCGTGATGGGTAGAGATTGGTTCAATCGGACGGGGGAGGGGAGAAAGCGGGGGAAGTCGGGCGAATGGTGTCGGCGGTCCGTATGCGGATCGGGGCCCGAAGCAGGGATCAGCGGCCGAGTTGGCGCAAGATCCACGTCAGCAGCACGCGGACGATATAGCGTTGTTCGGCTTCGGTCAGCGGTCGCCCCGCCGGAATGCCGTGCCATTTGGACAGGCAGCCCCGGCAGCAGCAACCCGTGGCGTGCTGGGCGATGAAGACCGGATGGCCGCGCATCGGGGTCTGACGGCCGTCGTTGGGCGGCAGGGCCGGAGCCAGCCGCATGCGGACGAACTCTTCGGCGTGGCGGCGGAGTGTTGGGAAGCCGATGCGTTCAATATAGGTACGTTCCGTCGTGCGCAGGCGGAAGCGGCTTCGGAATGCCGATCGGGCCAGCCGGGCAAAGAGCGGCGCAAAATCGTCGGCCGGCAACGACTCGTCCGTCGGCACCGGATCGGTCGGCGGCGTGTGGCTCTCCGTCTGCGCGGTCTCCAGGCCATCGTCCGAAGAGATCGACTCGTCGGGGATTGCATTCCGGTCGGGCGGCAGCGGCACCTCGGCGTTTGGCGGTCCATCGGGCCCGGCCGAAGACGAAAGCGGCGACGAGAAGTTCGTCGCCGGGATTTCGTCTGCGGGGAAGAGCTCGGGTTCGCGGATCGGATCCGGCCGCGTCGAGCGGTTATGTCGTGTCCCGCGAAGCATCAGTCAATGAAGCGGACCTTTGACTCGTCACGTGGTTTGGCGGCCGGAGATTCGTCCGGATAACCCACACCAATGGCGTAGAGCAGCGTATAATCCTCCGAGAAACCCAGTTTCTCAAGGTAGGGCGCCGCCTCGGAAGCCTCCTTCATGAAGCGGGTCGGACCGCCCAGGCAGCAGGTGCCCAAGCCGAGCGATTGCGCCGCAAGGACCATGTTCTCTCCCAGCAGTCCGCAATCCAACTGTCCGCTGCCGTTCGACGGCGAGGCAATGAAGATCACGGCCGGAGCATTGCGGAACATGTTGCGGAAGGTCGTATCCTCGGCCACCTTCGGGTTGGCCTTCACGTAGAGGGCCGTCAACGAGTCGATATAGGCCGCATTGTCCACCACGCGGACCTCCCACGGCTGTTTGTTCAGACCGCTCGGGGCGTTGATGCCGCATTTGACGATCAGTTCGAGTTTCTCGCGTTCGACGGGTTGTGTTGTGTAGCGGCGGATGCTGCGGCGCGCAAGGATCGTCTCGATCACCGCATTCTCCGACGTCGGAGCCGTCGTTTCGGGTTGCGCAGCGCCCTGTGGAGCGCAGCTGCTCAGGGCAAGCAGACCGGCACACAGCCAGGTCAGATTTCGTGATTTCATTGTTTTGCGTTTTTGGATCGCCTAAAATTACGCATAAATTCCGGTTTCAAGAAGTGCTTCGGCGCTCTTTTTCACCTTTTCGGACAAAAAAATGAGGAACCGCCACGTCGGCAGTTCCTCCATACTGTTATTAGGGCAGGTTCGAAGATCTGGAATCCGGTTCGTATCACCGGCTTTCTTTCTTCACCACCTCTCACTACACTGACCCTTGCTTCTCCGGCCCTTCACTTCTCCGGTCCTTCGCTTCTCCGGTCCTTCACTTCTCCGGTCCTTTGCTTCTCCAGCCTCCTCGCCTCTTTTGCCCCCTCTCTCTCGGCCCCCGGGTCAGGCGCGAACCGTAGCGCCGCAGCGCTGTTCGAACTGGCGGACCAGATTTGCCATCACCCGCTCGATGGTCTTGTCGTCCAGTGTGCGGCTCTTGTCCTCGAGCACGAAGCTCAGGGCGTAGGATTTCTTCCCCTCCGGAAGTTTGTCGCCTTCGTAGACGTCGAAGAGCGAGACACTCTTGAGCAGTTTGCGCTCCGTGGAGAAGGCCACCTCGCGCAGGGCGGCGAAGGTCATCTGACGGTCGACCAGCAGGGCCAGATCGCGTTTTACCTCGGGGTATTTCGACAGCTCCTCGGCCGTGATCTTCAGTTTTTTGGTCGACTTGCAGAGCAGATCGAAGTTCAACTCCAGGTAGTAGACCTCCTGCTTGACATCGGTCATTCGGCGGATCTTCGACGCCACGGTGCCGATCTCGAGCAGCCGTTTGCCGTTGAGCTCCATCACGAGCCCCTCGCTGAAGAGGTCGCTCTCGATCGGGGAGGTCTTCAGTGCGTAGATGTCCAGTCCGAAGCGGCGCAGCAGTTTCTCGGCCACGGCCCGCAGCGTGAAGAACGAGGCCTTCACGGGTTTCGTGTTCCACGACTGGGGCTCGGTCGTCCCGGTGACGGCCACCGCCAGCCGGTACTCCTCGGAGTAGGCGGCCAGGTGGTTCTCCTCCGTGCGTTTGGCGGCGTCGTAGAAGTAGCAGTTGCCGAACTCGTAGAGTTCCAGATCACCGTTCTTGTGGTTGATGTTCAGCGCAATGGCCTCCATCATGTTGAAGAGCAGCGTCTGACGCAGCACGTTCAGATCGGCGCTCAGCGGATTCATGATCCGCACGCAGCGGTCGGCCGGGCACGCAGTCAGACCCTCGTAATAGGCCGCCCGAGTCAGCGAGTTGGACATGATCTCCGTGAAGCCGTTGTCGGTCAGGAAATCACCCGCCAGGTTCATCAGCTTCATGCGGTCGGGTTTCGGCGCATAGGAGAGCGTCGAGCGGACCCGCGAGGGGATCTCGACGTTGTTGTAGCCGTAGATGCGCAGGATATCCTCCACCAGATCGGCTTCGCGTTGCACGTCGACGCGGTAGGGTGGTACGGCCACCGTCAGCACGTCGCCCTTCTCGGCGAGAATCTTCACCTCGAGGGCCGCCAGAATCGTGCGGATCGTCTCCTCGGGGATCTCCTTGCCAATCAGCGCCCGGGCCCGCGAAATCGAGAAGTCGAAGACGAAATCCCGGATCGGATGCGGGTAGATATCCGTAATGTCGCTCGAAATCCGGCCGCCGGCCAACTCCTTCATCAGCAGCGCGGCCCGCTTGGCGGCGTAGATCTGCAGATTGGGGTCGACGCCCCGCTCGAAGCGGAACGACGAGTCGGTATTGAGTCCGAAACGCTTGGCCGTCTTGCGCACCCACACCGGATTGAAGTAGGCGCTCTCGATGAAGACGTTGGTCGTCGTGTCGCTGATGCCCGAATCCAGTCCGCCGAAGACGCCCGCCAGGCACATCGGCCGCTCTGCCGAGCAGATCATCAGATCCTTGTCCGTCAGTTTGCGCTCAACGCCGTCCAGCGTCACGAACGGCGTTCCGGCCTCGCACGTGCGGACCACTACCTCGTGTCCCTCGATCTTGTCGGCGTCGAAGGCGTGCAGCGGCTGCCCCAGTTCGAAGAGGACGAAGTTCGTGATGTCGACCAGATTGTTCTTCGGGTTGATGCCGGCGGCCCGCAGGCAGTTCTGCATCCACTCGGGCGAGGGGCCGATCTTGCAGCCCGTAACCGTCACGCCCGTATAGCGCGGGGCGGCCTCCTCGTTCTCGACGCGGATCTTCACCTCCAGATCGTGGTTGTCCACGGCAAAGGCCGAGACGTCGGGCCACTTCACCTCGGCCTGCTCGCCGCGGCTGCGAAGCCACGCCGCCAGATCGCGCGCCACGCCGATGTGCGAGGCGGCATCCACCCGGTTGGGGGTCAGGCCGATCTGGATCAGATAGTCGTCCTCGATGTGCAAGAACTCCCTGGCGCTCATGCCCACGGGGGCGTCGGCCGGAAGTTCGATGATGCCCTCGTGCGAAGAGCCGATGCCCAGCTCGTCCTCGGCACACAACATGCCGAGCGACTCCACGCCGCGGATCTTCGAGCGTTTGATCTTGAACTCCTCGTCGCCGCCGTTGGGGTAGAGCACCGCGCCGATCTTGGCGCAGAGCGTCTTAAGCCCGGTGCGGCAGTTGGCGGCGCCGCAGACGATCCGCAGCGGTTCGCCCTCGCCGACGTCGACCGTCGTTACGTGCAGGTGGTCCGAATCGGGGTGCATCTCGCACGTCAGCACCTGGCCGACAACAACTCCCGCAAGGCCGCCCTTGACGGTTTCGATCTTCTCGAAGCCCTCGACCTCCAGGCCGATCTCCGTAAGCACCTCGGCAATCTTCTCGGCCGAAAGGTCCGTCGCGAGGTAGCGTTTGAGCCAGTTGTACGAAATATTCATATCGTCGTGTTTTGATTTTGCAGATTATCATGCAAAAATAGTAATTTTTCCCGAAAGTACGCCGCTTTTACGACGCGATTTCATTTTGAAGCCCCTTATATATGAGGTATCAAAAATAATTCGTAAAAAATTTGCTTTTCTCTTTCCGATCCCTTATATTTGTGGAAAGCAAGTTCGATAAAAAAGATGCTTCTTAACTTCAACATACAGGCTTGGTGGTGGCACCCGTTGACGCTCGTGAACAATGAGTGCGCCTCGTCGCGTGTATGGTGATCACCCGATAGCAGAGACCGAAGCCCGTTGTTTACGAAGGTAAGCAACGGGCTTTTTTCATTCACTCCTTCCGACAAACCCTTTAAATTAAATCACATTTGTTATGAAAACCAAGAAATTCTGTCTCTCCGAGAGCCAAATGCCCACGCAATGGTACAACATCGTGGCCGATATGCCGACGAAACCCCTGCCGCCACTCAACCCCGCCACCAAACAACCCGTCACCAAGGAGCAGATGTCGGCTATCTTCGCCGAAGAGCTCATCGACCAGGAGATGTCCACCGAACGCTTCATCGACATCCCCGAAGAGGTGCAGGAGATCTACCGCATCTGGAGACCTACGCCCCTCGTGCGGGCCTACGCCCTCGAAAAGGCCCTCGACACCCCGGCAAAAATCTTCTTCAAGAACGAAAGCGTCTCGCCCGCCGGTTCGCACAAACCCAACACCGCCGTGCCGCAGGCCTACTACAACTACAAACAGGGAATCAAACATCTGACCACCGAGACGGGCGCCGGGCAGTGGGGCGCCTCGATCGCCTTCGCCGCCAAGCACTTCGGCATCGATCTGAAGGTCTTCATGGTCAAGGTCAGCTACAACCAGAAACCCTACCGGCGGCTGATGATGAACACCTGGGGCGCCGAGTGTCTGGCCTCCCCGTCGACCATCACCGAGTCGGGCCGAGCCGCCCTCAAACGGGATCCCGACGGTTCGGGAAGCCTCGGGCTGGCAATCTCCGAGGCCGTCGAGATGGCACTGCGCAGCCCCGAGGATACGCGCTACTGTCTGGGCAGCGTCCTGAACCACGTGCTGCTGCACCAGACCGTCATCGGGCAGGAGGCCGTCACGCAGATGGAGATGGCCGACGCCGAACCCGACATGGTGATCGGTTGCTTCGGCGGCGGCAGCAACTTCGCCGGAATCAGTTTCCCGTTCCTGCGCAAGAACTTCGCCGAAGGCAAAAAGATCCGCATGATTGCCGTAGAGCCGGAAAGCTGTCCGAAACTCACCCGCGGGCAGTTCCAGTACGACTTCGGCGATGTGGCCGGCTACACGCCCCTGCTGCCGATGTATACGCTGGGCCACAACTTCCAGCCCTCGGACATCCACGCCGGCGGGTTGCGCTACCACGGCGCCGGGTCGATCGTCAGCCAGCTGCTCAAGGACGGACTGATCGAGGCGCAGTCCATTCCGCAGAACGAGACGCTGGCAGCCGGAGTCCTCTTCGCCCGCACCGAGGGGATCATCCCCGCACCCGAGTCGACCCACGCCATCGCCGCAACGATCCGCGAGGCCCTGAAGGCCAAAGAGGAGGGGCGCGAGAAGACGATCCTCTTCAACCTCTCGGGCAACGGCGTCATCGACCTCTATGCCTATGAGCAGTATCTGGCCGGAGCTCTGAAAGACTACACGCCGTCGGATGCCGAGATCGCCAAGACGGTCAATCAGTTGGAGAAGCTCATCTGAAGCGGCTCTCGAAGATGAAAAGAGCGGACTGCAAACCGGGCAGTCCGCTCTTTTTTTTATCCACCCCGATCGGATCTACCGCGAGCCCAGCCACAGGAAGATCATACCCACCAGAATGAAGGCCAGGTCAACGGCCTTCGAACGCAGGTTGCGTTCGTGGAACAACACCGCACCGCACAGGAACGAGACCACCACCGAGCCCCGGCGGATCATCGAGACGATCGAGATCATCGCGTCGGGGTCCTGCAGCGCGTAAAGGTAGGCAAAGTCGGCCAGCGTCAGAAAAACCGAGATCAGCGGAATGGCCCAGCTCCATCGGAAAGGTGTCGTGTGGCCCCGTCGCGGCAGCCACAGGATACAGACCACGACGGCCATCATCACAAACTGGTAGAGGTTGTACCAGCTCTGCACGAAGACCGGATCGAGGCGCGACATGATATATTTGTCGTAAAGGCCGCTCACGGCACCCGTGACGGCCGACAGGGCGATGAAGAGAATCCAGAGGTTATGGGTGAAGTCGACCCCCTCGCGGCGGCTCGAGCGGCTCAGCAGGAACAACGATACCAGGGCCAGCGCCACGCCGATCCACTGGTAGGCGTTCAGCCGTTCGCCGAAGATCAGAAAGGCCCCAACGAGCACCATCACGGGCCGCGTGGCGTTGATCGGCCCCACGATCGTGATCGGCAGGTGTTTCATGCCGAAATAGCCGAAGATCCACGACGTGAGGACGATCACCGACTTGAGGATCACCAGTCCGTGGGCCGTGGCCGTTCCCCGGGAGGCCTCGAGCAGCGTGCCGTCGAACCACCCCAGGCCGAACTCCGCGGAGAGGATGGCCGGAACGAAAAACAGCGTGGAAAACAGCGTATTGAGCAGCAGTACCGGAAGTACGGCGTTATTGGTCAATGCCTGCTTCTTGGCGGCATCGTAGAGGCCGAGCAACGCGGCCGAGGTAAAGGCAAGGGTCAACCACATGGTATGCGTATTGCGTTCGTCGTTTCAAAACAGCAGGAAGGCGGCCGTCGGGCCGCCTTCGGTCGGGGAGGGTAGTACACTCCGTTATTCGATCTCGTCGCTGTAAACTGCGCCCGGGAGGTCATGCAGGTTGTAGCGCGAGGCCATCGACATGCCGTAGGCCCCGGCCGACTTGATCGCCAGCAGGTCGCCCCGCTGCGAGCGGCGCAGCGTCACGTTCTCGTCAAAGACGTCGGTCGACTCGCACGCCGTCCCGACGACCGTATATTTATCGGTCGGGGCGTCGTCCGGTGCCGTGATGTTCTCGATGTTGTGGTAGGCGCCGTACAGCGCCGGGCGGATCAGTTCGGTCATCGAGGCGTCGACGATCAGCAGCTTGCGTCCCGTGGCCGTCGTCTTGTTGAATAGGACCGTCGTGATCAGCTCGCCGCACTCGGCCACGATCGAACGGCCGAATTCGAAGTGAACCTCCCGGTCGCCCACACGCAGGTGGTTGTGGACAATCGAGAAGAGCGAGGCGAAGTTCGGGATCGGCTCGTTCTCCGGTACGTCGTAGTTCACGCCCAGACCGCCGCCCACGTCGACGAAGCGCAGCTCGAAACCCAATCGCTCGAGGTTCTCGACGATGACGTTCACCTTGTTGCACATGTGCTCGAAGACGTGCAGTTCGCGGATCTGCGAACCGATGTGCAGGTGGAGACCCACGACGCGCAGGTGGGTGAACGAACGGATCTCTTCGGCATGTTCAAGCACCTCTTCATAGGAAATGCCGAACTTGCTGTCGGCCTGGCCCGTATCAATGCAGTGATTGGTCTTCGGGTCGATATCCGGATTGATGCGCAGGGCCACCTCCGTCACCTTTCCGGCCTCGGCCGAAAAACGGTCCACAAGCTCCAGCTCCTGGATCGACTCGCAGTTGATCGCCAGGATGCCCTGTTCGATCGCATAGCGCAGCTCCTTGTCGCGTTTGCCAACGCCCGCATAGACGATCCCTTTCGGGGCGAAGCCCGCCTCGATCGCCTTGCGAAGCTCGTTGCCGCTCGCGCAGTCGATGCCGAGCCCGTATTCGCGGATGATCGAGAGCAGGTGATCGTCGTAGTTCGCCTTGATGGCGTAATGCACCTTGTAGCCGTACTTGTTCGACTCCGATACGACGCTCTCCAGCGTCTGGCGAAGCAGGGCCGTATCGTAAAGGTAAAACGGGGTTTCGTAACCCCGGAGCTTGGTCGCGATCTGTCTGCTTAACATATGAACCTGAACTTAACCTGTTTGCAGTTCGCAAATATAAACGTTTTTAATTATTTTTACAAATCCATTTCGCCCTCAATTCCTTTATAATTCAAAATATTTAGTATCTTTGCGTGAGATTTCACACGCTTTTATGAAAAATATCCGCAACTTTTGCATCATAGCCCATATCGACCACGGCAAATCCACGCTCGCCGACCGCCTGCTGGAGAAAACCAACACCCTGAACCAGCGCGAAATGCAGGCCCAGGTGCTTGACGACATGGACCTCGAACGCGAAAAGGGGATCACCATCAAGAGCCACGCCATTCAAATGGAGTACACGGCCCGCGACGGACAGCACTATACGCTCAATCTGATCGACACGCCGGGACACGTCGACTTTTCGTACGAAGTCTCGCGCGCAATCGCCTCGTGTGAAGGCGCCCTGCTCGTCGTCGACGCCACGCAGGGAATTCAGGCCCAGACCATCTCGAACCTCTATCTGGCCGTTGCCCACGATCTGGAGATCGTCCCCGTGCTGAACAAGATCGACATGGAGTCGGCCATGATCGACGAGGTGAAGGATCAGGTCATCGACCTGATCGGCTGCAAGGAAGAGGATATTCTACTCGCCTCGGGCAAAACGGGGCTGGGCGTCGAGGAGATTCTCGAGGCCATCGTCCAGCGCATCCCCGCTCCGAAGGGTGACGACAACGCCCCGTTGCAGGCCCTGATCTTCGACTCGGTGTTCAACCCCTTCCGCGGTATCATCGCCTATTTCCGCGTCTTCAACGGCACGATCCGGAAGGGCGAGCACGTCAAGTTCTTCAACACGGGCAGCGAGTACGATGCCGACGAGGTCGGCGTCCTGAAGCTCAAGATGCAGCCCCGCGACGAAATCCGCGCCGGAGACGTCGGCTACATCTGCTCGGGAATCAAAACATCGGCCGATGTCAAGGTCGGCGATACGATCACCTCGGTGGCCAATCCCGCACACGAGGCTATTGCCGGTTTCGAGGATGTCAAGCCGATGGTCTTTGCCGGCGTCTATCCCGTCGAGGCCGACCAGTACGAGGATCTGCGCGCTTCGCTCGAAAAACTCCAGCTCAACGACGCCTCGCTGACGTTCGACCCCGAAAGCTCACTCGCCCTCGGATTCGGATTCCGCTGCGGTTTCCTCGGACTGCTCCACATGGAGATCATTCAGGAACGCCTCTACCGCGAATTCGACATGGACGTCATCACCACCGTCCCGAACGTCTCCTACCGCGTGACCACCACCCAGGGCGAGGTCGTCGAGGTACACAACCCCTCCGGTCTGCCCGAAATCACGAAAATCGCCAAAATCGAGGAACCCTATATTCTGGCCCAGATCATTACGAAGTCGGAGTTCCTCGGAAACGTCATCAAACTGTGCATCGACAAGCGCGGCGTGATGAAAAACCAGACCTTCATCACCCAGGACCGCGTCGAGGTCAACTTCGACATGCCCCTCTCGGAGATCGTCTTCGACTTCTACGACAAGCTCAAGAGCATCTCAAAGGGGTACGCCTCGTTCGACTATCACCGGACGGGGTTCCAGCTCTCGAAACTCGTCAAGCTGGACATCCTCCTGAACGGAGAACCCGTCGACGCCCTCTCATCGCTCACATACACCGACCATGCCTACGACTTCGGCCGCAAGATGTGCGAGAAACTCAAGGAGCTCATCCCGCGCCAACAGTTCGATATCGCCATCCAGGCCGCCATCGGTGCCAAGATCATTGCCCGCGAAACCGTCAAGGCCGTCCGCAAGGATGTCACCGCCAAGTGTTACGGCGGCGATATCTCCCGAAAACGCAAACTCCTCGAAAAACAGAAGAAGGGCAAAAAACGCATGCGGCAGATCGGCAACGTCGAAGTCCCCCAATCGGCATTCCTCGCCGTGTTGAAAATGGATTGAAAACCATGAAGAAAACCATCATCGACCTCTTCGAGGCCTCCGTCGAAAAGTATGGCGGGAAGACCTTCCTGCTCGAAAAACGTCACCACAAGTTCGAGCCTACAACCTATGCCGAAACCAAAGAGCTTGCTCTGGAGGTCGGAGCCGGTCTCGCATCCATCGGGATCCGTCCCAAGGACAAGGTCGCCATTCTGGCCGAAGGTTCCAATGCCTGGATCATCTCCGAACTGGGGCTCTTCTACGCCGGGGCGATCAGCGTGCCGCTCTCGGTCAAGCTCGAAGAGTCGAACGATCTGCTCTTCCGCCTGCGCCATGCCGAGGTCAAGGCCCTCTTCGTCTCGAAGTATCAGCTGCCCAAAATCCGCCGTATCCGCGCCGAACTGCCCCAGGTCGAGCACATCATCGTCTTCGGACACATTCCGCTCGAAACGGGCGAAACCGCCTACGGAACCCTCCGCCGGCTGGGCCGCGACTACCTCTCGAAGCACAAGGAGGAGTTCCTGAAGATCGGGCAGGCCATCGAGAACGACGACTACGCCACGATCACCTATACCTCCGGCACGACGGCCGACCCCAAGGGCGTTGTCCTCACACACCGCAACTACACGGCCAATGTCGAGCAGTCGCTCTCGCGAATCGACATTCCGTCGCACTACCGTACGCTCATCATCCTGCCGCTCGACCACTGTTTCGCCCACGTCGTGGGGTTCTACATCATGATCGCCTGCGGTGCCTCGGTCGCTACGGTCCAGATCGGCAAAACCCCGATGGAAACCCTCAAGAACATCCCGCTCAACATCCACGAGGTACAGCCCCATTTCCTGCTCTCGGTGCCAGCCCTGGCCAAGAATTTCCGCAAAAACATCGAAAGCTCGATCCGCGCGAAGGGTCCCTTTGTCGAGCGGCTCTTCCGAATGGCCCTGAAGGTCGACTACGCCTACAACTGCGACGGGTACAGCAAGGGGCACGGCTGGCGTTTCCTGCTCAAACCGCTGGTCGCACTCTTCGACATCGTGCTGTTCCGCAAGGTCCGCGAGGCCTTCGGCGGCTGCATGAAGTTCTTCATCGGCGGCGGCGCACTGCTCGATGCCGAGCTGCAGCGTTTCTTCTACGCCATCGGCATCCCGATGTTCCAGGGCTACGGCCTCTCGGAGGCTACGCCCGTCATCTCGACCAACTCGCCCAAGTATCACTGGCACCGCTTCGGGTCGTCGGGCAAGATCCTCATTCCGCTCGAGCTGAAGATCGTCGACGAGCAGGGGCGTGAACTCCCGCGCGGCGAGAAAGGGGAGATCATCATTCGCGGCGAAAACGTCATGGCCGGTTACTGGAAAAACCCCGAGGCTACGGCCGAGGTCATTCGCGACGGGTGGCTCCATACGGGCGACATGGGGTATGTCTCGCAGGACGAGTTCCTCTACGTTCTGGGCCGTTTCAAGAGCCTGCTGATCGCCTCGGACGGCGAAAAGTACAGCCCCGAAGGGATGGAAGAGGCCATTGTCGACAATTCACCCTACATCGATCAGATCATCATCTACAACAATCAGAGTCCCTTCACGGGGGCCATCGTCGTACCGAATGCCGAAGCGTTGCGGCACGAATTGGATCAACGCAAGGTGGCTGAAGAGGCTCGTCCGGCCGAAGCGGCAAAGATACTGGCTGCCGAAATCGACAAATATCGCGCAGGAGGTGCTCATGCCGGTGAGTTCCCGGAACGCTGGCTCCCGGCAGGTCTGGCCATTGTCGACGAACCGTTCACCGAGCAGAACGGACTGGTGAACAGCACGATGAAGATCATTCGGTCGAAAGTCGAAGAACATTTCCGCAACCGGCTCGACTATCTCTACTCGCCCGAAGGCAAGAGTGTGGCGAATGCCGAAAACTGCAAGGCGTTGAAAAATTTACTCCGATAGGGGATTTTCATCGTCCGAAAACTTGACTTTTCAAAAATTCGGAGTATCTTTGTACTCCGTAATGCGGAAATAGCTCAGTCGGTAGAGCATCAGCTTCCCAAGCTGAGGGTCGCGGGTTCGAATCCCGTTTTCCGCTCTAGAGGGGGCCAGAGGGGCCAGAAAAAGGGAGAGCCGTAAGGTTCTCCCTTTTGTTGTGCAAGTTGTCCGCGGACGGAAAAAGGTGAGCAGAAATCCGACCGCCCTGTATTCTTACTCTCCTGTTAAAACAAAAGGCAGCAATTGTCTCACACCTTAATTGGATCCATATTCAACCAAAATCCGTAAAAGCCGCACATTCTTCCATGAAATCGTTACGTCGGTTTGCACCCCGTCGGATTACCTTTGCAGCAGACACAACGGCCACAATTCTGTCTGACCGGGGGTCGGAACAGATAAACGGAAAGCGATATGGATAGACGCGATTTTCTTAAAAGCGGACTTTTTGCCGCAGCTGCCAGTGCGATAATCGGTCCGAAAGCCCTGGCGCAGGAGGTTGAAAAACAAACCGTACGGGAGCGGTTGTCGAGAGAGATTCTCAATTACAGTCCGCAGATGCAGTACCGCCCGATGGGGCGGACCGGCGTGAAGGTCTCGGCGCTGGGTTTCGGCATGCTGCGGCTGCCGATGAAGAACGGTCACGTGGATTTCGACCAGACTACGCCCATGGTACGCCGTGCCATCGAGGGCGGTGTGAACTACATTGACACGGGGCGTGTTTACCTGGGCGGAGAGAGCGAACAGGCGGTGGGCCGTGCTTTGGCCGGAGGCTGGCGCGACCGGGTGTATGTCACCTCCAAGATGCCGTGGTGGGAGATGCGATCGGCGGACGATTTCGAAAAGTTCTTCGACCAGTCGCGCCGCACCATCGGCACGGACGTGATCGATTTCTACCATATCCACATGATCATGCACCGCGCGTGGAAGGATTATGTGCTGCCCTACCGGCTCATCGAAAAGATGGAGCGGCTGAAGGCCCAGGGCAAGATCCGCTTCATGGGCTTCTCGTTCCACGACAGCCTGCAGCTGTTCAAAAAGGTGGTGGAATACACCCCGGCCTGGGATTTCTGCCTGATTCAGCACAACTACCTGGATTACGAATACGAGGCAGGGGTGCTCGGCCCGAAGTATGCCGCAGCCAACGGAATGGGGCTGGCGGTGATGAAGCCCGTCCGCACGGGATTTCTGGCCCGTCTGCCGCAGACGATGCACGATGCACTGGCCTCGACGGGGATCCGCAAGCCCGATGCGGAGTGGGCGTTGGACTATCTGTGGGATATCCCCGAGGTGAGCGTGGCGGTCAGCGGCATGGGTTCCATGGCGGATGTGGAGGAGAATCTGAGGTATGCCGCCAAGGCCCGGCCGAACATGCTCTCGCCGGCCGAGCGCGAGGCGTTGGGAGCTACCATCCAGGCCTACCGCCAAGCGCCGGGTCATATCGACTGCACGGGCTGCTACCAGTGTATTCCCTGCCCGCACAACGTGGCCATCGGCTACATCTTCGCCTATGTGTACAACAACTACCTGCTGCACGGCAACCTGCAGCGGGCGCTGGCCGACTATACCGTGTCGATGTCGCCCGTTCAGCGCGGCGACCCGGCCTCCTCGTGTGTCGCGTGTGGCGAATGCCTGGCCAAGTGCCCGCAACATCTCGATATCCCGAACCTGCTGGCCCGGGTCCGGGAGACGATGGGTAAATAAAGACAGACAAACAAGATATTCTCACATAAAACAATTCTAAAAGATGGAAACCAATCTTATGTACGACATGTATGTTCCGACCCGGGTGATGTTCGGGGCCGGGATGCTGGACAAACTGAGTGAACAGCCGATGCCGGGACGCCGCGCCCTGATCGTGATCTCCAGCGGAAAATCGACCCGGGCCAACGGCTACCTCTCGCGCACGGAGGAGCAACTGCACAAGGCCGGTGTGGAGACGGTGTTCTTCGACGGCGTGATGCCGAACCCGACGGTCGGCAATGTCGATGCCGGGGCAAAGGTTGCCCGCGAGCACGGCTGCGACTTCCTCGTGGCGCTGGGCGGCGGCAGCGTGATGGACTGCACCAAGGCGATTGCCGTGATGGCGACCAACGACGGAGCGCTTTGGGACTATGTGCCCATCGGTTCGGGCAAGGGAAATCCGATTGCCGTCCGTCCGCTGCCCGTCATTGCCATTACCACCACGGCCGGAACGGGTTCGGAGACGGACAATTCGGGCGTCATCACCAAGGAGGATACCTTCGAGAAGGCGTTCGTGGGCGATGCTTCACTCTTTCCCGTCCTCTCGATCGTCGATCCGGAACTGATGGCCAGCGTGCCGCCCGCCTTCACGGCCTACCAGGGCTTCGATGCCCTGTTCCACAGCACCGAAGGCTACATTGCCCGGGGTGCGAACCTGATGAGCGACATGTATGCCCTGACGGCCATCGAGAATCTGGCAAAATACCTGCCCCGCGCCGTGAAGGACGGCAGGGACATGGAGGCCCGCACCCACGTGGCTTTCGGCAATACGCTGTCGGGCGTGGTGATGTGCCTCACGCTGATCACGAGCGAACATGCACTGGAGCATGCCCTTTCGGCCTACCATCCGGCACTGCCCCACGGTGCAGGACTGATCATGATCAGCCGGGCCTACTACAAATACTTCATCGAGCACCACGCCTGCGACGAGCGTTTCATCCGCATGGCGCAGGCCATGGGAATGCCCGAAGCCTCGAAGCCCGAAGACTTTCTCACGGCTCTCACCCGGCTGCAGGAGGCCTGCGGCGTGGCCGACCTGAAGATGTCCGACTACGGCATCACACCCGACGAATTCGAGACGCTGATGCGCAACACGCGCGAGGTGATGGGCGTCATGTTCACCAGCGACTGGGTGCAGATGAGCGACGAGGAGATCGTGCGCATCTACCGGGAGTCGTACAGATAGACGATTCCCGATCCGGACCTGGGAAAAGCGTCAAACCATTCAAAGAGAAGCGTATGAAAAAGCTGTTTTTGATCCCCTGGCTGCTGCTGGCGACACTTGCCGTGACAACGGCCTGCGGCGAAACCCATCCGTCATCGAACGAGCCGGAACAAACCCGGCCCGAGGACAACGGGAACGACGGGGAAGGCGGCAACGTGAACGGAGCCGACGGGCGTTACCTTGTCCTCTACTGCTCCCGCACGGGCAATACGGAGCGGATGGCACGGGCCCTTCAGTCCACATTGGATTGCGAGATGGCGGAGGTGGAGCCGGCTGTGCCCTACGATGCGGACTACAACGCAATGTTCGACCGCGCACAGGCGGAACTGGAGGCCATTGCACAGGGCAATTTCCCGGCAATCTCCACCTCGGTCGAAAGTTTCGACGATTATGAGATCATCTTCGTCGGCTATCCGATCTGGTTCGGACACATGGCCTCGCCGATGCAGACCTTTCTGCACGATCATGCCGCGTTGCTGGCCGGGAAGCGGATCGCTCTCTTTGCCAGCAGCGGGAGCAGCGGCATCGGAACCTCCGAACGGGATGCCGCTGCACTGGTTCCCGATGCCACGTTCGAAGAGTCGCTGCTGCTCACCTCCGGTTCGTTGGGCAGCATGGCAACCCGCATCCCGGCCTGGCTGGAGGAGCTCGGAGCAGACCGGGAGGAGCATTAAAAAACACGCGACATGAGAAAGCGAATGTTCACTTTGCTGCTTGCGGGCATGCCTTTCGGGACGGCGCCCCTTTACGGGCAGACGGTCGATCTCCACGCCCACATCATCCTTCCGGAGTATCTCGAGGTGCTGAAGGCGCACGGTGCGGAGCTCGAAGAGGGTTTCCCGCTGCCTGCGTGGGATGCCGCGCGGCACATCGACTTCATGGACCGGGCGGGCATCCGAACGGCCGTGCTGACGATGCCGGCTCCGCAGCCCTACTATGGCGACACGGAGGAGTCGGTCCGCTGCATCCGCCGTGTGAATGAGGCCTCGGCCGAACTGAAACAGCGATACCCCGGCCGGTTCCGGTTTTGTGCCGCGCTGCCGCTGCCCGACGTGGAGGCCGCCATCCGCGAAGCAGTCTATGCGCTCGATACGCTGGGGGCCGACGGGGTGAAACTGGCGACCAACAGCCGGGGACAGTATGTGGGTGACGAGGCGCTGGATCCGCTGATGGAGGTGCTCAACGAGCGACATGCCGTCGTCATCCTCCATCCGCACCGCCCGACGCCCTGTCCCGAGGAGATTATCGCCACCACACCGCTGGCCATGTACGAATATCCGGCCGAATCAACCCGGGCCGTGGTCAACATGTTGGCGCGGAACGTGCTGGTCCGTTACCCGAATCTGAAGGTGGTCGTCCCCCATTGCGGTTCGTTCCTTCCGCTGGCATTGCCGAGAATGAAATCCATCCTCCCGGCGATGGTGTCGCAGGGCTGCATGCAACCGATTGAGTGGGAAGCAAACCTGTCGCGCCTCTATTTCGACCTGGCGGGGAATCCCACGGCAGAGGTTCTGCATGCACTGCTCACCATCACCACGCCCGACCATATCCTCTACGGTTCGGACTATCCCTATCTGCCCGATGCCGTGTTGCAGGCCAATCTGGAACGATTGAAACAGACGCTCGCTGCCGACGGGGAGCTGGCCGGGTATGCCGACCGGATTCTGGGGCGGAATGCCGAACAGCTGTTTGTCAGGAGCGCCGCCTGCGGCTGTACTCCGAGGGAGTGATTCCCTCCTGTCGCCGGAACATGCGGCTGAAGTGCTGCGAATACTCGAATCCGAGGCGGTCGGCCACCTGCGCGACACTCTCGCCGGCGGAGAGGCCGTCCTTGGCAAGCTGGATCACGAACCGGCGGATGTGTTTGCTGGCCGTCTCGCCGGTCGTCTTCCGGATGACGTCGCCGAAGTAGTTGGGCGAGAGGCACAATCGGTCGGCGCAGTACTGCACGGTGGGCAGTCCGAGGGTCAGTTGGAGCCGCTGCTCGTAATAGTCGGCAAGCAGCTGGTTGAAGCGGACCAGAATGTCGGAGTTCTCCGTCTTGCGAGTCTGGAACTGGCGGTTGTAGAAGCGCTGGCAGAAGTTCAGCACCAGCCCGATGTAGCCGACCAGAATGGCATCCTGCTGCGCGTCGCGGTCGTTGTCGAGCTCTTCGCGCATCCGGCGCATCAGCGAAACCAGGATGTCATGCTCCCGGTCGGTCATGTGCAGCGCCTCGTTGACGCGATAGTCGAAAAAGGAGTAGTCGCGGATCCGTTTTTCGAGCGGCGTGCCGCGCAGCAGATCGGGATGGAAGAGCAGCGCCCAGCCCGTAATCGAAACCCGCTCGCCGTTGTCCTCCTTGCCGCCCACCTGTCCCGGGGCCACGCACAGCAGCGTTCCCTGGTTGTAGTCGTAGCGGCCGCAGCCGTAGTCGAGCTCCACGCTGGCGTCGTCGCGCAGGAAGAGTGCGTAGACGCCGTAGTTGTTCAGACTGTGGCGGATGGGCGAAACCTCGGCATAGTCGATAACGCTCACCAGCGGATGACGGTCGGTATGTCCGACCCAGCGGCTGTAATCGCTCACGCTGTTTATCTTCAGAATCCGGCTCATCGGGAAAAGGCTTGAGGGGTTGTCTCCACAAAATTAACAAATCCCGGTCAAAATCCCAATCGGGCGGCGGGCGATTCGGTAAAACGGGTATGAACTTCCGGAGTATCGGTATCTGCGTGAGCGGGTGAACCGCTACTTTTGCGATGTACAAACGTCAAAAAACGGCTATCCATGACAAACCGCATGATCTCTTTCGCGTGCCTGCTGCTGGGCCTGACGCTCTCGGGCGGCAGCATGGCGCAGACTCAACCGTCGAATCCTTCAAATACAATCACCATGGAAAAGAAACTCATTGGAAATACGCTGGCACTCTATCCCATGCCGCTGACGGTCGTCGGGGCCGAGGTGGAGGGCCGCGTCAACTGGCTCGTCGTGGCGCACGTCGGGATTATCGGGCACGACCGGATTCTGGTCAGCATGAGCCAGAGCCACTACACCAACCGGGGAATCCGCGCCTCGCGCAAACTCTCGGTCAATCTCGTCAGCCATGAGATGCTCCCCGAAGCCGACTATGTGGGGAGTGTGAGCGGTGCCCGCACGGACAAGTCGCAGGCGTTCGCCTGGCATCGGGGCGCGAACGGCGCGCCGGTGATCGACCGCTCGCCGCTGGCGATGGCGTGCGACGTCGTGGATATTTACGAGACGGAGGGCTTCGACAACTTCATCTGTTCGATTGCGGCGACCTACGCCTCGCCGGAGGTGTTAGACGACCGTGGCCGGATCGACTACGCGCGGCTGAAGCCCGTGCTGTTCGAGTTCCCGACCTACTCCTACCTCTCCACGGGCGAGGTGATCGGCCGCTGTCTGCGGCTCGACAGCGAGCCGTCGATGTGCGCCAAGGAGCCAATGGCGGAGGACGGCATCGTACGCCTTTCGAAGATCGAGGTCCGGCCGGAGTATCTCGACGAGTATATGGCGTTTGCCGCCGAAGTGGGCGAGGTCTCGCTGCGTACCGAGCCGGGCGTGCTGACGATGTATGCCGTGGCCGAGCGGGAGAATCCGTGCCGGATCACCATCCTCGAAACCTACGCGAGCCGCGCAGCTTACGAGAAGCATATCGCCTCGGCGCATTTTCAGAAGTACAAGCAGGGAACGCTCCACATGGTCCGGTCGCTCGAACTGACCGACCAGACGCCGCTCAACCCGGCCAACTGCCTCCGCAACTTTATCCGACTCCAATAGGCGGTCGGCAGGCGCCCGTCCGTCACACGGTTCCGGACTGCGGCTCCGGTGCGAAAAGGGCCCGTCAACGGTTGCCGAGCCGGATCTTTTCGTGGTAGAAGTAGTTGACCACAACCGGATGCCCCTTTTCGGAGCGGCCGTACGGCAAATCGTTCACGCGATACGGCAGGCCGTTTGCGGCGGCATAGGCGGCCATCTCCCGCTCGAGCGCCTGCCAGTAATCCGTCCGGCGGCGGTTGTAGATCTCCTCGTATAAAGGCATCAGTTCGGGGCGTTTTTCGCGGATGTAGGCCAGGATCGCCGCTTTGAACGACCCGCGCAGGTTGAGATTTTCGAGCCAGACGAGGTCGGTGAACTCCCGGACCCGCTCGATGATGGCCTTCGGATCGGTGATGCCCGGAAAGATCGGCGAGACGAAGCAGACGGTGCGGATGCCCGCCTCGTAGACCTGCCGCATGGCCTCGAGACGCCGCCCGATGCTCACCGCACGATCCATGTCGGCGCGGAAGGCCTCGTCCAGCGTGTTGATCGACCACGAAACCGTCACGCGCGGGAACTCCCGCAGCAGATCCAGATCGCGCAGCACAAGGTCCGACTTGGTACAGATCATAATCTCGGCCGTTGTGCCGCGCAGCTCCTCAAGCAGATGGCGTGTGCGCTGGAAATGCTCCTCGAAGGGGTTGTAGCCGTCGGTTACCGAGCCGATGACGATGCGCTGGCCGTCGAAGCGGTGCGGATCGCCGACGGGTTTCCAGTGCTTGACGTCGAGAAACGATCCCCAGGGCTCGGTGTGGCCCGTGAAACGCTTCATGAACGAAGCGTAGCAATACTTGCAGGCGTGAGGACACCCCACGTAGGGGTTGACCGAATAGCCGCCCACGGGCAGCGACGAACGGGTCATGACGCTCTGCACGTCGATGTCGCGGATGATCTCCTCTTGCTGGTTCATATTCCGGATGTTTTGTGAGGTAAAGGTCCGAAGATTTTTTGTGCAAAACCATGCCCGAAAGGGGGTAATGTATGCCATTTTGATAAATGATGTCGTATCTTTGCCTTCGGACAAACCGGATGCGAGCGATGATGACAACGACAAATCCCCGACGGCTGGTCACCGTGCCGTTCAGCAAGACGCAGTGCGGCGTCGACTTCTACATCAATACGGGCCGCAGCGAAGAGATCCGCGGCGTGCTGACCGAGCATCCGCTCTTCCGGACCGACTTCTTCGAGTTCTTCTTCCTCAGACGGGCCCGGGGCGTGCTGCTGCTCGGCGGACGCCGCGTCGAGCTGCACGACGACATGGTGCTGCTCCTCTCGCCCCACCAGCAGCAGCGCTGGCTGGCGGACGAGGCGGAGCTCGACTACACGTTTCTGATCTTCCGCGAGGATTTCATGCGCACGTTCCTCGCGGACAAGTTCTTCGTCTACCGCCTGCTCTACTGCTACCAGACCGACACGCCGCCGTGGTTCGATGCCGGGCCGGAGGCCTTTGCGGAGTATCTCCGGCTGCTCGGAAAGATCAAGGCGGAGCTGCGCGCCCCGACTTCGGACAGCTACAACCTGATCGTTTCGGTGCTTTACTACCTGCTGGTGACGCTCAACCGCGACTATGCCGCCGCCTACGGACTGCCCGTGACGTTGCCGCGCAACAACTGTGCGTTCCGCTTCAAGGCGCTGCTCGAAGAGCATATCCGTGAGGTACAGCGCGTCGAGGAGTATGCCTCGATGCTGCGCGTGAGCCGCGTGACCTTGAACCGGGCTGTCATGGATCAGTTCGGCGTCACGGCCGTGCACCTGCTGAAACAGCGGCTGCTGGAGGCCGTGAAGAACGACCTGCTGTTCGAGGGGCGCAGCGTCAGCCAGCTGGCCGATGCGTACGGTTTCTCGGACCCGAGCCACCTGATGCGTTTCTTCAAGCAGCAGACCGGACGTACCTGCTCGGCCTTCCTCGAGGATTATCGGCGCGGCGCGGGTGAATAGAAGGGGATTCGGACTCCCGGCACAGGCCGCCGGGACTGTTCTCCGAAAAGAAAAATGGCATGTCGTTTCATGATTTAATCAATCATTTTGAGTCCGAATCGAATTGCACTGTACGGCGTCGTTGGGGAAGGAAAAAACGCAGCGGAGAGTCGGGTGCAAGCGTGAAGACCGAGAGCATGCAGAATGCCATTTTTCAGGCCTGCAACCGACATGAAGCGTTTCGTTCGCCGTTGCAATGGAAGGAGTTCATCTATACCTGTATCCGGAACGGAGCCTTCAGTCGTCTGTGTAAAAGCCGGGGGGGGGCAGCTCAACTTCAGGTCCCAATCGACATGTTGAGCAGGGTTTGCACAATACCGAGATTGCCCGAAAGCTGGAGATTGCCGAGATCACGGTCAAAAAACAGAAGCCCCGTCTGATCGACCTGCTGAGACGCCGGTTGAAGCGAAACCCGGATGATCAGACTCTGAAACTCCTGTTGCTGTTGCTCTGCATGCAGGAACAGAAAAGACAGAGACTCCGTCTATCACCGTCCCGGAGAGGCGCAAGAACTCCGAATCCGAAAACAACCCCGCTTCCGAAACCGAAAGCGGGGTTGTGTGTTTTGCAAAACGGCTGCTGTCAGGCCGTCCTGCCGTTCGAGATAAGTTTCCACACCCCGGCACTCAGAGCCGCACCGACAAACGGGGCCACGATGAAGAGCCACAACTGCGAAAGCGCCGCTCCTCCCTCGAAGAGAGCCGGGCCGATCGAACGTGCCGGGTTGACCGATGTCCCGGTGATCGGAATGCAGACGATATGGACCAGCACCAGCGTCAGACCGATGGCCAGTCCGGCAAAGTTGCCCGCTCCGTGTTTGGCATCCGTGGCGCCGAGAACCACCAGCACGAAGATAAACGTGAAGATCATCTCCGCCAGGAAGGCCTGCAGCATCATTCCTTCGCCGTAGCTGTTCGCGCCGGTTGTGGTCGGACCTCCGTTCGCTCCGCTCGAAACAAGCACATAGAGTACCGCCGAGCCGAGGATAGCCCCGATGACCTGGAAGATCATGTACCATGCAGCATCCTTGCCGCTCATGCGTCCCGAAAGAAAGACACCCAGCGTAATGGCCGGATTGATATGGCAGCCCGACAGGTTGCCGATCGTATAGGCCATGGCTACCACCGAGAGGCCAAAGGCCAGCGCCACTCCGATCGTGCCCACTCCGGCACCTACGGTCCCGGCCACGCTCCCGGCAAACGCCGCGCTGCCGCAACCCATCAGAACGAGAACCATCGTTCCGATCATTTCCGCAATGTACTTTTTCATCTTTTTGAGGTTTTATGGTTGTTCGGTTGTTGGTAAAGTTAATCAAATTCTACCGAAAAGACAAGTATTTGTCGATCATTCGGACCTCCGGAACTCCCGTTCCGGACGTTTTACGCCGAAGTGAACAACCTTTCACCCAAAACCGTTCGCTTTGTACAAAGCGTAATGCCATGATCTTTATGCAAAGATTTCTGCTTCTTGCGGCCGTCTTGTCGACAGCCGCAGTGTCGGCGGCACGGGCCGTGCGGAATCCGGATACCGCAACCGCCGCCACGGCCCCGGAACGGCCGGTCATTCTGACGGGGCCGGATCGAATTGCAGAAGGACGAGCAGGGTCGTTATTACCGGCTGGCCCGCACGGCTCTTGCCCGGCGCCGCATAAGGTTACTCCTCGGGGTAGGGGACCACCGCCACCTTGACCCCCTGCTCGTTCATCGCCTCGAGCATCTTCGGCGAGACCCGCGAATCGGTAATCACCAGATCGATGTCACCCATGTCGCAGATCTTGCTGAAACCCCGACGACCGAATTTCGACGAATCGGCCAGTACGACGGTCTTCGTCGCAGCCTGGATCATCGCCCGGTTCAGACACGCCTCCTGCAGATGGGTCGTGCTCAGACCGTAGGTCGGATCAATGCCGTCGACTCCCAGAAACAGTTTGCTGCACGTGAAGTTTTCGAGCATCCGCACGGCATATTCGCTGACGACCGAAGCCGATGAATGGCGAATGATGCCCCCGAGCTGGATGATCTCGATATCGTGTTTGTCCAACAACTCCATGGCCACGTTCATCGCCGAGGTGATCACCGTCATCTTCATGTTCGGGATGCAGCGCGCAAAGGCCTGCACGGTCGTCCCCGAGGCGATGATCAGCGCATCCTGCGCGGCGAGCAGTTCGACGGCCCGCTGGCCGATGCGGCGCTTGACCTCGGGGTGGAGTTTCTCCTTCTCCGAGACCTTGCGCGTGGCAATGTACGGATCGGCCAGAATGGCCCCGCCGTGGGTGCGGTAGAGGAGCTTCTTCTCCTCGAGCTGATCCAGATCCTTGCGGATCGTCACGGCCGATACCTTCAGCCGCTGGCTCAACGACCCGACATCCACACTGCCCGAGTCCCGAAGCAGGTCCAGAATGGTTTTATGTCTCTCCCGAAGTGTCATTTTCCGTAGTTGGATGGGTTATGCGTCTGCAAAGATAATCAAAATGCGAAGAGATTGACTCCCACCTGCAGATATCCGGCCCGCTGATCGGGATTCCACATCGCATGAGCGAAGACCGGCATGTCGAAGCGTCCCAGCTTCAGCTTGTAGGTCGCCCGCAGCGAAATCTGGTCGATGCCGTCGTAGCCGTAGAAATTCGCGCCGCCGTCGGCTCCGTCCCGGTTGAAGGCAAACGTGCCGCCCAGCCCGACATCCACGATCCAGTGCTCGTCGCGGAAGAGGCTGTACTCCGCATTGACGTAGGTCGAATAGCGGTTCCGGCCGGCCTGGTTCAGATCGCGCCCGGCGAAGATCGTCGCCCAGTAGAGTCGCAGCGGCACTTCGAACTTCGTGTCGAAGTCGTAGGCCACGCTCAGATCGAGGAAGTGTCCCGTCGAGTGTTTGTTGTAGTTGAAGATGTCCTTGCTGAAGGGCAGGGCAGGCGAGTAGTTGAAGATGTCCCACACGGCCACCGTAAAGCCCGCTACCGAATAGGAGACATAGTAGTCGAACTCCTTGTAGTCGCCCGTAAAGTCGGTGCCGCCCCACAGGCCCACCTTCAGTTTGTCGTCCAGCAGTCCGACGTTCAGGTCGGCAGCCAGAACGCCTCCGTCGGCCACCTGCTGGCCGCGCCACAAGTGCATGTTCTGGAGGGTCCCGTTCAGGTGCATGCGGGCGGTCTGTCCGAAGGCCGCAGTCGTCAGGAACAGCGCTGCACAAAGCGCTGCGAGATGTTTCAGGGTCTTCATGGCAATTCGGGTTTTAGTAGCAATAGATCAGGCAATAGAGGGCAGCAGCAAGGAATCCGCCGATGATCGGACCGATGACCGGCACCCACGAATAACCCCAGTCGCTCGTGCCCTTGCCCTTGATCGGCAGGATGGCGTGGGCCAGACGCGGCGCCAGGTCGCGGGCCGGATTGATGGCGTAACCCGTCGTTCCGCCGAGCGACATGCCCAGCGCCACGATCAGCATCGCAACGGGGAAGGCTCCCAGTGCTCCCATGCCCACTTCGGAGGTGTTGCCGTCGATCGAAAGGGCCAGGATGACGAAGACCAGCACGAACGTGCCGATGATTTCGCTGATGAGGTTGCGGCCGTAGTTGCGGATAGCCGGAATCGTGCAGAAGGTACCCAGTTTGGTCGCCGGGTCCGACGTGGCATCGTAGTGGTCCTTATAGAAAATGTAGACCAGCACGGCACCCACGAAGCCGCCCAGCATCTGAGCCACGATATAGGGGACGACCAGCGCCCAGCTGAAGGTCCCGGCAGCGGCCAGACCCAGCGTCACGGCCGGATTGAGATGCGCCCCCGAGTAGGGGCCCGAAATGAAGACACCCAGCATGACGGCCAGGCCCCACGCCAGCGTGATGACCACCCAGCCGGCATTCTCACCCTTGGATTTCTTCAGCGTCGTGCAGGCGACAACACCGTCACCGAACAGTACCAGAATAGCCGTACCGATAAACTCGAACAGGCATTTCAACATGACGTCGTTCATAAGTCAGCAGGTTTTAGGTTTTCTTGGATTTTTGGGAATAAAGAGCCCGGAAACCGGATTTCGGGGTTCGGGATGGAGAAGCCCCCGGAAAATCCGGATGAACCGGCAAGCGGTTCCGATCCATGCCGCGCCGGGCCGCCGAAAGAGGCAAAAGGGTTGGGCTCCCGACCGCTTCCGGATCGGGAGCTCAACGCCATCATTTGGTATAGTCGCTCAGTGTGCGTTTGACGGCATCCTCCCAGCCGGCCTTTGCCGCCGTGACCTTCTCCTCCTCCATCGCCGGCTCGAAGACACGGTCGATCTGCCACTGCTTGCGGATCTCGTCGATGCTCGACCAGTAGCCCACGGCCAGTCCGGCCAGGTAGGCGGCGCCCATGGCCGTCGTCTCGACGATCTGCGGACGGATGACCTTCGTACCGAGAATGTCGGCCTGGAACTGCATGAGCAGGTTGTTGCGCGAGGCGCCGCCGTCGACCTTCAACTCCTTGAGCGGAATGCCCGCATCGCGCGACATGGCCGCCGTGATGTCCATCGTCTGGAAGGCGATACCCTCGAGTGCCGCACGGGCGATGTGGGCCGTCGTCGTGCCGCGGCTGATGCCGATGATCGTTCCGCGGGCGTACTGGTCCCACCACGGGGCGCCGAGGCCCGTCAGTGCCGGAACGAAATAGACTCCGTTCGTGTCGGGCACGCGCGAAGCCAGCTCCTCGACCTCCGACGAGGAGTGGATCACGCCCAGTCCGTCGCGCAGCCACTGCACGACCGATCCGCCGACGAAGATACTTCCCTCGAGGGCGTAGTTTACCTTGTCGCCGATCTTCCACGCCACGGTCGTCAACAGGTTGTTCTGCGACAGAATCGGCTTCTCGCCGCTGTTCATCAGCAGGAAGCAGCCCGTGCCGTAGGTATTCTTCACCATGCCCGGCTCGGTGCACATCTGTCCGAAGAGGGCCGCCTGCTGGTCGCCGGCAATGCCCGAAATGGGCACCTTGTGGGCGAAGATCGTCGTTTTGGTATGGCCGTATACCTCGCTCGAGGACTTCACCTCGGGCATCATCGAACGCGGAATCTTGAACAGATCGAGCAGCTCCTGGTCCCAATCCAGCGTGTGGATGTTGAAGAGCATCGTACGCGAGGCGTTGCTCACGTCCGTCACGTGCACCTCGCCGCGCGTCAGGCGCCAGATCAGCCACGTATCCACCGTACCGAACATCAGTTTGCCCATCTCGGCGCGTTTGCGGGCCCCCGGAACGTTATCGAGAATCCACTTGATCTTCGTGGCGCTGAAGTAGGCGTCGATGATCAGACCGGTCTTCTGCCGGATCATATCCGTAAGGCCCTGGTTCTTCAGTTCGTCGCAGTAATCCGACGTACGGCGGTCCTGCCACACGATGGCATTGTAGACCGGTTCTTCGGTGTCCGAATCCCACACGATGGTTGTCTCGCGCTGGTTCGTGATGCCGATACCGGCAAGGTTCAGACCGTTGATGTCCATCATCGTAATGGCCTCGGCGATCACCGACGCCTGCGAAGACCAGATCTCGTGCGGATCGTGCTCGACCCAGCCCGATTTGGGGAAGATCTGACGGAATTCGCGCTGAGCAACAGCGCAAGTCGTACCTCGCTCGTCGAAAACAATGGCGCGGGAACTGCTCGTCCCCTGATCAAGTGCAAGAATGTACTGTTTCATAATAGTTTGTGGTTGGTTTTGGTAAATTGGTCAATTTGACAGGCGGTCCTCCGCAAGCCCCCTCCGACAGGGCGGAATCCGCTCCCCGGGCCGCAAGCCGGATCCCTCGTGTCAGACCAGCCGCGAGGCAAGGATATGCAGCGGATGCTCGCAGGGCTTCGAGGTCGACATTTCGATCTGCCACTTGCACGTCTCGCAGTCCGTGGCGACGATGTCGGCCCCCGAGGCCTCGATCTGCCGGAACAGCGGAGCTCCGATGGCCTGCGAGGCCTCGTAGTTCTCCTTCTTGAAGCCGTACGTGCCGCCGATGCCGCAGCACTGCGAGTCGAGCACCGTCACCTCGACGCCGGGAATCATCCGCAGCAGTTCGATCGAATAGTAGCTCCAGCCCATCTTCTCCATGTGGCACGGCGTGTGGTAGGCCACCCGCAGCGGCGTCGTATCCTTGAACTTCAGCTGCATGTCGCCCCGCTGGAGCAGACGGTAGATGTAGCGTGTGGCCAGCTCGATGTGGTCGCGCACGTCGGCATTCTCCAGTTCGAGCAGGTGGGGATACTCGTCGCGCAGCGTGAAGGTACAGGTCGACGAGGTGGTGATGACGTCCATGTTGCGCCCCTTGACGGACGTGCGGATCGACCGCAGGTTGGTCTCGGCCTGGCGCCGCGCCTGCTTGTAGAGGCCGTTCGAGATCAGCGCCACGCCGCAGCACTGCTCGCGGTCGAGCAGCTGCACGCCGTAGCCCAGCGCATTCATGATCCGCAGCAGGTCCTTGCCCAGTTGCGGATTGTTGTAGTTGACGTAGCAGCCGTGGAAGTAGGCCACCTGGTGCGGGAAGGCCTCCTGCTCGGCGGCGGCATGTTTGCGGTACCACGACGTGAAGGTGCCGTGGGCGTACCTCGGGAAGATGCGCCGGTGGTCGATGCCCATCACCTTGTCCATCACCACGCGCACGGGCTTGAGCTTCACCGTGGCGTTGACGATCGGCGCAAAGGGGGTGGCCAGCGTGCCCACGAGGTCCGTATTGGCCAGCACGAAGTTCCGAAGCGAGGTGTTGTGCTGCGGGCCGTACTTGATGCGGGCCGCCTGGATGATGTCACCGATGCGCACGTTCGAGGGGCAGGCCACTTCGCAACGCTTGCAGTTCATGCAATATTTCAGCGCATTGTCGAAGAAGTCGGGGCGCTTGAGACGCAGCCGTTCACCGTCGGGTCCGGCCTGCTTCGGGCCCGGATAGTCGGGATTCACCGCCGCAACGGGGCAGTACACCGTGCAGACCGTACACTTGATGCACTGTTCGAAATTGTTCTCACTGACGCTGTTCTGCTGTATGTTCATGGTCGTATAGCTTTTTATCGGATGGTCAATTCTTCAGAATGCGCTCCGCCACGTGGAGGGCCGAAAGGAGCGAAACACCCGCGCCGCACTCCTCCTGCACGGGATGGAAGCCCGAAAGACCGGCTCCGGCGCAGTAGAGATTTTCGAGCGCCGAGCCACTCTTCATGACCCGCAGACCGGCATCCGTGCGGACGCCGAAGGCCTGGTAGGCCTGACGGTCGAAGAAGCGGAGCGTATACCACTCCGAACGGCCGCCGGCGTAGACCGTATCGGCCCCGAAGACCGGTTCGACAATCCGGTCGGGCGTCGCCACCAGCCCCTTGCTGAAGAAGCTGCCCGTCGCCAGCACGAAGCATTCGGCCTCGAAGGGGATGTTGCCGTGGTTGGCCGTGAAGATCCGCCGCACGCGGCCCTGCTCCGTCTCGGCACGCAGCACGCTGTCGCCCAGAAAATACTCGCCGCCCAACGCCCTGAACCGGTGCTGCAGCGCCTGCTGGGCCCGGATGCCCGGAATCGACGGCGGAAGGGTGGGAAGCAGGTGGATCGGAGTGTCGACCCGCGACCGCAGATAGGCGAGCGAATCGTTGCGGTTCAATCCGATTACGGCCGGGACGATCAGGGCGTCGCATCCCTCGGACAACTTGCGCAGCGATTCGGAAAGCGCCTCCAGATTGGCTTCGCGGTCGAACACCCGGGCGATGTTGGCCGAACGCATCTCGCTCGGATTGCGCCGGATCTGCTCCAGATCGGGGTGATTGAAGTTGCCGAAACGGCACTCCACGCCCTGGCGATTGAACTCCTCGGCGATGAACTCCGGATAGAAATCCAGAAAACCCTCGATGTTGGCGATGCATACGCGACGGAAGGGGAGGCGACCCGCCTCCTCCGTGGTCAGATAACCGTCGATGGTCAGCCACGTGGCCTTCGTCTTTCCGAGCGGCGTAATCCGGAAGTGGTTGCGGCGGCTGTCGCCCGCAACCGGGACGCCGGCCCGGCGCAGCAGCTCCGGAGCCTCCCCGGCATGGCGGGCGCAGGAGTCGGCGCCGATCACGGCATAGGGGTGCGTCGGGCACTGTCGGGCCAGCGTTGCGATGCCCGCCACGGGATCGCTGACCGCCGTGCCGTCGGGCAGGTGTCCCAACAGGTCGAACGACCCCGACGAAAAGTGAATGGCACTCTGTCCTTGCGAGACGATCGCACAGCGCTGTCCCGCTTCGGCCAGGCGGATGCCGCACGTCATGCCGGCCAGTCCGCCACCGATAATTACCGTATCGAATCTCATTTTGATGCTGTTTTTTCTTCGTCCGACAATCCGCAAACACTCTCGTAGACCCACGTCATGTATTCGCTTTCACGCAGCGTGTCGCCCCACGCAATGGGCTCCATGCCCTTCCAGCGCTCGTTCAGGAACGAAACCAGATCGGCCTTCGCCCGGCGGGCACAGATCGGGTCGCGACGCCCCATCAGACCCGCCGCCCGGCAGGCGCACAACTCGCCCTGACAGGTTCCCATTCCGATACGCGTCCGACGCCGCAGATCGATCAGGTTGTTCACCGAAAGGTTCTCCAGCGCGTACTCCACCTCGCCGATCGAGACCTCCTCGCATTCGCACACCAGGCTGTTCTGGATCGACGTGCGGCTGTCGATCTTCACGGCCAGATCGCCGTGGCGCGAAATCGACGAACGCCGCTGTGCCACGGGGCGGTTGCGCATCTTGCGGTCGACCTCCTCGCGGCTCTCCGCCGAGCCCGGCAGGGGAATCTCCGCCGTGCGGCACTTCTCGCCGTTGCCGATCTTCTTGCAGATGAGATCCGTGGCCCATTCGGCCATCAGACGGTAGGTCATCAGCTTGCCGCCCGTGATGGTGATGAATCCCTCGAGGCCGTCGCGCGTGGCGTGGTCCAGCAGCACGATGCCGCGGCTGACGGTGCGTCCGCTCGGGTCGTCGTCCGAGGCCACCAGCGGCCGCACACCCGCATAAGCCCGCAGGATGCGTGTCGTGGCCAGCGACGGAGCCAGCTTCTCGCCCTCGCGCAGCAGCAGGTCAACCTCGTCGGGCGTGATGACCATGTTGTCAATCTGGTCGTAGGGGACCTTGCTCGAGGTGGTTCCGATGAGCGAGATCGTATCGCCAGGGACCAGAATATCGGCGTCGGCCGGCTTGCGGCAGCGGTTCAGCACCAGGTTGTTCACCCGGTGGCCGAAGATCAGCAGCGCCCCCTTGGCCGGAAGCATGCTGACCGTAATGCCCACCTTGGCGGCAATGCCGTGGCCCCAGATGCCTCCCGCATTGACCACCACCTGCGCGTAGAACTTCCCGGAACAATGGCGCCGGTGATCGTAGGCCTCGACGCCGATGATGCGGTCCTGCTCGCGCAGCAGCTCCATGACTTCGGTATAGGTACGGATCTCGGCACCGTGAGCCTTGGCATCGAGGATGTTCGACGAGGTGAGCCGGAAGGGGTCCACCGCACCGTCGGGAACCCGCACGGCACCGATCAGCGCCGGGTTGGCCGAAGGTTCGAGGCGCAACGCCTCCTTCGGGTCGATGACCTCGGCGCGGATCCCGGCCCGGCGGCAGGCATCCACGAAAACGGACTGATATTCCAACCCGTCTTCGGGAAGTGAAATAAACAGTCCGTCGGTCTGCTCGACGCAATGCGCCGCTATTTTTCGCAGGATCATGTTTTCGCGGATACACTCCACGGCCGATTCGTGATCCGTCACGGCATATCGGGCGCCGCTGTGCAACAGGCCATGGTTGCGCCCGGTCGCGCCGGTCGAGATATCGGAACGCTCCAGCAGCAGGGCCCTGATTCCGCGCAGCGAGCAGTCTCGGGCAATTCCCGCGCCGGTGGCACCGCCTCCGATGATGATGACATCGTACGTATTGTCCATAGGTCGAAGAATTAAGTCATGACAAATATAAATACTTTTTTCCGAGGAAACAAAATAAAACGAAATAATTTTATTTCATTTTATTTCGAAAATAACTTAACAGCTCTTCAATAGACCCCTTAATTCAGGAATTCAAAATAAAACAAAAGCATTTTACTTGTTTTGCGAAATACCCGGATTCCATTCGAAATTACGGTGCAGAAGCGATTTCCGCAAACCCGACCGGAGCGTTTCCGCCCGTCTTGCACCGGCTCACTGCATCGAAGTATATCCATATTTCACCAAAATTATTATCTTTGCACTCAAATTTCATTCCCGAACTCTCATCTGCAGCGATTACGCCCTCGCGCGAAACCGAGCGTGACGAAGATTCGGGAATGTGAAATCGGATCGATGCCTGCGACCACACCGGCCATGTGTTCGTCCTTACGGACGGCCATCCCGAAATCCGTTCGAAGACTCCTTCCGCAAGGTATATATAATGTATGGCATCCGGCCCCGCATCAGATTCCGGATTCACAGAATCTCCTCGCGGCCAATCCGGACAACCAGGCGAAATGCCGCATTTGGAGAGTTTCGACGAAAAATTGACAAACGAACCGAACGGTGTTTCCCGTTATACGGAACAGAATCCAAACCTTAGATATGACACAGATAGAAGGATCCATTTCACAGATCGTCGGACCGGTGGTGGACGTGACTTTCCAGCCCGATTCACCGGATTTCCGGCTCCCGGCCATCAACGACGCCATGGAGATCCACCGCGACGACGGCCGCTCGCTCATCGTCGAGGTCCAGCAGCACATCGGCGAGCACACCGTGCGCACCGTTGCCATGGACTCCACCGACGGACTGCGCCGCCACATGAAGGCCGTCGCCCTGGGCCACCCGATTTCGGTCCCCACGGGCGACCAGATCAAGGGGCGTCTGCTCAACGTCATCGGCTCCGAGATCGACGGCATGAAGCCCCTCGACCGGACCCACACGCTGCCCATCCACCGCGAACCCCCGAAGTTCGACGAACTGGCCACCTCGCAGGAGGTGCTGGCCACCGGCATCAAGGTCATCGACCTGCTCGAACCCTATGTCAAGGGGGGCAAGATCGGTCTTTTCGGCGGCGCCGGCGTGGGCAAAACGGTGCTCATCATGGAGCTGATCAACAACATCGCCAAGAAACACAACGGCTTTTCGGTCTTCGCCGGCGTGGGCGAGCGTACGCGTGAGGGCAACGACCTGCTGCGCGAGATGATCACCTCGGGCGTCATCCGCTACGGCGACGCCTTCCGCAAGAGCATGGACGAGGGACACTGGGACCTCTCGAAGGTCGACTACGACGAAGTGGCCAAATCGCAGGCCACACTCGTCTTCGGCCAGATGAACGAACCCCCCGGAGCCCGTATGTCGGTGGCCCTGTCGGGGTTGACCGCCGCCGAATCGTTCCGCGACAGCAAGGAGGAGGATGCGCCCAAGGATATCCTCTTCTTCATCGACAACATCTTCCGCTTCACGCAGGCCGGATCGGAGGTATCGGCCCTGCTGGGCCGTATGACCTCGGCCGTGGGCTATCAGCCGACGCTGGCCACCGAAATGGGCCGCATGCAGGAGCGTATCACCTCGACCAAGCACGGTTCGATCACCTCGGTACAGGCCGTCTATGTACCGGCCGACGACCTGACGGACCCCGCCCCGGCCACGACCTTCTCGCACCTCGATGCCACGACGGTGCTCAGCCGCAAGATCGCCGAGCTGGGTATTTATCCGGCCGTCGACCCGCTGGAGTCCACCTCGCGCATCCTCGACGCCAATATCGTCGGCGAGGAGCACTACACCACGGCCCAGCGCGTCAAGCAGATCCTCCAGCGCAACAAGGAGCTGCAGGACATCATCGCCATCCTCGGCATGGACGAACTCTCGGACGAGGACCGGCAGACGGTCAACCGCGCCCGCCGTATCCAGCGCTTCCTCTCGCAGCCCTTCTCCGTGGCCGAACAGTTCACGGGTGTTCCGGGGCAGATCGTCCCGATCGAGGAGACGATCCGCGGCTTCCGCATGATCCTCGACGGCGAGGTCGACTACCTGCCCGAGCAGGCCTTCCTCAATGTCGGGACGATCGACGACGCCATCCGCAAGGGCAAAGCGCTCCTGTCCAAAACCAAACAGAACTGATTCACCGGTAAAAACAACGCATTATGATCCTGACCATTGTAGCTCCCGGCGGCACGTTGTGCAACACGTCGACCGATCGGGTCTCGTTCCCGGGAACGGTGGGGCGCTTCACCGTCCTCAGAGGACACGCTCCGCTCATCGCGGGACTCGGCTGCGGAGAGATCGTCTATGCAGGCGAAGCAGGGGAGGTGCGTCTTCCGATCAAGAACGGATGCGTACGCGTCCATGAAGATCGAATCGAGGCCTGCGTCGAGCCGGCCGACGAATCGGTCACCAATAAAGAGGAGGTGAAACCATGATGAAGGCTTTTGCAAGAATCGCCGTGCTGCTCGCGCTGCTGATTCCGGCCGGAACCCTCCGTGCCGAAGAACAACAGCAGGAACCCGACATCAAGGCGATCGTTCTGGGACACATCGGCGACAGTTACGAATGGCGCGTTCTCTCGACCGCCGGCGGCGAGTGGAGCATTCCGCTGCCGGTGATCGTCCACAGCCCCTCAAGCGGCTGGCACTGCTTCTCGTCGTCGCGGCTGCGCGAAGGCGCCGAGTACGAAGGGCTGCGCATCGCCTCGGAGGGCGAGCATGCCGGCAAGATCGTCGAACGCCAGGCGGACGGTTCGGACCTGCGGCCGCTGGACCTCTCGCTGACCAAAACCGCCTCGGCCCTGCTGCTCAACAGTGCGATCCTGCTCTGCCTGGTGCTCGGTGCCGCCCGCTGGTACCGCCGCCACAAGGCCACGGACCGGGCTCCGAAAGGCTTCGTCGCCCTGTTCGAGATGCTCGTCTCGGGCATTCTGGACGGAGTCATCAAGCCCTGCGTCGGCCCCAACTACCGCAAGTTCGCCCCCTATCTGCTCACGGCCTTCTTCTTCATCTTCGTGAACAACCTCATGGGGCTGATTCCCTTCTTCCCGGGCGGCGCGAACGTCTCGGGCAATATCGCCGTGACGTTCATCCTGGCCCTGGCCACGTTCCTGGCCGTGAACATCTTCGGCACGAAGCACTACTGGAAGGACATTCTCTGGCCCGACGTTCCGGTCTGGCTCAAGGCCTTCCCGCTCATGCCGCTGATCGAGCTGGTGGGCATCTTCACCAAGCCCTTCGCCCTGATGATCCGACTGTTCGCCAACATGTTGGCCGGACACGCCGTCATCCTCAGCCTGACGTGCGTGATCTTCGCCACGGCCGGCATGGGGGCCGTCATCAACGGTTCGATGAGCTTCGCCTCGGTCCTCTTCTCGATCTTCATGTACTGTCTCGAACTGCTGGTTGCCGTCCTGCAGGCCTACGTCTTCACGATGCTCTCGGCCGTCTTCATCGGACTAGCCCAGGAGCGTCCCGAAAAGCACGCCGCCGAAACGGCCGACAACCACTGATCGCATACGAAAACGACTCGCAAAACAAAAACTGATAAAAACTCAAACAGCTATGGAAAATTTAGGTATTTTGGGCGCTGCAATCGGCGCAGGTCTGGCCGCCATCGGCG
Source organism: Alistipes sp. An54 (assembly GCF_002159375.1). Taxonomy (NCBI): domain Bacteria; kingdom Pseudomonadati; phylum Bacteroidota; class Bacteroidia; order Bacteroidales; family Rikenellaceae; genus Alistipes; species Alistipes sp. An54. The sequence goes on from NZ_NFIA01000006.1 coordinate 180,112, forward strand.
CAGGATTAGGTATCGGTAAAATCGGAGGTTCGGCCATGGAGGCCATCGGCCGTCAGCCCGAAGCCGCCGACAAGATCCGTACCAACATGATCATCATTGCGGCCCTGGTCGAGGGTGTTGCCCTCTTCGCCGTAGTAGTCTGCTTCCTGGCACTCTAATCCCAAAAATCGGTACGTGCCATGGGACTTCTGCAACCCGAATCGGGACTGCTGTTCTGGATGACGCTCGCCTTCGTGGTGGTCCTCGTCGTGCTGGCCCGCTACGGTTTCCCTGTCATCGTCAAGGCCATCGAGTCGCGCAAGGAGTATATCGACTCGTCGCTCGATGCCGCCCGGGAAGCCGAGCAGAAATGCGCCACGCTCGAGGCCCGCAGCCGTGAGATCATCAATGAGGCCGAGGTCCGGCGCAACGAAATCCTGCGGGAGGCCGACACCGAACGCAAACAGATTCTGGCCGACGCCCGTCAGAAGGCCGAAAGCGAAGGCGCCCGACTCCTCGAAAAGAGCCGCCTGCAGGCTGAAACCGAACGGACCGCCATCCTGGCCGATGCCAAACGGGAGATCGCCGCGCTGGCCGTGGCCATCACCGAACGCATGCTGCGCCAGGATCTCGACAACCGGGAGGCCCAGACGCAGCTGGCTTCGCGCCTGATGGAGGAGCTCGATCCGAAAAACCGCAAGACATGGACACCGGATTGATCGCCCGCCGCTATGCCCGGGCCCTGGCCGACTTTGCCGAACCGAAGGGTGAGATGAAACGGGTGGCCGAAGAGGCCGAAGCGTTCATCGAAGCCTACAACGGCAGCATGGAACTCCGCGAGGTGCTCACCTCGCCGGTCCTGACGGCCGACGCAAAGCTCGATGTCGTGCGCAAGGCCTTCGATCACGAACTTTCGGCTTCGTTCGAAGGCTTCCTGCGGCTGGTCATCCGCCATCACCGCGAGAAGTGGCTCTGCTTCATGCTGCCGGCCTTCGTCGGTATCTACAAGCAGCGCTGCGGCATCGTCGACATGACACTCACGACGGCCGCCGAGGTCGACGGTGACTTCGTCAACCGGCTCTCGGCCCAGGTCGGCACAGTCACGCACAGCCGCGAGGTCCGCGTCCACCGCAAGGTCGATCCGTCGCTCATCGGCGGCTTCCGCTTCCGCATCGACGACCGGCTGCTGGATGCCAGCATCGCCACGCAGCTTCGCCGCGTAGAACAGAAACTGGGCAGACTGCCCGAAAGAAAGATTTGAATTTGAACATGAACAACAAAGAGAGAATAAAACCATCGGAAATCTCCGAAGTGCTCCTCTCCGAGCTCCAGGGGGTGGACCTCTCGGCACAGTATGCCGAGGTGGGCACCGTGCTGCAGGTCAGCGACGGCATGGTGCGGATCTACGGTCTGCAGAATGCCGAGGCCAACGAGCTGCTGGAGTTCGAGAACGGCATGCGCGCCGTGGTGATGAACCTCGAGGAGGACAACGTGGGTGCCGTGCTGCTGGGCTCGACCGACCGCGTCGAGGAGGGCGATCTGGTGCGCCGCACCGGTCGTACGGCCTCGATCCAGGTGGGCATGGGCATGCTCGGACGTGTGATCGATCCGCTGGGACAGCCGATCGACGGACTGGGCGAGATCGCGGGCGAACGCCTCGAACTGCCGCTCGAACGCAAGGCTCCGGGCGTGATCTTCCGCCAGCCGGTGACCGAACCCCTTCAGACCGGCATCAAGGCCATCGACGCCATGATCCCCATCGGCCGCGGACAGCGCGAGCTGATCATCGGCGACCGTCAGACGGGCAAGACCGCCATCGCCGTCGATACGATTCTGAACCAGCGTTCGAACTTCGAAGCCGGCGATCCGGTCTACTGCATCTACGTGGCCGTGGGGCAGAAGGCCTCGACGGTTGCCTCGCTGGTCGAGACGCTGCGGGCCCATGGCGCACTGGACTACACGATCATCGTGGCCGCCACGGCCGCCGATCCGGCCGCCATGCAGTACTTCGCCCCCTTTGCGGGTGCGGCCATCGGCGAGTTTTTCCGCGATACGGGCCGCCACGCGCTGGTGGTTTACGACGACCTCTCGAAGCAGGCCGTGGCCTATCGGGAGGTATCGCTCGTGCTGCGCCGTCCGTCGGGCCGCGAAGCCTATCCGGGCGACATCTTCTACCTGCACTCGCGTCTGCTGGAGCGTGCCGCCAAGATCATCGGCCAGCAGGAGGTCGCCGAGCAGATGAACGACCTGCCGGAATCGCTGCGCGGCAAGGTGCGCGGCGGAGGTTCGCTGACGGCCCTTCCGATCATCGAAACCCAGGCCGGCGACGTCTCGGCCTACATCCCGACCAACGTCATCTCGATCACCGACGGCCAGATCTTCCTCGATACGAACCTCTTCAACCAGGGCAACCGACCGGCCATCGACGTCGGTATCTCGGTATCGCGTGTGGGCGGCAGCGCCCAGATCAAGGCCATGAAGCAGGTGGCCGGAACGCTGAAGATCGACCAGGCGCAGTATCGCGAACTGGAGTCCTTCTCGCGCTTCTCGAGCGATCTGGACCCCGTAACGGCAGCCACGCTCGACCGCGGCCGCAAGAACACGCGTCTGCTCGTGCAGCCGCAGTACAGCCCGCTGTCGGTCGAGGAGCAGATCGCCGTCCTCTACTGCGGCACGCACGGACTGCTGCACGACATCACCATCGAACAGGTCCCCGAGTTCGAACACCTGCTGCTCGAACGGCTGCACACGACGGATATCCCCGAAGCGCTGCACAAGGGACAGCTCGACGAGGAGCTCGGCAAACGGATCGAATCGCTGGCCGCCAGTGTCACGACGGCCCTGAAGGCTAAAGCTTAAGGTCATGGCTGCGCTCAAAGAGATCAAGGCCCGGATCGCCTCGGTGGGCGGCACGCTGAAGATCACTTCGGCGATGAAGATGGTCGCATCGGCCAAACTGCACCACGTGCAGTCGGAGGCCGAGGCGCTGGCCGTCTACGAACGCCAGCTGGGCGCGATCACCGAGGCGTTGTTCCGCTATGCCGACGGGGAGCAGATCGAATCACCGCTGACGCTGCCCCACAAACTGCAGCAGCGGGCCGTCGTCGTGGCCGTGGCTTCGGACGGATCGCTCTGCGGAGGATTCAACGCCGAGGCCATCCGGCAGTTGGAGCACACGCTCGAAGCGTTGCGCGGTGAGGGATTTCAGCAGATCGAGGTGTGGCCCGTGGGGGAGAAGATGCTGGCCCATGTCCGCAAGAGCGGCTTGACGTTCAACGACTCGTTCCACACCCTCTCGGGTCATCACGACTATGCGGGAGCGGTTCGCCTGGCCGACCGGCTGATGGAGGACTTCGAAGCGGGGAGAGTCGACCGCGTGGTGCTGGTCTACAACCACTACGCCTCGATGAGCCGTCAGACGCCCCGCAGCGAGACGCTGCTTCCGCTGGAGGCGCGTCCGGGCGAGGGGCAGACGCTTTCCGAAGCGGACTACATCTGCGAGCCGTCGCCCCGCGAACTGCTCCGTGAACTGCTGCCGCTCGCGGTCCGCACCCGCATGTACGAGGTGTTGCTCGACAGCGCCACGGCCGAACACGCCGCCCGTACGGTGGCCATGCAGACCGCCTCGGACAATGCCCAGGAGCTGCTCGACGAGTTGAAACTCTTCTACAACAAACAGCGTCAGCAGGCCATCACCAACGAGCTGGCCGACATCGGTCAGGCCGATTAGGCGCCCGAAAACGGGCTGCGCATCTTCCAAAGGCGTCGGCGGGTCACATCGGATCCGCCGACGCCTTTTTCGTGAGCCGGCGGCAGGGAGGGGGTCGAATTGTGAATTTTTTAACAATTCATCGGGCCGGAGGTTGTATATCTTGAAGAAATTGCCTACTTTTGGGCTGAAATTCGGGCCCGTAAACCCGAATCCCGATTCCAGGCCCACAGGCCCAGAATCCCCAAAACCGCAGAGACACTGAAACACTCAAAAATCTGAATCAATGGATCATCTGAAAATTGCGGGTCCGGCACTTCCGGACATGCCCTGGGAGGAGCGTCCCGCAGGGTCGAACGAAGTCATGTGGCGTTATTCGGCCAACCCGGTCATCGGCCGTCATGCCCTTTCGACCTCCAACTCGATCTTCAACTCGGCCGTCGTGCCCTTCAAGAAGGGCAAGTACAACTTCGCCGGCGTCTTCCGCTGCGACGATACGAACCGCCGCATGCGCATCCACGCGGGCTTCTCCGTGGACGGCATGAAGTGGGACATCCAGGAGGAGGATTTCCATCTCGAAGGGGCCGATCCCGAAGTGGGTGAGTGGGTCTACGGCTACGACCCGCGCGTGGCAAAGATCGACGACAAGTACTACGTAACGTGGTGCAACGGCTACCACGGTCCGACGATCGGCGTGGCCTGGACCGACGACTTCGAGACGTTCCACCAGCTGGAAAACGCCTTCCTGCCCTATAACCGCAACGGCGTGATGTTCCCGCGCAAGATCAACGGCCGCTTCGCCATGCTGTCGCGTCCGAGCGACACGGGCCATACGCCCTTCGGCGACATCTTCTATTCGGAGAGCCCCGATCTGGAGTTCTGGGGACACCACCGTCATGTGATGTCGCCCGCGGCGTTCGAGGTTTCGGCCTGGCAGTGCATGAAGATCGGCGCCGGCCCGATTCCGATCGAGACGTCCGAGGGGTGGCTGCTGTTCTACCACGGCGTGCTGCGTTCGTGCAACGGCTATGTCTACGCCTTCGGCTCGGCGCTGCTCGACCTCGACCAGCCGTGGAAGGTGCTGGCCCGCAGCGGCCCGTATCTGATCTCGCCGCGCGAGACGTACGAGTGCATGGGCGACGTGCCGAACGTCACGTTCCCCTGCGCGGCGCTGCACGACCCCGCAACGGGACGCGTGGCCGTCTACTACGGATGCGCCGATACGGTCACCGGGCTTGCTTTCGGATACATCCCCGAGATCATCGAATTCACGAAGAAAAACTCGATCCTCTGATGTTGCTGCGACGAACGCTCATACTGGCTGCGCTCGCCGCAGCCTTTTTCCGCACCCAGGCACAGGGTGCGGAACCGGCGGCGTGGGTCGACCCCTTCATCGGAACCACCAACTTCGGAGCCACGAATCCCGGTGCCGTCCTTCCGAACGGCATGATGGCCGTGGTGCCGTTCAACGTCATGGGCTCCGACAAGAACGTCTATGACAAGGATGCCCGCTGGTGGTCGACCCCCTATGAGTACCACAACAAGTTCTTCACGGGTTTCGCCCACGGAGCGCTGAGCGGCGTAGGATGTCCCGACATGGGATCACTGCTGACAATGGCCACGACGGGTGAACTGCGCCCCGACTACCGCGAATACGGCTCGGAGTACAGCGACGAGGTGGCCTCGCCGGGCTACTACGCCGTGAGCCTCTCGAAATACGGCATCCGGGCCGAAGCCACGGCCACGGCCCGCACGTCGGTCGAACGCTATACGTTCCCCGAAGGCAAGGGCAACCTGCTGCTGAATCTGGGCGAGGGGCTCACGAACGAATCGGGGGCCATGGTGCGCCGCGTGAGCGATACGGAGATCGAGGGCATGAAGCTGCTCGGCACCTTCTGCTACAACCCGCAAAAGGTCTTCCCGGTCTACTTCGTGCTGCGGGTCTCGAAGGCGCCGCGGGCTGCGGGCTACTGGAAAAAGCAGCGCCCGATGACGGGCGTCGAGGCCGAATGGACGCCCGATAACGGCCGCTACAAGTTCTATAACGAATACGGCTGCGAGATGGCAGGCGACGACATCGGCTACTGGTTCACGTACGACGACCTCGCGGCGGGCGAGCAGATCGAGGTGCGGATGGGTATCTCGTATGTCTCGATGGAGAACGCCCGGCTCAATCTGGAGGCCGAGCAACCGGACGGGACGACCTTCGATGCGATCCGCACCGCGGCCCGATCCCGCTGGAATGCCGATCTGGGGCGCATCCGCGTCGAGGGCGGCACGGACGACCAACGCAAGGTCTTCTACACGGCGCTCTACCATGCGCTGATCCACCCGAACCTCCTGAACGACATCAACGGCGAGTACCCCGTAATGGAGCACTCGGGACACGTGGGCGTCACGTCGGGCGACCGCTATACGGTCTTCTCGCTGTGGGACACCTACCGCAACGTCCACCAGCTGCTGACGCTGGTCTATCCCGAGCGGCAGGTGGAGATGGTGCGCTCGATGATCGACATCTCGCGCGAGTGGGGTTGGATGCCCCGCTGGGAGCTCTACGGCCGCGAGACCTTCACGATGGAGGGCGACCCGGCCATTCCGGTGATCGTCGACACGTGGATGAAGGGGCTGCGCGATTACGACATCGAGGCGGCCTATGCCGCTTTCCGCAAGTCGGCCACCACGCCCGGCGCGCAGAACCCCCTGCGGCCCGATATCGACCCCTACATCGAGCGGGGCTACATTCCGCTGGGAGTCTACTCGCAGGATCTTGCGGGTGACCTCTCGGTCTCGCACGCCCTGGAGTACTACGTGGCCGACGCGGCACTGGCCCGGCTGGCCGATTCACTCGGTCACCGGGAGGATGCGCAGATGTTCCGCCAGCGCTCGCTCGGGTACCGCCACTACTACGACAAGGAGTACGGCACGCTGCGTCCGATCAACGGGGACGGCACGTTCCTCACACCGTTTGATCCGAAGGCCGGCGAGAACTTCTCGACGGCACCCGGCTTCCACGAAGGATCGGCCTGGAACTATACGTTCTATGTGCCGCACGATGTCGAGGGACTCGTCCGGCTCATGGGAGGCCGCAAGCGCTTCGTCGAGAAGCTGCAGGCGGTCTTCGACGAGGGCCACTACGACCCGGCCAACGAGCCCGACATCGCCTATGCCTATCTCTTCAGCCGCTTCCCCGGCGAGGCGTGGCGCACGCAGCGCGAAACTCGGCGGCTGCTCGACAAATACTTCACCGTCAAACCCGACGGCATCCCGGGCAACGACGACACGGGAACAATGTCGGCCTGGGCCGTCTTCACCATGCTGGGCTTCTATCCCGACTGCCCGGGCGAGCCGGCCTACACGATCACCACTCCGACGTTCGACCGGGCCGAGATCGACACGCCGCAGGGCGTGCTGACGATCGAGAAGCGCGGCGAAGGATACATCCGCCGCATGACACTCGGCGGCAAACCCCTGACGACCTACCGCGTGGCCCACGACGAACTGCTGCGCGGCGGTCAACTGACCCTTGAACTTCAAAACTCGAAACATCAATGAGAATCACACACTTGCTGAGCACAGCGGCATTTGCCGTCCTGCTGGCCGCCTGCTCACAGCCACAGCCCGCGGAGAGTCTGACCCGCTGGGTCGACCCCAAAATCGGAACCGGCGGCCACGGACACGTCTTCGTCGGCGCCAACGTTCCGTTCGGACTCGTACAGGTGGGCCCGACGAGCATCCCGCAGGAGTGGGACTGGGTCTCGGGCTACCACGCTTCGGACTCAACGGTGATCGGCTTCTCGCACACGCACCTCAGCGGTACGGGAATCGGGGACCTCTTTGACGTGACGCTGATGCCCGTCGTCGGAGAGGTCGTCTATGCCCGCGGCACGGAGGAGGATCCCGCCTCGGGCCTCTGGTCCTATGCCGACCGCACGAAAGAGGTGGTCCGTCCGGGCTACTACTCGGTGCCGCTCCTGCGTTACGGCGTCAAGGCCGAGATGACCGCCACGTCGCGTGTCGGTCTGCACCGCTACACCTTCCCCGCAGCGGAGGATGCCGCCGTGGTCTTCGACCTCGAGAACGGCGGCTGCTGGGACAAGGCCACCGAGACAGGTTTCCGCTTCTCGGACGACAGTACGCGCATCTGCGGCTGGCGTTACTCGGAAGGGTGGGCCAAGGACCAGCGGGTCTATTTCGTGGCCGAGTTCTCGAAGCCTGCCAAAGCGATTACCTACCTGCAGCCGGGCGAGTTGGACGATTCCAAGATGCCCCGGGTCAACGCCCGTTATGCCCGTGTGGATTTCGACACGGCGGAGGGCGAACAATTGCTCGTGAAGGTGGCCCTGTCGCCCGTAAGCATCGAGGGTGCGGAGGCGAACCTGGCGGCCGAACTCCCGGGGTGGGATTTCGAAGCCGTCGCTGCGGCGGCCGATGCCGCCTGGAACGAGGAGCTCTCGCGGGTGAAGATCTCGACCCCGGACGAGACCGCGAAGCGGATCTTCTACACGGCGCTCTACCACACGATGGTGGCCCCGTCGGAGTTCTGCGACGCCAACGGCGACTACCGCGGAGCCGACGGCCAGGTGCACGAAAACCCCGGCTACACGACCTACACGACCTTCTCGCTGTGGGATACCTACCGCACGGCCATGCCGCTGATGACGCTGCTCCATCCGGACCGCATGCCGGACATCATCAACACGATGCTGGCCATTGCCGACGAACAGGGCCGTCTTCCGGTCTGGCACCTCTGGGGCAACGAGACGGACTGCATGGTGGGCAACCCGGGAATCCCCGTGGTGGCCGACGCCATCGTCAAGGGAATCGGGGGCTTCGACCGTGAGCACGCCTTCGAGGCCATCCGCAAGACGGCGATGAATCCCGACCGCGGCAACGGTCTGCGCATGAAGTTCGGCTACATTCCGTGTGATCTGTTCAACGAGGCCGTGGCCTACGACATGGAGTATGCGCTGGCCGACGGAGCCGCCGCCCGCGCAGCCAAGGCGCTGGGCAAGAAGGAGGACGAAGCCTACTTCACGAAGCGCAGCCACTCGTACCGCCACTACTTCGACCCTTCGACGGGCTTCATGCGCGGGCGCGACAGCCGCGGCGGATGGCGCACGCCGTTCAATCCGTTTGCCTCGACCCACCGCGCCGACGACTACTGCGAAGGCAACGCCTGGCAGTATACGTGGCTTGCACCGCACGACGTCAAGGGGCTCGAGGGGTGTTTCGGAAGCCGGGCTCGAATGCTCGAAAAACTCGATTCGCTCTTTACGGTCAGCTCCCTCATCCACGGCGATGCCACTTCCCCCGATATTTCGGGATTGATCGGTCAGTATGCCCACGGCAACGAGCCGAGCCACCACATCCTCTACCTCTACACGATGCTGGGCCAGCCGTGGAAGACGGCCGACCGGGTGCGCGAGGTGCTGACGACGCTCTACCACGACCAACCCGACGGACTCTCGGGCAACGAGGACGTAGGACAGATGTCAGCCTGGTACGTTCTCTCGTCGCTGGGCATGTACGAGGTCGAGCCGGCCGGAGGCCGCTACTGGTTCGGAGCTCCGCTGTTCGACCGGGCCGAGATTCGGGTACCGGGCGGAGTCTTCACCGTCGAGGCCCGCAACCTTTCAGCCGAAAACCGCTACATCCAGCGCGTATGGCTCAACGACCAGCCCTACACGAAAGGGTGGATCTCGCATACGGACGTGATGAAGGGCGGCAGTCTGGTCTTCGAGATGGGTTCGGAGCCCAAGGTCTGGTACTGCGCCGACGAGCCCGAGACGTATGCCGACCAGCGCCCTGCGGAGGGGGAACGACTTTTTAAGTCGGAAGCCGTTGAAGAGGAGATCGCCCGCGTGTGCGGTCTGCTGACCAACGAACGTCTGCGCTGGATGTTCGCCAACTGCTTCCCCAACACGCTCGACACGACGGTTCACTACCGCGAGGACGAGGAGGGCAACCCCTCGACCTATGTCTATACGGGCGACATCCCGGCCATGTGGCTCCGCGACTCGGGGGCCCAGGTTTGGCCCTACGTGCAGCTCTGCCCGCGCGACCCGAAGCTGCAGAAGATGATCGCCGGCGTCATCCGCCAGCAGATGCGGCTCATTGCGATCGACCCCTATGCCAACGCCTTCAACGACGGACCGACGGGTGCCGGCGAGGATGTCGGCTATCCGGGCAACACCCAGAACCCGTGGGTCTTCGAGCGCAAGTGGGAGATCGATTCGCACTGCTATCCGATCCGCCTGGCCCATCACTATTGGAAGACGACGGGCGACACGTCGGTCTTCGACGAGGCTTGGGTCGGGGCGATGCGGGCCATCCTCACCACGCTGCGAGAGCAGCAGATGAAGAAGGGGCCCGGCGACTACATCTTCCTGCGCGTGACGGACCGTCAGCTGGACACCCGCTGTCACGTCGGACGCGGCAATCCGGTGAAACCCGTCGGGCTGATCGTGTCGGCCTTCCGCCCGTCGGACGACGCCACGACCTTCGGCTTCCTCGTGCCGTCGAACTTCATGGCCGTCACGTCGCTGCGCAAGGCAGCCGAGATTCTCGCAACGGTCAACGGCGAGAAGGAGCTGGCCGACGAATGCACGGCGCTGGCCGACGAGGTGGCCGAGGCCCTGCAGAAGTATGCCGTGGTCGAACATCCGGAATACGGACGGATCTACGCCTTTGAGGTCGACGGCTTCGGCAGCGTGCAGCTGATGGACGATGCCAACGTGCCGTCGCTGCTGGCGATGCCCTATCTGGGCGACGTCGAGCGCACGGATCCCGTCTACGAGAATACGCGGCGCTTCGTCTGGAGCGAGGCGAATCCCTACTTCTGGCGCGGTGAGGCCGGCGAGGGGATCGGCGGTCCGCACATCGGCGTGGAGATGATCTGGCCGATGAGCATCATGATGCGGGCCTTCACCTCGACCGACGACCGGGAGATCCGCGACTGCATCGTCGCCCTGATGACCACCGATGCCGGCACGGGCTTCATGCACGAGTCCTTCTCGCGCCACGACGCCGCGAATTTCACCCGACCGTGGTTCGCCTGGCAAAACACGCTCTTCGGCGAGCTGATCCTCAAGCTGGTCAACGAGGGCAAAATCGATTTGTTGAACTCCATAAACTGATAACCGAACCCGATGAAACAATTTTGGATCCTGGCCTGCGCCCTGGGTGCGGCGGCCTGCTGCGAGACTCCGCAGCAGCAAACGGCCCTGCGCCCGAGCGAGTATGTCACCACACTCATGGGCACGCAGTCGGAATTCGCCCTCTCGACGGGCAACACCTATCCGGCCGTAGCCCTACCGTGGGGCATGAACTTCTGGACGCCCCAGACGGGCAAGATGGGCGACGGCTGGGCCTACACCTACAACGCCCACACCATCCGCGGACTGAAACAGACCCACCAGCCCTCGCCGTGGATCAACGACTACGGCCAGTTTGCGGTGATGCCCGTGCGCGGCAACGACAAGCTGGACGAGGAGTCGCGTCAGAGCTGGTTCTCGCACCAGTCCGAAGAGGCAAAGCCCTATTACTATTCGGTCTACCTGGCCGACCATGACATCGTGGCCGAGGTGACCCCGACCGAACGGGCCGCCGTGATGCGCTTCACCTTCCCCGAATCCGGAGAGTCGGGCGTCGTCGTCGACGCCTTCGACTGCGGTTCGCGCGTGGAGATGGTCGACGACCACACCCTGGCCGGCTACACGACGCGCAACAGCGGCGGCGTGCCCGAAAACTTCCGCAACTGGTTTGTCATCCGCTTCGACAAGCCCTTCTCGGCCGTCGAACTGACGGACAACCCCGCCTCCTACAAGGCCGGCAGCCGGCTGCTCAAGCCCGAGGGCGGCAAGGCTGCGGAGGGCGACCATGCCGTGGCCAAGGTCCACTTCACGACCCACCGCGGTGAACGGGTGACGCTGCGCATCGCCTCGTCGTTCATCTCGCCGGAGCAGGCTCTTCGCAACCTCGAAACCGAACTCGGAGCGGATGATTTCGAGACGGTGAAGGCGAAGGCGCAGGCCCGCTGGGACGAGGTGCTCGGACGTATCGAGGTCTCGGGCGGCAGTGTCGACCAGCTGCGCACCTTCTACTCGTGTCTCTACCGCTCGACGCTCTTCCCGCGCAAGTTTTACGAGATGGATGCCGCGGGGAATCCGATCCATTACAGCCCCTACAACGGTGAGGTGCGGCCCGGATACATGTACACCGACACGGGCTTCTGGGATACGTTCCGCTGTCTGTTCCCGCTGCTGAATCTGGTCTATCCGTCCATCAACGCCGAGATCCAGGCCGGACTGGCCAACACGTGGCGCGAGAGCGGCTTTCTGCCCGAGTGGGCATCGCCCGGACACCGCGGCTGCATGGTGGGCAACAACTCGGCATCGGTCGTCTCGGACGCCATTCTGAAGGGCATCACCCCGGCCGAAGATGTCGAGGAACTCTATGACGCCATGCTGAGCGGCCGCACGCAGGTTCATCCGACCGTATCGTCAACCGGCCGCCTCGGCCACGAGTACTACAATTCGCTGGGATACGTCCCCTACAACGTCGGGATCAACGAAAACGTGGCCCGCACGCTGGAGTATGCCTACGACGACTGGTGCATTGCCCAGGTGGCCCGCAAGCTGGGCCGCACGGAGGATGCCGAACTGCTCGAAAAGGCGGCGCAGAACTACCGCAACGTCTTCGACCCGCAGACGCGGCTCATGCGCGGCCGCAACGAGGACGGTACGTTCCAGACGCCGTTCAGCCCCTACAAGTGGGGCGACGCCTACACCGAGGGCAACGCCTGGCACTACACGTGGTCGGTCTTCCACGATGTCGAGGGGCTGGCCGAGCTGATGGGCGGCAAGGAGGAGTTTTCGAAGATGCTGGATTCGGTCTTCGTCGTTCCGCCCATTTACGACGACAGTTACTATGGACAGCGCATCCACGAGATCACCGAGATGCAGGTGGCCAACATGGGCAACTACGCCCACGGCAACCAGCCCGCACAGCACATGATCTACCTCTACGACTATGCGGGCAAGCCCGCAAAGGCCCAGTACTGGGTGCGTGAGGTGATGAACCGCCTCTACAAGGCACAGCCCGACGGCTACTGCGGCGACGAGGACAACGGCCAGACCTCGGCCTGGTATGTCTTCTCGGCCCTGGGATTCTATCCCGTCTGCCCGGGTGCGGACGAGTATGCCGTCGGAGCGCCGTTGTTCCGCCACGCGACGATCCATCTGGAGAACGGAGCGAAAATCGAGATCGACGCTCCGCGGAACAGCCCCGAAAACCGTTATGTCGGCAAGCTGTCGTTCGACGGAAAGCCGCTGGCAGAACCCTTCCTGCGCTATTCGGAGCTGAAGGAGGGCGCCACGGTCCGCTTCGACATGCAGGCCGGACCCGCCGCCGAATAACGCGCTGCGGCAGCGGGTCATCCGCCCGACCGCCACACCGAAATCCCGACCTTCCAACCCGAAGGCCGGGATTTCCGTTTGGATCCGCGGCGCTGCCCCGACACACGGTGCAAGTGTCCCCGACACCCCGCATTTCCTGTCGTTCCCGCTGTTTCAACAGGCCTCGCAGTTTCCACCGGTCCCACAGTCCCCGTCATCTCCGCAGCCCGGATCGAAGACTGCCCCCAATAAAAAACCCTTCCGACACGGCGGAAGGGTTTTTCACACACAAACATTAACAATACAAACAATTCAATGGCGGAATCTGCGGTCGATTGTTCTGGGACAAAGGTCGGGGATTTTTCCATTCGCGGCAATCGCCAATTTTAGGTATTTTCATTGTCCGGAAGGTTCGAACGTCGTGCAAACGAAGTCCATAAATCGCTTTTTATTTTGTAATTCAAAATAATGCACTATCTTTGCAACAGTATTCCAAAGAACCGGACGGCCGTTCGGTTTTGAAAAATCTCATTCAAGAAGACATATTTATATGCAGGATCTGAAAGCGCTCGAAGGAAAAACGCTGGCCGAATTGCGTGAAATCGCAAAAGCGCTCGGCATTGGGAATGTGATGGTGAAAAAGCGCGAATTGATGGAAAAGATAGCCGGCGTGGCCGCAGAAGGCGCCCCGGAAGAGGCCCCCGCATCGGAGGCGGCGTCCCATCCGGATGCAGCCCCGCAGACCGGCGAGGCTCCGAAGGCCAAACGGGGACGTCGTCCGCGTCTGGCCAAGGTTGAAGCGGCGTCCGAAACGGCTTCCGCTCCGGAGGCAACCCGCCCCGCAGAGTCGCAGGAGGCGGCCGGGAGTGAGGCCCCCTCGGAAGCGGCTCCGGAAGAGGAACCGGAACATGCGCCGAAGGCCCCGCGTTTCCAGAAGGGACAGCGACGGAACCGGACGGAGAAGAAGCAGGCTGCGCCCGACCCCGAACTCCAGATGGAGACGGCCGCCGTATCGGAAGAGGCTTCGCAGCCGGAGACACCCCAGCCGGCATCTGCTCAGGAAAGCACCCCGGCCGAGCCCAAGCGCCGGGGCCGCAAGCCCAAAAACCAGCAGCAGCCCCAGCAGGCGACAACGGCAGATTCACAGCCGCAGCAGCCCCACACGGCGGAAGCCGCGTCCCGCTCGCTGGATGACGAGATCATCACCAAGGACGACTTCGCCGGTGAAATCGAGGGCGAGGGCGTGCTGGAGATCATGCCCGACGGCTACGGATTCCTCCGCTCGGCCGACTACAACTACCTCAATTCACCGGACGACATCTACGTCTCGCCCTCGCAGATCAAGCTCTTCGGACTGAAGCCGGGCGATACGGTCAACGGTGCGATCCGTCCGCCGAAGGAGGGCGAAAAGTACTTCCCGCTGGTGCGCGTGAACGAGATCAACGGACTGAAACCCGAATACATCCGCGACCGCGTGCAGTTCGAATACATGACGCCGTTGTTCCCGAGCGAAAAGTTCTGCCTGACGGGCAACGGACACAACAACATGTCGACACGTATCGTCGACCTCTTCTCGCCGATCGGCAAGGGGCAGCGGGCCCTGATCGTCGCCCAGCCCAAGACGGGTAAGACGATGCTGCTGCAGTCGATCGCCAACGCCATTGCGGACAACCACCCGGAGGTCTACATGATCGTGCTGCTGATCGACGAGCGTCCGGAGGAGGTGACCGAGATGGCCCGCAACGTGAAGGCCGAAGTCGTTGCCTCGACCTTCGACGAGCAGGCTTCGCGCCACGTGAAGGTGGCCGAAATGGTCCTCGAGAAGGCCAAGCGCATGGTCGAGTGCGGCCACGACGTGGTGATCTTCCTCGACTCGATCACGCGTCTGGCCCGGGCCTACAACTCCGTGCAGCCGGCCTCGGGCAAGGTCCTCTCGGGAGGTGTCGACGCCAACGCCCTGCACAAACCCAAGCGCTTCTTCGGCGCCGCCCGCAACACGGAGGAGAAGGGTTCGCTGACGATCATCGCCACGGCCCTGATCGACACCGGCTCGAAAATGGACGAGGTGATCTTCGAGGAGTTCAAGGGTACGGGCAACATGGAGCTGCAGCTGGACCGCAAACTGGCCAACAAACGTGTCTACCCGGCCGTCGACGTCATCGCTTCGGGTACGCGCCGCGAGGATCTGCTGCTGCCGCGTGACGTGATGAACCGCACGTGGGTGCTGCGCAAATACCTCTCGGACATGACGCCCGTCGAGGCCATGGAGTTCCTCCAGAAGCAGATGGGACTCACCGACACGAACGAGGAGTTCCTCGCCACGATGAATCATTAGAAACGGCGTTCGGACACCATGAAACGATTGATTCTGTTCGCGTTGACACTTCTGATCTCCACCACGGCTTTCGGTTGGGGGCAGAAGGGTCACGACGTGACGGCCGCCATTGCCGAACGCCACCTGACGCGAAAAGCAGCCAAAAAGATCGGGCAGCTGCTCGACGGGCTGTCGCCCGTCTATTGGTCGAACTGGATGGACAATGCCAGCCATACGCCCGAATATGCACGAACGAAGACGTGGCACTATCTGAATGTCGAGCATGGACAGACGTTCGACGAGGCCCGTCGTATTCCCGAGGGGGATGTGCTGCGGGCCGTCGAGGAGATCACCTCCACACTGAAGGCCGGTGGCCTGGAACCCGCCGAGGAGGCCGTCAAACTGCGGATGCTGATCCACCTGGTGGGGGACATGCACTGTCCGATGCACCTGGGCCGGCTGAGCGATCTGGGCGGCAACCGCCGTGCGGTACGCTTCTTCGGCCGACCGACCAACCTCCACTCGGTCTGGGACACGGATCTGCCCGAAGCGGGGCACCGGTGGAGCTACTCGGAGTGGGCGGAGCAGGTGGACCGACTGCCGAAATCCGAGCAGCGCAGGGAGGAGGCCGGAACCCCCGAAGCGTGGGCCCGCGAAACCCATGCCTTGTGCACGGAGGTCTACGACGCCTCGCCCCAGGGGGCGGAGATCTCCTACGACTACGTGGCGCGTTTCACCCCGGTGGTCGAACGGCAACTGCTGCGCGCCGGATTGCGATTGGCCCGGCTGCTGAACGAAATCTACGGATAGAGCACGATACGGCACATCGTCCGCACGACAAACCCGCCCTCCGCGCATGGAGTGGCGGGTTTTAATGTGCGGGTGAGCAGGGGGGGGGGAGCCGGACAGGAAGAAGCGAAGCAAGAAGAAGGCCGAACGGAAGGTAGGCAGGGCGAAAGGAAAGCGGAATGCAGGCAGGAGTCCATCCGTAAAACGGGTAGTAAGTTCCGTAATTCAGCTAATCGGATTGGGCGATTTCGATGTATATTTGCTGTATCAAAACGGAAAAACATGAAACAGATACAGGAAGAAGATCCGGAGGATCGCCGGGCCATTGAGCGGTTGCATGCCGAAGGGTGCTCGTGTGTGGTCCGCAACGGGGAGATCGTGCGTTCGTTCCACCAGCGCGGAGTAAGCGATCTGTGGCGGCTGCTGCACGAGGAGCCCGACGTGCTGCGCGGGGCCTTCGTGGCCGACAAGGTGGTCGGCAAGGGGGCTGCGGCGTTGATGGCCGTCGGAGGAGTACGGAGGCTCTACGCCCGCACGGTGAGCCGTCCGGCCCTGGAATTGCTCGCCGCAGCCGGCATCCCCGTGGAGTATGAGACCGTCGCAGAGCACATCATCAACCGCGCCGGAACGGGCATCTGTCCCGTCGAGCAGCTCTGTGCCGACGCCCGCACGCCCGAGGAGTGCCTGCCGCGCATCGGGGAGTTTATCCGCCGCATGAAGGAACAGACAAAAACCGCGGAGCATGAGGCGAAATAGGACAACGATCCTGCTGACCGTCTGCACATTGCTGGCAGGCGTCGTCACGGCCCGTCCCGAAACGGAGGAGGCACCGGCCGCGGAGGCCGTAACCCGCAACGTGCCGATCGACTCGGTCGTGGTGACCGGGACGCGCTACGCCGCCGATATCCGCCACCTGCCGATGACCGTCTCGGTCGTCGGCCGTCCGGAGATCGAACAGCGTCAGGAATCCTCGTTGCTGCCGCTGCTCACGGAACAGGTGCCGGGGCTCTTCGTCACGTCGCGCGGCGTGATGGGATACGGGGTCTCGACCGGAGCTGCCGGCGGGATGAGTCTGCGGGGTCTGGGCGGCGGCGCCACGTCGCAGATGCTCGTGCTGATCGACGGCCAGCCCCAGTACATGGGCATCTTCGGCCATCCGATCGCCGACGCCTGCCAGTCGATGCTGGCCGAACGCGTGGAGGTCGTGCGCGGCCCGGCATCGGTGCTCTACGGGTCGAACGCCATGGGCGGTGTGATCAACATCGTCACCCGGCGACAGGCCGAAGAGGGGATCCGCACCGACCTGAATGTCGGTTACGGATCGTGGAACACGCTGCAGACCGAGGCCGCCAACCGCATCCGCAAGGGACGTTTCTCGAGTGTCGTTACGGCCTCGTACAACCGCACGGACGGCCACCGCGCCGACATGGGCTTCGAACAGTATGGCGGATTCGCCAAACTGGGCTACGAGATTTCGGACCACTGGAACGCCGCGGCCGACGTCAACGTCACCCACTTCAACGCCTCGAATCCGGGTCCGGTCTCGGCGCCGCTCTTCGACAACGATTCGCGCATCACGCGCGGCATGACCTCGCTGGCCCTCGAGAATGACTACGGCCACACCTCCGGAGCGCTGAAATTTTACTACAACTGGGGCCGTCACCGCATCAACGACGGATACGAGGCCGGCGAAGAGCCGCAATCCGAGCGTTTCAACTCGCGCGACCGGCTGTTCGGGGTGTCGCTCTACCAGAGTCTGACACTCTGGCGCGGCGGCCGGCTGACGGCCGGTGTCGACTGGCAGCACATCGTCGGCGAGGCCTGGAACCGCTCGGTGGCGGACGGCAGCGAGTCGTCGATCGTCGACGAGCGGGAGGACGAGGTGGCCGGCTATGCCGAATTCCGGCAGCGAGCCGGGCGCTTCACCTTCGACGCCGGCGTACGCTACGACTGGCACACACGCAGCGGATCGGTCTGGGTGCCGCAGGCCGGTGTCTCGTTCGAGGCCGTGCGCAACGGCGTGCTGAAGGCTTCGGCAAGCAAGGGCTTCCGCAACCCGACGATCAAGGAGCTCTACATGTTCGGCATGAAGAACCCCGATCTGCAGCCCGAACGCGTCTGGAACTACGAAGTGGCCTGGAGTCACCGCCCGGGTGAAGGGCGCGTGTCGTACGGTGTCAACCTCTTCTGGATCGAGGGACGCAACATCATCCAGACCGTCCGGATCGACGGCCGCCCGAAACTGCAGAACCAGGCCCGGGTCGCGAACCGCGGCGTCGAGGCCGAGATCGCCTGGAGAATCTCTCACACGTGGAGTGTCGATGCCAACTACAGCTACCTGTGGATGAAGTACCCCGTGCTGGCCTCGCCCGAACACAAGCTCCATGCGGGGGTGAACTACACGAAAAAACGGTGGACGGTAACCGCCGGCGTACAATATGTCGAGGGACTTTACACGGCGGTGAGCCCCGATCCCGAAATTCAGGAAAATTTCGTACTTTTAAACCTCCGGGCCTCGTTCCGCGTCAACCGGTGGCTGACCCTCTATGCCCGCGGAGAGAATCTCCTCGCCCAACGGTATGAGATCATGGCCGGATATCCCATGCCGCGGGCTACGGCCTGGGGCGGCGTCAAGTTGAACTTTTAATACATATAAGATATGACAACTAATTCGGTTACACTTCATTCGCTGGAGTACAAGGATGCTCGGACCTATTGGGTCGCAGCATTGTTCATCGTGGGCAACATCGCCCTGCCGCAGTTGTGCCATCTGCTGCCGGCCGGTGGTCCGACGCTGCTGCCGATCTACTTCTTTACGCTCGTGGCCGCCTACAAGTACGGCTGGAAGGTCGGCGTGCTGACCGCCGTCGCTTCACCGCTGGTCAACGCACTCCTGTTCGCCATGCCCGCACCGGCCGTGCTGCCGGCCATCCTCACCAAGTCGCTGCTGCTCGCCGCCGCGGCCGGCTTTGCCGCCCGCCGCTTCGGCCGGGTATCGCTCTGGATGCTGCTCGCCGTGGTGCTCTTCTATCAGGTGGTCGGCTCGGCCGCCGAATGGGCCTACACCGGCAGTCTGGCCGCCGCACTGCAGGATTTCCGCATCGGAATCCCCGGCATGCTGTTGCAAATCCTCGGCGGATACCTCTTCATCAAATACCTCAAATAGCCATGATTCGGAAAATCTGTATGTTAACGCTTCTCCTGCAGTTTGCGGCCGCAGGTTCCGGCTGCGCTGCTTCGTCCGAAAAGAAGGAGGGGGCAAAAGCCCCCGCCAAGGTCTACATGACGCGCGATATCTCGCCCGAAGGGCTCAGGGCCGTCTACGAAGCCCTCGGCCGCAAGGCCTCGGGCAAAAAGATCGCCGTGAAACTCTCGACCGGCGAACCCGGCGGCAACAACTACCTCAAACCCGCCCTGATCGGCGATCTCGTCCGCTCGACGGGCGCCACGATCGTCGAGTGCAACACCGCCTACGGCGGAGGCCGCGCCTCGACGGCCGACCATCTGAAGGCCGCCGCCGACCACGGATTCACGGCCATCGCCCCGGTCGACATCATGGATGCCGAAGGTGAGGTGCGGCTGCCCGTCGAAGGGGGCCGACACCTGGCCTACGATATCGTCGGCTCACACTTCATGGACTACGACTTCGTGGTTGTCCTTTCACACTTCAAGGGCCACGCCATGGGCGGGTTCGGCGGCGCCATCAAGAACATCTCGATCGGCATCGCCTCCTCGGCCGGCAAGGCCTGGATCCACTCGGCCGGCAAGACCACCGATCTGAACAAGGTCTGGGGCGATCTGCCCGCGCAGGACGACTTCCTGGAGTCGATGGCCGAGGCCGCCAAGGCCATCGTCGACCACTGCGGCGACCGCATCCTCTACATCAGCGTGATGAACAACCTCTCGGTCGACTGCGACTGCGACTCCAATCCCGAACCGCCCCGCATGGGCGACATCGGCATCCTCGCCTCGCTGGATCCCGTAGCGCTGGACAAGGCGTGTGTCGATCTGGTCTATGCCTCGGAGGATGAGGGCAAGGTTCATCTGATCGAGCGCATGGAGTCGCGCCACGGCATCCACACCCTCGAACATGCCGAGGAGCTGGGAATCGGTTCGCAGCAGTACGAACTGGTCGATCTGGACAAAAAGTAGGGGAGTGTCCCCGCTTCAGGAAGACTGCGCTTCGGGAAGAGATTCCGGAGTGCTGGAGGGTGTCCCCCTCGGCAATCGGGCCGAACAGGCCCGTTACGCCCTGCTCCGGGCCGAAGCATCAACTCGCGCCGGACTCGACGCGGACAAAGATTCGCTGCTGCGCATCGGCGATGTCTACCGCTGAAACGCAAGGCGGAGCCCCTCCCGGGATGGGAACGGCAACGCCTCTCCGGAGGCTGTCGGAAAGCCATCGAATCCTGAAAACCTCGTTGCAAGACCTCAGGCAGATCCCGTACTGCCTGAGGTCTTTTTTTGAAAGTCGCGATCGACAAATTTACCGGCCGGGGAGTTCCTCACTCCCGGCTTTTTCGTATCTTTGCCCTATGAACGCCTCTCCGGAATACACCTCGCGGGACTACACCGTCTCGCTGCCCACCGATGAATACATCGCCGTCTATCGCGATGCCCGGCGATTTGCGGTCTGCTGCCGCGCCTGCCCCAACTACGGCCGCAGCTGGGCCTGTCCGCCCTTCGAATTCAACGTCGAAGAGTACCTCTCGGGATACCGCACGGCACTGATCATCGCCACGAAGGTCACGCCGCTACAGAGCGGAATGCTCCTCTCGGAGACCGAACGGCTGCTGCGTCCCGAGCGGGTGCGCCACGAACGGATGCTGCTTGATCTGGAGCAGCGCTTCGGCGGCCGTGCCTTTGCCTACGCCGGGCGGTGTCTCTACTGTCCGGAGGGGAGCTGCACGCGGCCGGAAGGCCGGCCGTGCCGCCATCCGGAGTGGGTGAGGCCCTCGCTCGAGGCGTGCGGGTTCGACCTCGGGCGCACGACAGAGGAGCTGATGGGCATTCCGCTGCGATGGGGCGAAGGCGACCGGATGCCCGAATATCTGACGCTGGTGAGCGGACTCTTCCACAACGCCGGGCAGATCGATCTGACGAAATATCAGCAGGAGCGATGAGCGGAAGAGGAGTGGCAGGGTGGATGCTGATCGTCGCGGCACTCGCGGCCACGACCTGCACGACGCACCGGAAAAAGGCGGAGTGGCAGGTCGACAACTTTCTGGCGGTCGAACACCCCGACAGTGCACGGCGGCTTCTCCGGCAGATCGATCCCGAACGGCTCAGCCGCGACGACCGGGCCCGATGGACGCTGATCTCGGGACTGGCGGAGGTTGCATCGGGCGATACACTGGCGGGGCAGCAGCATCTCATGCGGGGAATCGGCTATTTCGACCGTCACGGTTCGGCGTGCGAGCGTGCCGTGGCGTGGTACACCTACGCCCAGGCGCACGTCACGACAGGCAACCTGGAGGAGGGAATCCGGGGCTACACGCAGGCAGCGATTCTGGCCGAGAAGGCTCTGGCTGCCGGACAGTCCAACGATTCGCTGCGGCGGGGGACCGAGACGCTGCTCGTGGCCGTCTACCACACGCTGGGACTGCTCTATTTCAAACAGGGATACGATGCCGTGGAGCCCTTCGCAAAGGCCGTCGAGGCGGCCCGTGCCAACGGCAACACGGAGCAGGAGAGCTACAGCCGCTTCATGCTGGCCTCGTCGTACAGTGCCAACGGGGATTACGAACGGGCCGTAAAGACGCTCGAGCCGCTGGTCAAGGCGGCCGATACGATCCCGTTCCGGTACTTCGCCCAGCAGATCCGCCTGCAGAGCCTCATCTTCCACACCTATCTCGGCGACTGGACGCCCGAGCAGTTGCTGGAGGCCCGCAAGGGGATCGATCTTGAGGTGATCCGCCGTGCGCCGCTTTCGTACGGCTCGGCCTCGTCGGAGGATACCGGGCGGTCGTTCTACGACGTGGCCTCGGCCATCATCTTCCAGCGCGACGGCCAGCTCGATTCGGCCCGCCGCTATATCGAAGAGTCGCTGGCCGACCGGGAGACGTTCCATCAGGGAGATGTCGGGCTGTTCGACCTGGCTGCCGAAATCTACCACAACCGGGGCGACGACTCCCGGGCCTACGACTACATGAGACGGTATGTCACGGTGAAGGATTCGCTCTTCGAGGTGCAGCGCGGGGCGCAGGTGGCCGAACTCGAACGACGGTTCCGTACGGCCAACGAGGTGGCGCTGCGCGAGGCATCGCTGCGCTACCGGGTGTGGATTACGGTGCTGGCGGCGGCGTTGGTCGTCGTGGCGGCCGGAACGGTCGTCGTGGCCTACCGCCGCAAATTGCGCCGCCGCGACGAGCAGCTCAGCGAGTCGCTGGCCCTTGTCGACTCCTACCGCGAGTCGCACGACAGCCTCACCTCACGACTCGACGCCTCCAATGCCCGCGAGGCGGCCGTCAAACGGCTGCTGGAGGGGCGTATGGCCGCCGTGCGCGACATCGCCGCCACGTATTACACCTATGGTGAAGGAGAGCGCCTGATGTCCAAAATGCGCGAACTGGCGCTGAGCCCCGCCATGTTGGCCGACGTGGTCGGAATGGCCGATCTGTACAGTGATCGGGCCGTCACGCATCTGCGCGAACAGTTTCCCGGCTGGACGGAGCGGAACTACGACTTCGCGGCGCTGGTCATTGCCGGATTCACTCCGCAGGAGATCTGCGTCATGCTCGACATGTCGCTCAACGGCGTCTACACCCTCAAGTCGAAACTCAAACGCCGCATTACCGACTCTTCGGCCACAGACCGCGACCGGCTGCTCGCGTTCTTCACCTGAATGCCAATCAATGAATCACCTCCATGCGAACCTGCGTATAGCTCTCGCCCACACGCAGCCGCAGGGTGTAATAGCCGGAGTCATACGACGGCCAGTCGAGCAGTTTGAAGACCAGGTTACGGCCCTGCTTCTCGCACGTCAGGTCGTTGTTACTATCGAGTTCGACCTCGAAGTTCTCGTCGGGCAGCGGTACCGAGACCTCCTCACCAAGACCCTTCGAGGAGTAATCCAACCGGTAGGGCGTCGAGTTCCATTCGGGCAACCAGTAATTGCGGGGTTTTTCGATGACGAATTTCACTACGGCGCCCAGCGTCCCGCGCTCGGCATCCTCGATGTTGTCCATGACGTAGAATTTGAGGTAATTCACGTTGAGGTCGGGATCGAGCGGCAGTGCCACGTTGTGCGACGGGAATACGCGCCCCGTAACGCCCCGCACGGCCACATAGCCGTAACCCTTCATCACTGCCACCTCCGGCGCGGGATTCTGCAGCGTCGAGACATCTACGGCCCCGAGGCCCGAGCGGGCACCCAGCATGAAGAGTTGGCAACTCGACGGGCTGATGAAGTTCCCGGCATCGTTGATATAGATGTCCGAATCGTCCAGGATCGTCTTTCCGTTCTGCTCGTTGTACATGTTCAGTATGGCAGTTTCCTCGGGATCTCCCGGGGTTTCATCCTTCGAACACGAGGCCGCCGTCATCACAAATGCCGACACGAGGATCGGTAAAAACACGCTTCTCATCATCTGTTTTTCGTTTTTACAGGTTTTGTAGCCGAAGAGCAAAGATACGAAAAATTCCCATTGCGCCAAACCGCATGTGCAAACGGAATCCGGATCCAGCCCGGAAAACGTCATCTTTTCAGTATCGTTTGCCGAACAGGTGTTTGCAAAGGCATCTGCGCGCCGGAAACAAGGAACTATGGAGGATAAGCAAGATTTTTCAGGAAACTATCGTTGTATATCAACAAGTTGCAATCCGACAAACAAGATTTCATCTGTATCGGAAAGGTGCTTTCATGCGTAATTTTGCATTACGAAGCAACCCTTCGAAATCGCAAAGCCATGAAGAATACCTTCCTGTACACACTCCTGATTCCGGTGGCGATCCTGCTGGCATTCGCCCCCGCCGAAGCCCAAACCATCACCCCTTCCGACGGCGTGATCCGCGGTCGCCTGGTCGATGCGTCGGATGCCCCGGTCGCCGGAGCGGCCGTCGTGCTGTTCAACCTCGACTCGGTCTATCTGGATGCCGTCGCCTCGGGGGCGGACGGACGGTTCGAGCTCCGCTCCGCCGTACGTCCCTACCGGTTGCAGATCCAGCACCTCGCCTACAAAATGCGCGCGATCGAGTCCGACCGGGCGGATCTGGGCACGATCCGACTCGAAGAGGAGACCACGAAGGTCGATGCCGTAGTGGTCCAGGGCGAGCGCCCCGTCGTGAAGGTTGAGCAGGGACGGCTCTCGTACGACCTCGGACGGCTGATCGAAGGGCAGGCCGTCAACAACGCCTATGAGGCCCTGACGCGGTTGCCGGGTGTTACGGAGCAAGAGGGTGCGCTGACCCTGGCCGGAGCCTCGTCCGTCACGGTGATCCTGAACGGACGCCCCTCGACGATGACCGCCGATCAGCTGGCCACGCTGCTGCGTTCGACGCCGGTCGACCGGGTGGAAAAGGCCGAGGTGATGTACAGTACCCCGCCGCAATACCACGTCCGCGGGGCGGCGATCAACGTCGTGCTGCGCCGCAGCCACGAGACGGCCTTCTCGGGCGAAGTCCACGCCAACTACACGAACCGCTGGTACGATACCTACGATGCCGGAGGGAATTTCGTCCTCACGTCGCCCCGATGGTCGGCCGACGTCACCTGCTCGGCCGCCCGGAGCAAGGAGTTGTCGAGTTTCGACCTGCGTTCGCTGCACACCTTCGAGGAGCGGCAGTACGACATTCGACAGGATGAATGGATGACCTCCGAAGGGTGGAGCCATCAGCTCCGGGCTGCCGTCGAGTACGCTCCGAAGCAGCGGGGACGTCTGAGCGCCGCCTACACCGCCTCCTTTGCCCCAAATATCGACGGCCTCTCCCATTCGACGGGAAGCTACGTCGAGTCGCTCTCGAAGAAGTTGAGCGACCGGTCGCTGCACAACCTCTCGCTGCGCTACACCTCGCCGCTGGGGCTCGATCTCGGGGTCGACTACACCCATTACAACAACCCCGAACAGTCGCGGCTCGAAAACCGCTATACCGACCGGGAGGCGACGGCCTTCGACGTCGGCTCGGGGCAGCGCATCGACCGGCTGAACGTGACGGCCGACGAGCGGCACACCTTCACGTCGGGGTGGGAACTGACGGCCGGCGGAGCCTTTGCCTTTGCCCGCTCGCACGACTGGCAGCACTACACCGTGCTGGAAGGTGCGCCCGCAACCTCGGACACCGACGCACGCCTCGACGAATATACCGGAAATCTCTATGCCGGCTTCGGACGGCAGTTCGGACACGTGAGCTTCTCGGCCTCGCTCGCCGGGGAGTATTACCGGCTGGGCAACTACGAGAACTGGTCGTTGTATCCGCAGGCGTCGCTGAACTGGATGCCCTCCGAAGGGCATATCCTCCAACTGAACTTTTCGTCGGACAAGACGTATCCCTCGTATTGGGAGATGCAGGGGGCCGTCTCCTACATCGACGGCTATTCGGAGATCCACGGCACATCGGGACTCCGCCCATCGCGCAGCTATGAGGCGCAGGCCGTCTACATCTACCGTCAGAAATACCTCTTCGTCCTCTTCTGGAACGAGTGCCCCGACTACTTCGTGCAGGCCGCCTGGCAGGCTTCCGACCGGCTGGCGCTGATCTACCAGTCGCTCAACTGGAACTTCAACCGGCAGTGGGGCACCAACGTCGTCCTTCCGTTCCGAATCGGACGGTGGCTCGACTCGCGGCTGACGCTCACGGGGATGCGGATGCGGCAGCGGTGCGACCGGTTCCACGACATGTCGTTCGACCGCTCGAAGTGGGTCGGCATCGCCCGTCTCGTGAACACCCTCCACCTGAGCCGCAAACCCGCCATCGACCTCGAGGTGAACGGATTCTTCCAGTCCGCAGCCATCCAGGGGACCTTCGACATCGAACCGCTCGGATCGGCCGATGCCGCCCTGAAGTGGAGCTTCGACCGGGGCCGCGCAACACTCTCGGTACGCTGCAACGACCTGTTCAACAGCGGTATGCCCAACACAAAGGTCCGCTATCGCGGGCAGTGGCTCGACATGGGGGCCCTTCGCCACATGCGCACCGTGACCGTCCATTTCTCCTACCGTTTCGGCGGTTACAAGGAGCGCAGGCATCGGGAGGTCGACACCTCGCGATTCGGACATTGACCGTCGGGCGAGAAGCGCGAATAATAAAAGAGGTCACGATCTCGGATCGTGACCTCTTTTCCGTCGAAGACGGCAACTTCCCGGAATCAGGATCGGCGCCAGAGAGCCGACATCTGCTCGAGGGTCTTGCCCTTGGTTTCGGGAACCCAGCGCCATACGAAGAGGGCCGACAGCAGCGACATGAAGGCATAGATGCAGTAGGTGCCGCCGACACTCCAGCCGCACAGCGAGGGGAAGGTCGCCGAAACCAGGAAATTCGAGATCCACTGTGCCGCCACGGCCACGGCTACGGCCTGCGACCGGATCGTATTGGGGAAGATCTCCGAAATGAGCACCCAGCAGATCGGGCCCCACGACATCATGAACGAGGCCGTATAGAGGATGATGAAGACAAGGGCCGCAATACCGATCGAATCAGTGAACGACAGCGCCGCGAGGGCCGCCATGCCGATCATCATGCCCGTCGAACCGATCATCAGCAGCGGCTTGCGCCCCACACGGTCGACCGTGAAGATCGCCACCACCGTGAAGAGAATGTTGACCACCCCCATGACAACGGTCTGCAGCATCGAGGCATCGCCCGAAAAGCCCATGTTGGCGAAGATCCGCGGTGCATAGTAGAGGACGACGTTGATGCCGATGGCCTGCTGGAAGAACGACAGCAGGATGCCGATGACGATGACCGTCACGCCGTAGGAGAAGAGGCGTTCGCGACGTTCGTGGACCGTGGATTTGATCTCGGCAAGGACCGTACGGGCCTCGGCCGTGCCGTTGATGCGTTCGAGCACCGCGAAGGCCTTCGCGTCCTTGCCCTTGAGGGCCAGGAAGCGCGGCGTCTCCGGAACGAGCAGGATCAGCAGCAGGAATGCCCCCGCAGGATAGGCCTCCGAGAGGAACATCCGCCGCCAGCCAATCTCGACCATGGCTGTCTGGATCGCTTCAGCCGTCTCGCCGAGGTTGTTACGGATCAGGTAGTTGACGAAATAGACCACCAGCATGCCGAAGATGATGGCGAACTGGTTGCACGAGACAAGCGTTCCGCGGATCCGGGCCGGTGAGATCTCAGCGATGTACATCGGGCAGAGGGCCGAAGCCAGCCCGACACCCACACCTCCGATGATGCGGTAGATGTTGAACAAGACGAGCAGCGGCAGCGAAGCCTCGCCGTAGGGCAGGATCCCGCTCTCGGGCCACCACGACCCTACGGCCGAGAGGAAGAAGAGGATGGCCGCCACGATCAGCGAACGCTTGCGGCCCAGGCGCGACGCCAGCAGACCCGAGATCGCGCCGCCGATGACGCAGCCGACCAGGGCGCTCGAGGCCGTGAAGCCGTGCAGCCACGAGGTATAGGTGAAATCGGTTGCCGTGCGGAAGAACTGGTCAAGCGCCTGCTCGGCACCCGAGATCACCGCCGTATCGTAACCGAAAAGCAATCCTCCGATGATCGCCACCAGGACGATCGAAAAGAGGTAGGTGCGGCTGCCGTTTGATGGGGTTGATGTCATATATGGGGTTTTAGGTTGTTTTCAGGAGAGCGGCCCGGGTGACGGCCGCGGTCTTTTCGCAAACCGTCCGCAGAGATTCCGCAAAGAATCGGGACGGCCGACAAGAGATTCGTCGAGGCCCGTTTCCGGAAACGGAACTCCCTC
This sequence comes from Alistipes sp. An54, assembly GCF_002159375.1. Classification (NCBI taxonomy): domain Bacteria; kingdom Pseudomonadati; phylum Bacteroidota; class Bacteroidia; order Bacteroidales; family Rikenellaceae; genus Alistipes; species Alistipes sp. An54. Next base: position 208,164 of record NZ_NFIA01000006.1, read on the forward strand.
CGCCGACCGCCGACAGGCTGCCGACGAAGGGTGCATTCCGTTCATCAAACGGGAATCCGACGGGTCGGATCCACTCGTGGAATCAGATATAAAGGTTGATGAGCGTCTCGTAGAGCTCCTGACGGCCGCTGCGCTGCACGGGTTCGTGCGTGCGGGCATACTCAGCCACCTGCTCCAGCGTGAGACGGCCCTCCTCGAAGGCCTTGCCCTCGCCCGAATCATACGAAGCGTAACGCTCCTTGAGCATCTTCTCGTAGGGCGAGTGGTCGAGGATGTCGGCCGCAATCAGCAGCGCCCGCGCGACGAGCAGGCGCGGCTGAAAGCCCAGGAGGCCGAGCAACTCAAACGCGACGCAGCGAAGTTAAAAAACAAGTTGCCCTTCCCTTTCTGCCGCAAAGAGATGCCGCCGGGCGGACCGCGCAAGGTCAGGACGAGTTGCCGCAGGCAAACCTTGCGCAAAGTCCCTCCGGCGGCTTCGGCTTGTTGCTCCCAAACAGGAAGGGTGAAATAAAAGGTAAAAGCGACACTTGAGCGATACATCTCTTTCCATTCATGAGCCCAAAAATGTCTATCGGGGCGGGTTCTTCGAGATTGTCTCATAAAAGTTTGGGAAATTTTCGTTTTTCGCCGAATTAGCACGTATCTTTGAGATCGAAAAAACAAACGGCCATGAAAACCAATCGGGAAGAGATTCTGCAACATGCCCTGCAACTCTTTATGTCGAAGAATTACGAGGGAGTCAGCCTGCAAATGATCGCCCACAGCGTCGGGCTGACCAAAACCGGGATCTTCAACTATTATCCCACCAAACTCGACCTCTTCATCGCCGTGGCCGACCGCTATCTCTTCCATCTCCAGGATCCTGAAAACAAATTTGCACCTTCGGACGGGTCGCTGCGCGATTTCATCGACAAATACGTCGAGGGTGTGGAGCGCACCATGTCCGAGATCGTGCGACTGGGCAACATCCAGCGAGAGAAGATGCCCGGAGAGTTGGCCAATGCCGGTTACTTTCATCTCTTCCAGCAGGTGCTCTTCTATTATCCCGACGGCAAGCACAAGCTCCACGAATGGATGGAAAAAGAGTTTCGGCTCTGGTGCAACGTCATCGGTCGGAGTGTCGATCGGGGCGAACTGCGGGCAGATACAGATATTGAAGAGGCTGCCGCTCTGTTCCGGCAGGTTTTTATCGGACTCTCATACCAGATGTCATTCTCCGATGGTCTCGATGTCGAAATTCTCCGCCGGCGTTTCCTCTATATATATGGGCTGCTGAAGCGCTGAGCTGGCTTTCAGCAGCTTTTTTCACGATTCGAAGCAAAAAATATGACCATCTGGTCATATTTTTGCTTTTTTATGCTATCTTTGTCTCCATGAAAAACTGACCAACCGGTAACTTTTATGGAAAACAAACCTTTCGAACGCATCCAAAGGAGCTTCAACTACACACCCGCGAGCATCTTTACGAACCAATGGTCAAACCTGGCCTTTGGTGTAGGAATGATTGTCATTCCGGCCCTCTTTCCCTTCGGCCTTCGTATCCGCCACCTGCGGATTCTCTCGCCGGCAGTCTTCTCGACCATTCTGATTGTGGGCGGCGTGCTGCTGCTCTTCTTCACCTGGCGGGGCATGCGAAATGCCCGGGCGCTGAAAGCCGCAGGAGGAAAGATCACCGTCGACGGCACACGCGTCACCTATCCCGAAGTAGAGAAAGGAAAGGTCGAATACCGCTCATTCCTCACCTCGGACATTGAGTACGTAAAGGACGACGAGGAGGAGCACCAGTGCAAGGTCAAGACGCCGGACAACTACATCATCTTCGAGACTCGCTATTTCGACTCCGAGGAGGAGTTCGAGGCCTTTCGTGCACTGCTGGGATAAATCGGATAATCCAAAAACAGAATCTCATGAATGCAATCATCACCAAATGGATCTGTGCAGCGGGCATGGCATCGCTGACTCTGACCGGCTGCGGGTCGGGCGAGACCTATCCGATGGCCTCCGCCGAGGGGCTTGCCAAAATCCGGGAGCTCGTCGCAGAGCATGTAGACACTACGAAATACAAGATTTACACGGTGGAGTGGCGCGAGGACAACCGCGACCGCCAACTGGAGAACATCCTCACGCATATCGACGTCTATTACCTCGACGCCGACAACAACGATTACTACCTTTCGTTCCAACTCACCGACGGGAAGTTCACGACCGACGGTCCGGAGCGAGACGACCGCCAGATCAACTCCTATGCATGCTCGACTCCGCTCAGCCTCGATGCCATCGATTTTGACTACCTCCAGCAGATCGGCGACCGTGCGGATGCGCTGGTGATGTCCGATGAAAAGGGCAAACACCTGACACTGAAGTCGGCCGGGATATTCCGTTTCCAGATCTGGCCGGTGTCGCTGAGCAACGTCGACCGCTGGAACCGCAGCGAGGAGTACCGCGAGGAGTCGCGACAGCTCGAGGTGCAGTTCGAACTGAACTACGTCGACGAGAGCGAGTCGCCCGAATACCAGGGACGCTTCACCGTGACGAACTACTACACGGTCGCCTTCACGGCCAATGCCGCCGGAGAGGTCTCCATCGACAATTAACCGCACGGAAATGGGACTGATGGGAGGTGCGCCTCCAACCTCGGGGGCGGACGCCGAACGACTCTTTGCAGCCGGAATCACCTACATCTGCTGCGAAGCGTGGCCACAGGCCTACGTCTGCTTCGTACGCTCGGCGCGGGAAGATGCCCCGACACGCTACAACCAGGCTCTGTGCTGTTTCCATGTCGGATGGTATGAGGAGAGCTACCGGCTGCTTGCAGAGGCCGAACGGTTGCTGGACGACAAGCCGGGCAAAGGCTCCGGCCTGGGCATCCCGTCCATGCCACGACTGCAGCCTCCCGAGGCTTTCCGCCGCTGGGATACCGACGGTGAATTGCCACGCAGTCCGCTGCTGCCCGAAACGCCACGAGACGATGCTCTCACGCTGATCCTCCGCCTGCGGGCCGAAACGGCCTTCCGGCTGGGCCGCTGCGAGGAGGTGCGCACGATTGCCGCCCGCCTCGGACACCGATACAAACACCTTGAAAACCTGCTCAAAACGATTGACCGATGACACCGCTCCGGGAACTCTACGACCTTTATTACTATCCGAACCCTGCAAAGGAGGAGCGCCGGCGGCAACTCCTTACCGAGATTCCGACCGACGCACGCGACGAGGACAACTACGGCCGCACATCGCTGCATATCGCGGCGGAATTTGCCGACTGCAAGGCCATCGCTTCGCTGCTCGACCGCGGGGCCGAGGTAAACGACCGCGACACGGAGGGGCACACGCCGCTCTTCCGCCTGGCCTCGCGCCGCAGCAGGGTGGCTACACAGGAAGAACAGATTGCCACGGCGGCTCGGCTGCTGCTGGATCGCGGCGCGAACCTTCCGCGTTCGGCCCGTGGCACAACGGCGCTGATCGAGGCCGTGCAAAACCGGCACCACGCGATGGCCGCCGTGCTGATCGACTCCGGACAGCGCCTCGACTCCGCGAACAGCTACGGCGACAACGCCCTGCACATTCTCTGCCGCCGCGCCACCGATACTGCAAGGGAGATCGCCGGCAAGAAGCGTTTTATCGCCAGCTTCGGCGAACGATGGGTTTCGGAGAAGCAGCAGCGGGAGGCCCGCGAGGAGCTGGAGGAGCTTCAGGCGGAACAGATGCGCTGTTATGCGACGGCGGCACTGCTGCTCCATAGTGGGAAGATCGACCCCGACGAGAAGAACTCGGCCGGTCGGCGTGCGTTCGACCTCGCCATGGAGGGCGGAGCCAAATGGGTGGGTGCCCTGCTTTCGGGTGAGGATCCGTTCGATGAACTCACGATGGAGACCGGCGGGATGGACCTCTTCCAGGCACTGCGCCAAAGAGATCGGAAAGCGTTGGAAGCCCTGCTGCAGGCAGGTGTCGATCTCAATGCGGAGTGCGACAACCGTGAGATGAACGACTGGACGGGCAAGACGCCGCTGGTCTGCGCGCTGGAGTGGGGCGAGACCGAAATCGCGGCGATGCTGCTCCGGGCCGGTGCCGACCCCGACCGGCGAACGGCAAAGGGGATGTCTCCATTTGCTGTCTGGATCGAGCAGGGCTGTCGCATTTCGGACGGTATGGAGCGGTTTGCGCCGGTCATGGAGCTCTTCGAAGAGCGGGGATGGCACCCCGATGCCCCGCAGACGGGGAAGGACGAACGGGCCCTCATGCTGGCGTGTCAACACGATGATTACGAACTGGCCATCTGGACCTTGCGGCGCCTGCTGAAACAAAAGGTCGAGGTGAATGCCCGCGATGCGCTGGGGCGCACGGCCCTGATGCATCTGCTGGGTCCGCACAGCGCCGGGCCGTATCAGCCGGAGATGCTGGAACGGTTGCTGGAGGTTGGCGCCGACCCCTGCACCGCGGACAACGAAGGGCGCACGGTGCTGCACTATGCAGCCGAAGGCTACACGCACGCGGCGGCACGGCAGGCGGCCGAACTGCTCCTCGACTTCGGGCGTCCCGATGTCTCGGCCGTCGACAACGAAGGGCGTACGCCGCTCGACATCGCCATGCGCAGCAATAACGAGTCGCTTGTGAAATTTTTGCTGAAACACGTTTGAAATCAACGCCATGGATACCTTTCAGACCTTTCTGAACGCCTGCCGAAACGGGCAGAAGAGCATCGTGAAGATCCTCCTCGAACGGGGCGGCATCGACCCCAACCGGCGCGATGCCGAGGGCAACACGGCGCTCCATTATGCCTGCCGCGAAGGATACCGGGATTTGGCAATGCTGCTGCTGGAAAAGGGAGCCGACGCCTCGTCCGTAAACAACCGGGGCGAAACGCCGCTCCACGCCGCCGCCCGAAAGGGCAATCGCGAGATCCTGGCCCGGCTCCTCGATGCCGGGGCTGATCCGGATGTCGCCGACCGGGAGGGCTGCACGCCGCTGATGCGGCTCGTGGAAAACCATCGCACGGATGCCGCTCTGTGGCTGATCGACAGCGGGGCCGACACCGAGGCTACGGACCAGACGGGACATCGTGCGCTGGATTATGCCACGGCACACGGCCTGACGGAGGTGGTCGCACGCCTCACGCAAACCGATGCGGCAGACGGCATGGCGCGCGATGCCGAAGGCAACACGCCGCTGCACCAAGCGGTCTACAACGATCAGGCCCAGGTCGTGCGTACACTGCTCGCGGCCTCGAAAGCGCAGCTCAATGCGCCGAACGATGCGGGCGAAACGCCATTGCTGGTGGCGTGCGGACGCGGAAATCTGCACATTGCAAGGATGCTCCTCGATGCCGGGGCCGACGCAAACCGGCCGTTAACCAATGGGACAACGCCGCTGCATTGGGCGGCACAGGCGGGCAACCGCTATCTTGTGGAGGCGCTGCTCGGGGCCGGCGCGGCAATCGACGCCCGCAACGGAGTGGGTGAAACCCCGCTGCTCATGGCGGCCCGCGCCGGGAACAACGAAGTCGTGCGCCTGCTTGTGGAGCATCGTGCCGACGTCAATGCGGCGGACAACCTCCAGCACACGGCACTTTACTATGCCGGCGAACGCGGCTTCACGGAGATCGTCGAGCTGCTGCTTGCGGCCGGCGCCGAAGGATAAAATGGATCGAAAACCTTAAAACATACCGAACATGGCAAACGAGAAGATGAAACCCCAAAGTCCGGAGGAGATTGCCCGGGCGGCACAGGAGGCAGCCCTGGAGCAGATGCGCGCAATGATGGGCTCGATTCCGGGGATGCCCGACATGGGCGACATGCAGGCACAGATCATGGCGCAGATGCAGGCTGCCGTGCCCGATCTGGCGGAGATCCAGGCGCAGCAGGCCGCCATGGGCACGCTCGGCGGTGTGGATGCCGCCGCCGTGGCCGAAGCCGCCCGGCAGAACATGGCGCAGGCTGCCGCAACCATGCAGGCGATGCAGGACGGAAGTCTCGAAAAGGAGTTGCGCGAGGCAAATGCCGCGGCGCTCAACTGGCTGGGCGAGGACAACGGCTGGGAGATCAAGCATGCCGCGACGTGCCGGCTGACGGCTGAACAGATGCGACTGATGGCCTTTGCGGCGCCACTGCTCATATACAACGACGAGGAGGTGGATGCTGTCGAGAGCGAGGTCCTGCCCGAAACCTACCGCGCGCAACTTCAGAGCTGGTGGAACATTACGGACCGCGAATCGACGCTCGAAATCGTCCGGTGGCTGCTCCACGAGGGTCACCATGCGGATGCCGACGCGGCATTGACGCTCATGCGCGGCGACCAGCCCGAAGCGGGCGATCCCGAAGAGAAGGCCGAGGATGTGCAGTCGATCGCGGAGTTTATGGTCGAAAACGGGTATTGCACAGCTGAAATGCTTCCGCGGACGGTCATCGCGTGGGATCTGGTGCGCATTGCCAACCTCGGACGCTGGGCCCTCCATGCCGGCTACCTCTCCGAAGAGGAGATGTGGCAGGTGATGCAAGTGGCGGCCGATGCCGCCCGCGAACACTTCTCGTCGTGGGAGGAGTACGGACGCAGCTTCGCCATGGGTCGCGGCGTCTGGCACGGCGATGAGGAGGATTGCCAGACGGCCTGGGAGATCGTCACCACGCTGCTCGAAGAGGAGACCTCACCCTGGCAGCAGATTCCGTGGAACGCATAGCAACCCGTCAACGCCGAAATGATGGAACGGGGACTTGAATTCTACGTAATGCTGGCCGCCGTGGCGGTCGGCGCCCTGACGTGGCTCTACAGGAAAGGCAGCCGGGTCTGGCGAACGGTGCGCAAGCTGCGCCGCTCCTTCCGGGAGATCTGTCTCAACCCGAAATCGATGCTCGATGACGAACACGGCCGCCAACTGGCCGTCGGGGCGATGTACGCCTCGCAGCAGGGAGCCTGGCAGAATTCGCTGGAGACGGGGATTTTCGACACGCTGCCCGAGATCCTGGGCGGCTGGTGGGGCATTGACTCCACCGCGGAGGCCCGCGCACAACTGGACTACCTCTGCGAAAAGGGATTCCGCTACTACTGGCCCACGGTGCTCGAGGCCTTTCGGCTCGACGGTCGCGAACGGCAGGACGAACTCCTCCAACAGCGGATGACTTCGCAGGAGGATTACGACAAGGTCTCGTCGCAGCTCGAGAATCTGCGGGAGACCTTCGACGAACTCCTCTCGTGCGACGTAGTCGCCTCGAAGGAGGAGCTCGGCCGCTGCAACGTGACAGGTTGGGATGCCGGGCGTATCGTTTTTCTGGCGCGCGCCTGCTGCGAGATGGGCTACCTCTCCGAAGAGGAGGCATGGCGTTACATCGGACGCGCCGATGCGCTGGCACATGAGGCATGTGGGTCGTGGCGCGAACTGGCGATGAGCTATATTCTCGGACGTTCGCTCTGGGGCGGCAAACGGGCCTACAATTCGGTGATGAAGAAGACGGCCGACGTGCTGCTGAGCGACTCCAAGAGCCCGTGGGTGCGCTACCCGTGGTAAAGGCCGACAAAACAGCGATGAAAGCCGCGCTGAAATACCCGGTCTTCTACCTTGCCCCCGCGGAGCACATGGTCTATGTCTTCTGGCGGGAGGAGAACGTGACGACCCGCCGGCAGCTCGCCGAGGCCGACGGCTGGGCGGGACAGGAGGTGGTCGATGCCTCCGGACGGCGCTACACGATCCGCCGCTGCCGGGAGATCGGTCCGGTCGGGCTCTACGGTCGCATCGGCCCGGCTGACCGGCGCACCGTCCGCTACGACACCGACTTCGAAGAGGAGGTTCGCGATTGTCCGCTCCCGGAGCTGCAGGCGTGGATCGCCCGTGAATACCCCCGGTCGGCGTGGTTCCGGGAGGCGTGCTGGCGCAATGCCGCCGACTTCCGGCAGGCAGTCTACGGCTGCCGGAGTTTCGAGGAACTGGCCCGGATGTTCCGCTGCAGCCCCGAAGAGGAGCCCTCTATCCAACGCGACCGCGTGCGCTTTCTCGCCGTGGCACTCGTTGTCGGACTCGTTATCTGGCTGCTGGCCCGCTACACATAAAACCCAAAACCATGAAAATCAATCATCTCATCGTATTTCTCCTTCTGCTCGCCGCCACAGGCTGCGCAAGCACCCGCAAATCCGCGGAGATCGCCCCGACATTCGTAGCCTCCGAATCGACCTGGCTGTATCGGGATGCCGAGGTGGTAAACCGTCGTCTGAAACCCCTCGAACGTCCGCAGGTGCGCTTCGATGTCGAGCGCGCCATCCTGCACGGGGATTCGGTCTGGGTAGTGGTTCGCGCGACCATTCCCCACCGCTCGATCCGCCGCGGGGAGTGTTTCAAGGCTATGAGTGTTCTTCAAGCCTCCGAGGGCATCATGGAGCTGGGCGAACTGTCGCTCGACTCGGGCCATTTCATGCCCGACGGAGAGGGGGATGTGGATGTAGTGACCCGTCCCGGCCGGATGCAGAACCTCTCTCTCCGCAATACACATTGAGTGTCAAAGGCTTACGGAAAGCGTACACGAAAATGTACACGAAACGCCCTGAATTTTCACAATTCGGGGCGTTTTTGTGTCTAAAATGCCGTGT
>NZ_NFIA01000007.1:0-193495 GCF_002159375.1 Alistipes sp. An54
GTTTCAAACCGATGGTATAAGTATCTGTCGTATTGTCATTTTCCATATCTTAAAGATACGCAAAACAGATGGATTTACAAAGAGATTCGAGCGCTATTTATGCTGTTTTTCAAAGAAATGGCATACAATGGGAAAAATTCCAACCATGTGCAATATTTCGGCATATACTCTTGCTACCTTTGTAACAGAAAAAGACAAACACCATGGCATCCAATCTCTTCAAAAGGTACATCTGGCTGGCCGACACGATTCATCGCTATGGCCCCATCACGCTGGCCGAGATCCGTGCCCGCTGGCAGCGCAGCGCGCTCTATGACGGCCGTCCGCTGGCACGGCGGACCTTCCACACCCACCGCGACGCGGTCGAGGAGCTGTTCGATATCTCGATTGTCTGCGACGAACACACCAACCGTTACTCCATTGCCAACAGCGAGGACCTCAACTCGCACAACATCACAAACTGGTTGCTGGACAGTTTTGCCGTCAGGCAGTCGCTGCGCGAGGCCCGCACGCTGCACAACCGCGTGCTGGTCGAGGAGGTTCCCTCGGCCCGGGGGCATCTTCCCGAACTGCTCGACGCCATGCGCGAGAACCGGCAGGTGGTCGTTACCTATCAGCCCTTCACGGGGGACGAGGCTTTCGACCTCCGTCTTCGGCCGCTTTTCGTCAAGCTCCGCGACCGGCGCTGGTACCTCTACGCCAACAAGCCCGACAATGCGAAGATCAAGCTCTATGCGCTGGACCGCATGGTGAAGATCCGCGTGACCGAAGATCGCTTTATGCCGCCCGAGGAACTGGATCCGGCCAGCTACCTGGCCGGCGCCTTCGGCGTGGCGGTCTACGACGACATCCGCCCCTGCACAATCCGGGTCCGGGTCACGGGCGACGGCGTCAAGTATCTCCGCACGCTGCCCCTCCACGCTTCGCAGCAGGAGGTCGAGACGCATGACGACTATGCCATCTTCGAATTTCACGTGGCACCGACGCCGGAGTTTTACCAGGCCATGTTAAACTGCCACTGCAATTTCGAGGTGCTCTCGCCGGGCAATGTACGGGAAGAGATGCGGCGCATCATCCATACTATCGGAGCCTGCTACGACCACGTTTTCGACAAATGATTTTCAGCCTGTCAACACTATCGGCTGCCACATTTCTCTCATCCAGAACCTATACCAGACCTGGAATCTTTAACGGCAAGAATTATGACTGACAAGAAAAAACAATACGCTCAAAAAACAGCGACTTCATTTCGGACGTTCAGCCAGCGGGCCGATGCTCCGAAAACAGCAGAGGCCGTCATCCCGATCGATATCGTCGACCGACAGGGCCGAAACTACACGCTGCGGAATGCCGAGGGATTGCAACTCCGGATCGACGAATCGTTAATCGTAGACAACGGATTGCATATCGATGCGCAAGCAGGGAAACTGCTCGTCCCCGAATCACTCGTCCGGGGCTGGTTTGAACCGATTCGCCGAGAGCAACAGAAGCGGGAAGAGCAACGGCTCCAGGACCTCTTTGCCAAATCGGTGCCGCTTATCTGGCGCCAGCGTGAACGGATTCTTGCCGATCCGCAACTCTTCGGAGCCCGCACGCCGATGCGCATCCGCATGGCCTATGTATCGATGAGGGATTCAGGGCCCTATCCACTGGGCGTAGTGGTCCGAGCATGGACCGAATACGAGGAACGCTACACGCGCGTATGCCCGAAATGCGGCGGACGGATGCTGATCTACTCCGTCTCGGGGTCACCGCTGAGCGGCCGCAGCAGCCATTCGGCCACCTGCACCGCATGCGGTTGCCAACAACACCATGTCGACGAAGGCAGTTTCGGGAGTCTAGCCTCACCGATCATGCGTATTGCCAGCGAGTATCGGGATCTGCCGAAGGGCGATGCTCTGTCGTTCGAAGAGGCCATGGCACTTCTCAACAAAAGAAAATCTCTATGATAATTGTATCTTTATAAAAAAGATTCTTATGAAAAGTAAAGTAGATGACCGTAAATCGTCCATTCAGAAAGAGATAGAAGTCCAGATCCTAAATGTTCTGAGGAATCGAATTACATGTAGCGGAACGAAGAATCGAATCATCTTCACTGATTATATCGATTTTTTAGTCGACAGCAAGACCAAAAAACTATCCATGGCTATCCATGAAAAAAAGTTTTATTACAAAGGGAAGACTGTAAAAACAAAATACGGTTATGAAATGAACCCAGTCTGCCAAAACATGCAGACGGATTATGCCTCATTCGAAGCCTGGGCTCTCTGTCTCAAATATTGGCTTTCGGACCAGATTGAAACAGTCAGTCTAAGATGGGATGAGCCGCAGCACATCGATGTGGTCCGACAACGTCACTACAACCGGTTTCTCTATCGGGTTCTCAAAATGCAGGAACACTTCGAATGGTTCAGCATTGAAGCAGAAAATACTCCGGCAGTACGGAACTTCCAGACTGAACTTGAAAGCGGCAACCTGTACCTCAATATTCCCCGCAACGAGACATCAACGCCACAAAAGGAGTCATCCGAAGCAACCATCGAAAGAAGTTTCATCTCCCGAAAAGAGTTGTTCAAGGGTGTGGATTTCGACGCATGCGGCAATCAATTGCCGGTAGGGGTTTTCAGGGATTCGGTTTCCAACACAAATGCCCTGTTTACCGGAGGAAAAAGTGCCATTGACTTGTGGGCAATCCGTTCCGATGAATTGTGGATTTTTGAATTGAAATACCGAAATAAAAAAATCGGCATTCTGACCGAGTTGCTTTTTCATCTGTGGCTCATGGAGGATCTTTGTCTGAATCATACAATCCATTACGGCCCGAACACTGACAAGACAACCATGCCCCGAAACTTCGACAAATTCTATGACAGGACAAACGGCGACATTGCGGCTATCCACGGAGTTCTGCTGATTGATGAATTGCATCCAGCCATTTCTCCGGATCTTCTTGCTTTTATCAATCGTGAAGACAGGAATAAACGGAGTACGATCCACGCCCAATATTACAAATACCAATCCGACAAAAAGATCATACTGCTATGACCATCACCATCCACCGCGGAACACACGAAATCGGGGGCAGCTGTGTCGAGATACGGACCCGGCAGGCAAAAATTCTGCTCGATCTGGGTCTGCCGCTCGATTTCGACTCCCGGCCCCAGGAGCAGCAGGAACTAATCCGCCGCGAGGCCCTCGAATGGGCTCAGGATGCCGATGCCATCTTCATCAGCCACTACCATGCCGACCACCACGGCCTGTTGCCCGACACGCACCAGGATGTGGCCATCTATGCTACGGCCGGGACGGCGGCCATGATGCACGTCACCGAGGTGATCCATGGCCGCGGCGATGCCGACTATCTGCACCATATCAACGTCCTCTCCAAGGAGGCGGACGACCGGAAGTTCGAACCGGTAACCGTGGGCGATATCCGCATTACACCCTATACGGTCGATCACGCCGCCTACGATGCCTGCGCCTTCCTGATCGAAGCCGAAGGCCGGCGAATCCTCTACAGCGGGGACATCCGCCGCCACGGGGTGAAAGGTTTTCTCTATCACAACCTGCCCCGGAAGGTCGACTGCCTGCTGCTCGAGGGGACCAATCTGGCCACCGAAAAGGAGTGTATGAGCGAAGCGGAGATTTGCGAACGTTTCAAGGAGCAGTTCCGCACCGATGCCGACAAGTTGCACTACATCTGGTGCTCGGGGCAGAACATCGACCGGATCGTCCAGATCTACAAGGCGGCGCTCGTCTGTTCGCGCAAACTGATTGTGGATACCTACGTCGCCTATGTGCTGGAAGCGGTCCACCGTTTCAAGTCGTCGATCCCGTCGCCGCTCTCTCCATTCGAAGGGCACGATGTCTTCCGGTATTTCTGTTTGCCCGCTCAATTGAAACGGCTCGAAGAGGCCGGAGATCCGGAGATTGTGGAGCGTCTGAAGGCACTTTCGACGGTCGACACAAAAGACCTCGGACGCAATCCGGGCAAATATGCCTGGCTCATCCGCCCTTCCATGCTGTACTACATGCAGAAGTACAGCCACACGCCATCGGTCGTAGTTACCTCGATCTGGGAGGGATACGAGAGAAACGAACCTGCATTCATGGATTGGATCCGGGAGCGGGGTTTTGCCAATCCGCACATCCATACCAGCGGCCATGCCGATGCGAAATCGTTGCAATCGATTGTACGGCATGTCGATCCCGGGCTGTTGATCCCGATTCATACCACTGTTCCGGAACGCTTCGCCTCGCTCTTCCCCGACCGGATGATTCGCTGTCCGCAGGACAATGAATCGATCGAGCTGTAGTCTCTTTTCTCCAGATTCAGCCCTGTTGTGCCGCCATTCCGCACAGCAGGGCTTTTACTTTGCCGAAAAGGCAAGGTATATGGGAATCAGATACTACTGCAAGAACGGCAAAACGGGATTTCAGACCTCGGGCGAATGCCACCTTACGAAGGCGTGCTGGGACGAAGCCTGGCTACTGGACGATACGGGCCGGGCATTGGTGTGTGACAGAGAGGGATATGCGCTGCTGCGCATCCGCAGCGGGCGACTTATTCGCCTGGATTGTGACCGTGCGGCACCCTATGGCGACACCTTGCTGCGCATCCGCCGCAACGGGAAATACGGACTGGTGGATTTCGAGGGCCGCACCATCATTCCTCCACGGTACGATGTGCTGACCAACCACCATGCGCAGTTCAACATCATCGGTCGCCGAGGCCGCTACGGATTGCTCAACCGGCAGGGCGGATGGGCACAACCGCTCCGCTTCGACGTGATTCTGCCCGTCAACCAGCGGGGAAACGACCGCCTGGCCTGTATCCGACGACACAAGGTGGTGTTTTTGTGAGATAAACCATCTTCTTTCAATTCATTCTTTCCACTCGATAGCGACAAGCCCCGGACTTGGCGGGGTCGGATGCAAGGCCGTTGCCGTAGAATTTGTTTTGCAGTTAACGAGCAGTTGTTCCTTGTTGCGCATGCATAGCTGATACTTCTTATACTTACGGAGTATCTCCTATGAAATATTGTGCATATTGCTAATCATCTGACACTCCTTGCAATCCTCGGAAATCGCTTTTTCGACAGCCGTGTGACCTCTGAATTGTACCGGGGCAAGAAGAAAAAATCTACGTATAGCAGAACCGATGCTATGGCAGAGGGTTGATAGTGTTTGTTAATCCTCAACACCTTCAGCCAGTCGACGTTTTCGGCTGAATATAAGTTTAACATTAGTCTCTTCCGAATGGTCGATGTTCAGGACAACAACACCTACATAGTCGTTTTCGAAGCGCTCCGCCCATGCCTGAATGTCGGCATTGGGATTCCAGCTCACCTCGTCCAGGGGAATCATTCCGATCATTCCCGAAGAGTGTTGTACCTTCACTCCCGTCTCGTTAGCCCCCAATACGAGTACAGACGTCTCGTCTCCAGGTTTTTTGAAGTCCAGCAAGTCGTAGATCCCATTGGGATATAGACTTAACACACTGCCCTTGAACAGACAGGTGTCCATATCGATCGACGAGACGACGCAGGCAATCGTCTCACCCTCTTTGTAGAGATGCTTTAACGAAACCACGTTTTGCGGAATGATATCATGCTTCAGAATGCTTCCGGTCAGTACTCCCCAGTGAACAAAGAGTCGGGAGTTCGTGAGTCCGCAGATGACACATGTGATCTTGAGGGATCCCTTCTCAAGCCTTCTCTGCAACAACTCGGCCTGCGTCTTGATCACCTTCTGATTGCAATGTAGCATGCCCTGCTTAACACCAACGACCGGGAGGTATATGCCTCCCTGCTCGGCAATAGTGGTTTTTATCTCGTCCAAGCTCTGAGTCGCATCCTCACTGCACAGAATGGCGGGGACGTTGTATTTGTCAAGCAGTTGGAGATCAACAGACGAAGCTCTGTTCAGAGTGAACCACCGCATTTCAGGATGTTCGGCCGCATCGATCGCGGCGGGGCCACTTTCAGGTCGGGGCAGACACGCCTTGATACTCGCCTTGATCTTCATGGTGTTTGTGTTGGCACTCGTCACCTTGATCCGAACGGTAGCTCCAATCTCGTAAGGCCGTTTGTCCAGCGAACAGGGTTCCCATGTGACCTCTCCGTGGGGCACGATTGCCACCCACTCGTAAAAGGCGACGTAACAGGCATGGCTGTGTCGTTCCCGGTAGGATTTGATAGTGGCCGTATATTCCAGGTCAAGCTCCGGCTTCGAACATGGGGTTCTCTTTTCGGCCAGTCGTAGTTGAAATCGTTGCTGCGGGACAAGCCATTGCAACAGCCCGTCGTTCAGGCATTGCTCTTCGCTGTAATAGTCGCTCAAATCAAGTCCCTCCCATACGCCCAATTCATCGGCACCAAGAGGCATGATTATACCGTCGAGACTGACATAAAGGTGCCTTTTGCCCACTCTCTGGACAACCAGGCTTTGGAAACTCTGATCCTCAACGGCCTTCTTCCATCGCTTCTCGATGTCGGCGTGAAGCCCAATCCAGTCAGCATCCAGATACGGCTGCTCGAGATTCTCGGGGGTAGAAAGGCCAACGGCAATAAGCGACCCTATAGGCAGATACTCCTCTATGATCGATGTGCCAGATAACAGATGGAACCACGAAGCCTTCTCCCACGGAAGCAGCGCCTTGATCTGGTACTGCTCTAGGATATAGCCCTTCTGATTGTAACCGACGACCTCCATCTGGTAGACGCCGCTGATCCGGTCGTTCTGCAGCAGATTACATTGAGGCAGCAACTGCTGGCGATCGAGGATGATGGTATCGTCGTCGATGTCGACCACACGTGCGTCGAAAACACAATCCTTGATCATCTCGAAATTCTTCAACGGTTTGATATCGCACCAGTTCCACGACGAGATGGGAATTTGATAGTTCTTGCGCAAATACGAAGGTCTTACGGGCTCCACGAGGTAGTACGCCCCATCGTCAGAGACTCCGCACAGGCGCAGCGTGATATTTCTTCCGATGATCAACTCCTCGGCCTCTACCATCATGCAGAAGTCCGTCTCCCCGTAGGAGGTGTCCGGAATCAGCAACAAGGTCTCTCCGGCCTGCCAGCCCTGAACGGCGGCAACGGCGATGGTGCCATCCTCGCCCTTAACCACCCAATCGCGGTGGCGCTTGTTTTGTCGCGTGTGCTGCCTGATGAGTGTATAGGCGCTGGCTGCACGGGAACAATGGTTGTTGAGCTCATACTCGTCGCCATTCTTGATGATCGACCAGGAGGATTCGACTGGAAAGATCGTATCGAGCGGGGCACACATGTTTAGCGGAATATGCAACTGGTGCTCAGTGGAAAGCTGTACCTCCTTCGAATCGACAAAAAACAATACGGTATGAGTGCTGGTGTCGACCGATAGCACGTACCCCATATACCTCTTGGAGGAGGACTCCGATCGGTTTGTAACCGTATTGTTTTCACTATAGTCGGGCTTGCATATCAGGGCATTTAGATCGTCCACCTGGCCCGTGTAGACCACTCGCGATACCGGTCCGTTTTTCAGCTCATCCGGATTGCAGGTCAGCACGACGTCATAGTAAAGAACCCGCGGATTCTGCTTCGACATGGGGGTAGATATCTGTATGGGGTTCAGCGCCAGCAGTTGACTGTAGTCGGCGCTGCATGCAATCTGTTCAAACTTGCAGCGGCCTACTGCCGATCGTCCGAACCCACTTTGGGTTGGGCCGACAAAAACTGGGATATTGGGGCCGTAGAGCTTCATAAGGTTTGTGAGTAGATGCGACTCAGCCCTCGATGCCTCCATGATCGCTTGATGGCCGTTACTGTCGGTGCACAACCAGAGAGTAGGCGTAATATGCATGCTCAACGACATTCTTCGCACCATCGTGATAGGCTCCTTGTAGAGCTTGGGCTGAGCTGTAACGATCAGCCGGCAATTTCTCTCGTCAACCTCCACGATCATGAGATAGGGGGCCTCCTGCAACATCTCCGGCGTCTCAGATTTGATCTGTATGCATGTCAGTTTGTTCCAGGTCATGGCGTCGTTCTCATCACGCTCCACCTCGTGTGTGTCAATCATTGTTCCGGGTTGCAGGCTGAGCAGTGCGACTTGCTGTTTGAATGCACCCACGGAGGATACCTCAAGCTGATCGCCGGTGATGCGCTCCAGACAGAATTCCATGTAGGAGAACATATTCTGGCGGATACTCTCCACCTCAAGGTCTGACATACAGTGGTATGCCACAGGATATCCGTTTCGCGTGGTCATGTAGGCCCAACCGTTGCTGATGACACATATCTTCAGATCTATCAGCTCCCCGATTTTACCGCGAAGATTCGTCAGTTGCTGCTGTAGGGCACTCTTTATGTCGAAATATACCGTGCGTTTACGGAGCTTGACCTTGGCCGGAACCTGATATTCCGTGGTGAATATGCGCGACTGGGCATATTTGATCATGGCGCAGGGGGTGTTCTTGTCCAATGCGATACCTGCATATTGTGGCGAAGTAATGTAGGTACCGGTGTCATCATCCAGACGCGCGTATGGGGAGACCGTCACCATCGAACAGAGCTCTCTGTCCTGCACATTATGAGCCTCGTAATTGGTGCTCACGCGCCCTTCGATCTGAGGGCTGAAGCCAAGGAGGCGCAGTCGGCTGTTCTGAATGTTCCCCGACTCACCCAGAATATAGTCAAAGGTAAACTGCGCCGGGAAACCCAGGGGCAGGTAGGTGAAAATTTTCGGCCCCAAACTCTGCAGATCAACCTGATTGCGAAATACGGTTCCACCCCACTCCCAGTTGTCGAAAGCCGCCCACAGAAGCATGGGGGGGGGAGTTTTGAGATGAGTAGCAGCAGACAATGCCCGTGACAGTTTGCAGCTCGGCTTTAGGCAGTTTGGTCGGGTTTTTGTAGCGAAACACAGCGGCCATGCGCGAGGGGGGGGGTGGTCGATATTCTCCATATGAATGAGGAGCCTTGTGTCTTTGTGGACGACTCTTCCTCTGAATTCTCTTGTGTAATCGTTTGGCGTTTGTCTACCCACAGGCGCACGTTTGTCCCCGTCTCCAGCTTCTTTCGGGTGAGATACGTGGGGTACCAAGACAGACTGTAGATACCAGGCAATACCTCTCCGCCTATCTCCAGCGTGTTACAGGACCTCTCCTTGCCTGTTCGTTTATCGATTAATGTCGACAAACTATGTATCTTGGCATTGATGGTCACTTTACCGGCCATGCTCCGAATGTCAGCCTCATATTGGGCTTGACGGGCTTTCGCCTTGATGATCGGAGCTCTCTTATTGACCCGGTATAGTGTGCGAACCACACGACACTCGATAGTGCCGAACTCCTCTTTCGTTACGGCGGCCATAATGCGGTCTCCGGTCTCGAGCGGCCACCATTCATACTCCGAGTTATAATAACGCAGGGGGATGATGAACCGCAGAATTCCCCACGATTCATCGTCGGGGCGGAGCACAACCCCATCAGGAGTGAAGGCCTCGACGGTCATGGTGTATCCATTGGGATTGCTCTGGTTTTGTATGACGTTGATTACCCGACGGGTCTGTGTCATCAAGTTCCTGAATGTCTGCTCGAATGACGAGGGTTTCTGCTCGATCTCCACATATTTGAACATCAGAGGCCATTTTCTGGTTTGTGGATATTGGGCACGAAGCGTCTCATCCGAGGTGGAGTATTGTGCTGCACCCCAGTTGATCTCACCCGATTCGTTCAACTGAATAAGTATCGTTCTGTCGTTGTTCATATGGATCGTTATAAGACTTGGATATATCGGGCCTCGTTCTGAGACTCTTCGTTAAGAACCGGAAAGAAGCTGACTGTGACACCCTTTTTCAGATAGTTCTTATACTCTGCTTTAGGGATAATGAGGTATCTTCTGCTTAAGGGCTCCAACACCTCGTAGCGCATCGTATGCGGATTGAAAGTGATACGTCCCTGAGCGAAGCCCCACAGTACTTGCGCTCCGATCTGTTTGACCATCTCGCGGTCAAGGGGTAGAAGCCACTTGTTGCACCGGATGACAATCATCCCCTTTTTGAGCTCCTCCGTCACATCGTTAAGGCACGAGAGCTGACCCAGCCTGGGACCCATGTTGAAGAGACGCGTACCCTCTTCAGTATACTTGACATCGGGGGTGAACAGCTGGACTTCGGTCTGGTCGATGTCTCTAATATAGCAGAGCTTGATCTGCGGGCTGACACTGAAATACTGTCTTCGGTTGATGTAACACCTTGCCAGGTCCACAAGCTGATGCTTTGCCCAGCAGAAATGTTGCGCTTCCGGCGTGAGTTCGCGCTCCGCAGTCCACTCCCGAAGCAACAGGGGCACAATGCTGGCGTGGTACAGTTGGGGTATGCTCATGTTGATTATTGAGCTCAATGATTTGTAGCTGACCGCGATGGGCTCAGTGCTCTCGCGGCTTGCATAGAACCTGATATCACCGCGCGGATTCTTTGTCCAGATATGTTTCACGACCGGATCCACAAGGATATAGCAATACTTGACCTGCTCCTCAGTATCCTCGCTCTTTACCCATTTCACCTCCATGCGTGAGGGCATCTCATCCGTGGCATAGTAGCGAATCTCCTTCGGAAAACAGGTCATGGGGTGCGCAGGACAAAATTCCCGTTCTTGTGTAAGGCATACACCGGAATCAAATCCACCGTAATTGGGTAGGAGCAATCTTTCCAGAACTCAGGCACCGGGTTTCTGACAGCATGATACCACACGACGTCGATCTTCTGCGAAATTATCTGCCCTTCGGTGTATTGCATGGGGACACATGGCGGAAGGTCCGCAGGAGTAAACGGAGAGATCTTGATGATGTACTGGTAGAATACTGATGACTTGTTGGTGAGAGATTTGGCACTCTGGGCCTGTTTCCCCTTTTGGGTATTGCGCGTCATCATGTATATGGTACGCCGGAAGGTCTTGATGACCTCCTTCGGTATCTGATCCACCGAATCCTGACCGGGCATGATTCTGCTCACGGACACAACGATTGCATACTCCGTCAAATCACTCCAGCGAAGAATATTTCCAGCCTGCAGCTCATTGGCCGAGGCCACGTAGTGGCCTTCATGGTCGCATCCGAGATAGATCAGGTTCTTGAGGCGGGTTGTCGATGCGCGACTCTCGGTGGAGGGCATCGACAGCGCGATGCCATTCGAGTTCTGCTCGAGCGATTTTCTATGGTGGAAAGAGAGTTGACCGTCGCTGGGAATTGAATCGAAGGGCTCAAATTTTACTCCATACAAACCTCCCTCGTCCGAGACGGGATGAAGCACAAGGAGTCGCATGTTGGGGTTGACAGGACGGATGTTGATCCCAACAATTGTACCCGTGTAACCATACCAGTTGATCTTGGGCGACGCCTTGATCTTTTCGCGAGTGGAGGGCTGACACAGTTGGTTGATCCAGTCGGGGTCATCGATGCGGATGACCACCTGCGGGTTGTTGAACTTCTCGAACAGGTAGATATAGGGTATCTTGGTGTCGACACCCTCGATCTCAATGCCAATTGATCCTTGCTTACGCCGCGGAGCGTTGTTCGGAAGATTGATGGTAAACTCTACCATGTGGGTCATGGGGTGTTCTTCCTTCACGTCCTGCACCCAGAACCATTGATCGATCCCCTTAATCCGGCAGAACTTGTGTTCGGGCATCTCACTGATGCACTCCGAGGCTACCATAAAGGTCTGTCGGTCGGGCTGGGAGTAGAGTGTGTACTGTATCGAGCGGCGGTTGCGACCGATGTCTACCGAGACTGGCCGCAGGTAGTCGTTTCTGATGCCGATGACGGGCTCCGACCATTGCTGCATGCGCAGATTCTCCTGCTCGCGAATCTTGATCTGACACGCATATATGCGCTGATCGTAAATCTGTTCGGCGATATCCTTCCGGATATCCTCCATGGGAATTTTATCAAGCATCTTGCAGATCTCGAGATGCGCACGCTTGTCTTTCATGTTTTCCGACACCACATTCCACAGGATATTCTCTACTCCGGGCGTGGTGGCCGCTCCGTTGCGCAACAAGTGAATAAAGAGTGTGTGGAACAACGAATTGTTGATCTTCAGAAAGGCAAGATTGAACGTGAGAATCCGCAACGCATCGGGGTGTGACTTTTTTTCATCAACTTCAGTATGACCGTCGTGTCCAATTGTGTCGATACATCGGGGTCATATTGTTGGGCCAGTGCCAGCGAATCCATAGAGGCAATAGCCATGTTCGTATAGTAGGCTATGGTTTCCCGGCAGATGCTCTTAGGCAGCGACGGAATTTTGTTAATCAAATCCTCGCGTTCTTCGTCGTTCATCTTCTTGACTATGATGTCGCGGATATAGCGGCGCCATAATGCAAGGGTGTTCTCCATCTTCCACCGCATGATCCATTCAGCCTGCTTAAGCAGAAAAAAGCAGACCTTGGAGGGTTTGCTGCTCTGGAAGATAAGCGCGCGCGACATGACATTGTAGTTGGGCCCTGCCAGGCCGTTCTCTTCTGATCCCGGAAGTCGATCTTGCTGGGAGATTAGCCAGAAGCGCATCCAGTAGGGTTCAAAGACTTTGTTGGTAAGATAGGTCGTTCCCGAGTATGCAATTCCCTTGAAGAGTGCTTCCAATTGGGCTTCACCTTCGGACAAGGAGATATCTGCCTGACGGTATATCTCCATCAGGGAGTTGAGATACGACTGGACGAGATAGCGTGGGCGTAATCTGTAGACCAGTGAACTGTCCGTCGTATGGAAGTCGTCACCTTGCGGCAAATGGATACCGATACTCGAGGTCGCCATAGCCAGATCGCACAGATGTGGATTAGGCATGGGGAGGGTGTTGCCTTCAAATATGAGTTTCCCTGATTGGGTCATGCGGATGTTGGACTGTGCCTTGCTATCGTTTGCAATGCCCAAACTGAGCAGGTGAACCGTGATCAAGGTTCTCATGATGCCCGTCTCAACCGGCTTGATGGGAGGAATATCGTCGAGCAGTTCCATGAGTTCGAAGATCTTTTGCGCCGAATTGAGATTCTCCTGTATGAACGGGTGCGTGATGATAATTCTCTGCCAGGCGTTGGGATCCTGGCTTTTGAACGCCTCAATTAGTTCCGTGCGCAGATTAAGAATCTGCTTCAGGTCGGATTGATATTGCTTGATAAAATTTCGGTCGAGCAGCGAACTTCGCTCCTCGGGATCGAGGTTGGGATTGGTGATGATTCTCTGCTCAACCAGTCTGTAAAGACGGGTCTGGTTCAGTGACAAGGCGATATTCTGGGGATTATCCTCGAAAAGATCGATCAGCATCATGACCGAAAACGGATGGTATACCATGTCGGAACCATGCACCGAGGCGGTGATCTCGCGATAGAGTTGGTCAGTGTGATCGACCCCACTGATATGGGTGGAGGCCAAATTCATCAATGCACGCACCTGCTCGATGGTCAATGGCATGATTTTGAAGCATTGAAAATTCATCGAATCGATCAACTCTCTATTGCTTTCATACGCATCGGGTTGTATACCGGCTATGTACTGGCATAAGGGGTACCGGTTCATGAGGTCAGCCAATCGCATAATCTGATCCTTGTTGGCAGTATCGAGCGCATCGATAAAGAAGACAGCCGACCCCTTTTCGAGCAGCTGATACAGACGCTCGACAGCCGCATGGCGTTGGCGTGAAGTCAGAATCAGGGTGTCCTCTCCGGTGATCTCGAATTCGAGTTTGGAGAGCAGGTCGGTGCACTGTTGCATCTCCGGACTGTCCATCGGCAGATAAAAGGGCAGCAGGCGAGGCTGTCCTCGCAGAATCATACGGTAGAACATCACGCTTTTCCCCGTACCAGCGCTACCGATGACAAGTTTGCGGGGGTAAACCTGATCTCCGATCAGCAGGTCAGGGCCTTCGTCTACTTGTGCGGCATTGTTTTCGTCGGTGTATTCAAGCTGCAGTTCGGGCAGATCGTAGGTCAAGCGGGGATAGCGATGGATGCCGGTACCCCAGAAGGCCTTTTTCAGTCGCTCACCGGTCGTTTGGCGCAGCTTGTCCATGTACAGACGAGTGAGCACCTCGCGACCGACGTGCTGCTCATCCTCGTCAATTGATTGGGGCGACCATTCATCCCAGTCCTCGCTCTTGCAGATGACTGCCGTCAGCTCATCGTAGAATCGCTCGACGATTTTCAGGATGAAGATAGCCGATCCGTAGTGCATTCGCCGGCTGTATTGAAACAACTCAGCCAGATCGGAAGGAGGACTATACACCGACTGATCCGCGTGGGTTGATTTGTTTCTGAACTGCTTCCAGGTCTGAAAGAAGTGTTGTTCATGACTCCCTTGGGGGATCAGGTAGTTGAGTTCGTCGGTTGGGGCATCGGAACGAAACGGTTTCCAGAAGAAGTTGTTGAATATCTCCTTCTGGAGTTCACACCGCGTGCTTTTCGTGCGGAGTAGCTCCGCAACCATTCGGCAGAATGAATCGAGCGCGTTGAGGCGAGCGTGCACAAAATCGGCATATAATCTGATCCTCTGCTCGCAAGCATCGATCTGGAGTCCGTCTATTTCGGGCTCTAACGTCTCAAAGATAGTCCATATATTGGCTCCAATATTCGAGCCCAACACCGTACGGGAGCATAACAACTTGGTTAGAATGGTCAGTTCGTATCCGGTGTGCTGGCCCTCGGAGAAGAAATAGCTGAAGTCCTCGACGAAAAACTGGTTGTTCCTGGACAGGGTAAGCCGGTTTCGCGCCTCCCCATTCTCAACCACCACCGAGCTATGGGCAACAGGGATAGCCCGGATGAACTGCTGCAATCGCAAAAGCAGATGTCGTATGGTCTCAAATTCCGAATCGGTCAGATGAGATATACTCAAAAAAGAGGTATCCATGTATAAAAGGAGTATTAAGATTCAAGTAACGTAATTGTTACAATATACGAAAAATTGTTTAATATTCCTCAAGAATTTTTATTTAACATGTCAGGTTCGGTCGCAATCGGGGGCGCATAACGGCTGTAAAAAAGACGAATAGCGAAGGTTCGCAGATTATGCACTCATTGCTTTGAATTGTTCATTTCATTTACTATTTTTACTTGACTAACCCTAATACGAACAATGGAAATCAAACCTCAGATAGGCTATGCACACACATATCTGTGTGGCCATCTCAAGACCCGGAAAAGCGCTGACGAAGTTGCGGCTTGTGATGCCCGATGGACCCGTGTGATTATGACGACGGAGGAATATCAGGCAACGAGCAATATCTATTACGAAAGTTTCGTGGACTCCCTCGTTGAGGTGAAGGGTCGAAAACAGCAGGACTTTTACAAGGGAACGGCTTACCTCAGAATGGATGTGAAGACTCCATGCACCCTCCATGATGATAGATTTGGCGAACAAGGATGGACATTCGAATTGTGTGCCCTCCATCTGTTCTTCTTTCCCTACAACATCTGCCTCTTTGCCATAGAGATCGAGGAGCAAGCCGGGAGTGACCCCGATAAACTTTCCTATGCGCACGGTCTGCTTCGTGAGACGAATGATTATGAGCAATATGATGCGAAGAGCAAATCGTGGGTTCTGAGTCTCAATGCCCCCGGGTATACCAAAGCTATTGAACCGCTTCTGCATGTCTGTGGGGTATCTGGTGGAGAGGGAGCGACTTCAGAGTCGCGTTACGCAAATCTGACCTGTACGGGGAATAAGTTGAAAGCGTTTCAGATTTTCGGAGTGAGCGAGCTTTCCGACAGTCTGCTCTACGAACTGGGCTCCACGAGTCCCGTGGGATGTGTCGACGATAGCTCTAACAGCTATTCACCCGCTCCGAGCTATTATGAGAAAATCATGGCCGAGAATACGATTTCGGTCTTCAAGAACTGGAAGGCGCTGGCTCTGCTCGACAGTCTGACGGTAATTCAATTAGGGGGTACAGAGCGTCGCATGTGGCTCTGGCGCGAAAGCTACTTCCGGCTGATTTACATCCACGCCTACTATCAGAAGACACTGCTTTTCGTTGTCAACAATCTTTTTCGCTCCGATGCCGCAAATGGCGAGTGTACGAGTATTCTGCAACAGATGAAACAGCAGGAGCATTGGTATGCATTCTCCAATATTTCGTATAATTTCTTGCCTCAAATGATTTATAAGGCAATTGATTCGAGTCTGGAGATTGCCTCCGAGCGCACTCAGCTTCATCACTATCTGGTCCAGGAAGCAGAACGACAAGAGGCGTTGAATGAGCGCCGCGTGGGCAAGCTCCTTTCCGTATTGACCGTATTGACCGTGCTCTCCGCGCTGTATGACGGCACGACACTGATCTGCGAAACGCTTGGTTTTGCAACGGGAGGTCATGCCTATCGTTGGGTGCTGACGGCTCTGTGTGGAATTGTCGTGTTGATTTTCGGATGGTGGCTATGTTCATACTATACCGCTAAAAATCAAAGAAGATCATGAAAAAGATTCTGTTCGATGAAAATGCTGTTTATCATACTCTTACCCATTTTGAGGCTTTGGACGACAAAGTTCGGGCGCAATTGCACTCAGCGGGATTCGACGATGAGTCAATTGATGCCCAACTGCGGGCCGCCGGATCGAAGTTTTTTGTGTCGTTTGCCAGGTCGCCTCAAATGGTCGTAGAGAAGTTGATCGGGATGTTTCCTCGGAGATTTGAACATGCATCGGTCGATGTGGATGGTCGTGTGAGGCTCTCGTTTGATTGCAAGGAGAATATCGGAACCCAAAAGATTATCGACGAAACGGAGTTGATGGTAGAGGAGCGGCTGACCATTCGAGAGGAGAAGCGTGGCGGATACTGTGTGCGAACAGTGCAGACAGACCGGATGATTCCAACGCGGATATGCCAACTGATTCTAACGATCAACGATGGAGATGTCGAGACCGGTTATCTCTGCTCCCTATTTCCCGGAGAGCTGGCTCCGCCACTCTTTTCTCCGGAGGGCGGACTCGATCCCTATTGGAAGACGCATCTCTTTATCCGATAGGGAGTTATTCCTTCAGAAGCTTTGCAACGTGGACACTGTTCTTATCTCTCATATCTAATATATCTGCATGTTTTATCAAATTTCCAATACAGTTTGGTATAGTGTTGTGGCATTTTGATCTCGGAGCGGCTCAATATCTTGGACACATTCTCTACACACCTTGTTGGTTAAGCACACGGATGTATGCGTAAGAGCGACGCGCAATATGCATAAACGATGATCTGGTTGTTTTTGCAGTCCGACAGCCCCCAAAACGGCTGTTACATGTATGAGGAGAAGTTGGTCGCGTCTTCCGATCCGGATATCGCAGCCGTATGATATTCGCGAGCGACATCAAGCAGCAGCCGATTGGGGCAGAAAAATCTGGAAGAATTTTACCGAAAAAAGAGCTTGAGGGACTCTTATTTTAGAGGACTCCAAGCCCCAAATGGCAAACAACAACCATAAGATGCCGTCAGAAAACAACTAAAATTATTCGATTCCTTTTCGAGGTGGAGCAAAACGGAGGACATCTGTTTGTTTCTCAAAATAAAAGGTTATCTTTGCATCGCAGTAGGAAATCGACCCCGTAAAACCCTGCAAAATGGTGTGGTTTTTCGGTGGAGCAACCGCGGGAGACAGTCCCTTTTGCCGAAATACAATTCAAAGATATACAGACACTTGATCGCATAGTTCGATTCCTGGTGGTACCACTTTGAAGAGAAGCAGAAAGTTGCAAAACCCTGATTTCGTTTGGAAATCAGGGTTTCCTCTTTTTGCCGGCAGCGCAAAAAACAGCGGTTTTCGGCACCTTTGGGTGGAGCAATCGGTGGAGATGGAAACCACCCCATTTATCTCCACCGAATTCGCGCTTTTCTCGCTGAACTGCAATATTTTGCATGACAATAAATTGAGTCGGATTTCCTACATTTGTCGAACCAGTCCTCCCGGTCTTTTCTTCCTCAAGAAGACCAGGCTGCTGAAAAACGGAGAGGCCTCCGTCTGCATGCGCATCACCGTCAACGGAACGCGTGTCGAGAACAACATCCGCAAGAGCATCGACCCGGCCCTGTGAAGTCAGGCCAAGGAGGCGGCACGCGGCAAGAGCCGCCGCGCCTGCGACCTGAACACCTATATCGAGGAGGCCCGCATCAAGTTGTATCAAATCTTTTGCGAACTGGAGCAGCAGAACCGCCCCGTCACGGCTCACCTGCTGCAGGAGCTCTTCTTCGGGCAGAAGAAGCCGGAAGAGGTCCGCACGTTATTGGGGACCATGCAGGAGCACAACGACCAGTGCCGGGCGTTGGTTGGGACTGATTATGCGCTGGTTACGGTCCGTCGCTACGGGAGTTGCCGGCGTTATCTGGCCAAGTTGATCCGCCAGCGCTACGGGAAGGAGGATCTGTCGGACGAAAAGAGAACCAGACCGGACAAACAGACGAACGACACCCCTTCCGGCATCGGCCTCAGCCGAAACGCATGCCCTAGCGAAATCCTTCGAAATACCGCATTCTGACGCCATGCCGAGGCAGCCCCGTTCCGCAAAAAAGGAGAGGGCCCTCAACCATGAGAGCCCTCTTCCGAAAAAATGAATCTAGAAATTCACTCTTGACAGAAAGTGAGTGTGTTTCATTCCGAATCAGAAGAAAAATTGTTGTCGATGAAGTCGGAATAATCCTGCATGTCCTCATTCCAACCGGTATTCTTCATCCCCTTGACCACATACTGTTCCGTCAAGCCGTCGGGATTCGTGCGGCTGTAGTTGAATTCGATGGCGTCGGCCTTGTATCCCGTCTTCGTATCTACGCCATCCTTGACCACCTTGCCGCCGGTCACCGTCACCGTATATCCATCCACGTCTACAAAGCCCATATATCCCGCCGTATAATAGCCCTGGGCAACATAAATATTATGGCAGGTGCGCGGTTGCGAGGCCTCCACGGCCGAGCCGGAGAAACTCAGGTCCGCCGGATTGCACGTCAGCTTGAACTGCAGCGCATCCAGATACCTGGGATCGCCAGTGATCCGATAGTCGCAATCGGAGATGGTCATCCACATGGCATTCGACTCGTTGTAGGTCGTATTTGTTACCAGAATGTCGAATACCGTCACGGGCGTCTGCAGATCGCTCGCCTCGTAGGCGAAGCAGATCCACTGCCCGTCGAAATCCGCCACGGCAGTCATCTCGGGCTCCTCCACCTCGTAGGTTTCGCAGGAGACAAAACCTGCGGCAAGAGCTCCGATAGCCAGCATTTTCAATATCTTTTTCATAATTCGTCGTTCTTGATTGGGTTTCGGAATCTATTTCTTGTGCCACCACATCTTGGCATTCAACGGCTCGACCTCCGGTGAGTTGGGGTTATAATCCGTTGATGTGTAGGGATAGAGGAAGCGGTAGGGATAGTCGCCCAGTACACCCTTCGAATCCGTGATTGTCGTGCCGCGCGTCGGATAGCCCGTACGGTTCAGGTCGAACCACGACTCGATAGGCATGCAGCGGACGTTGGCCGCCCACTTCTGGTTGATGATCTGCTCGACCATCGCCTCCGTTCCGGCAACCATATCGAAGGCATAATCGCCGGCGATGAAATCATCGGCTCCCGTGCAGCCACACCGTGTAAAGGCTGCCTTGATCGCCGCATCGTAGTTGTTCTTTGCCTCCGAGGCATTTCCCAGCCGGGCATAGGCCTCGGCCTTGAGGAAATAGGCCTCGTCGATCGTGGCAAAATAGACCGGATCCTGAGCTCCGAGCTGCAGCCGCGTTGCCTCGGCCGGCGTGGGCAGCGTACCGTAAGATACTCCGAGGAACTTGCCGTCGTCGGTTGTCTCGTAATAGTATGCCAGTCGCGGATCGCTCTCCGAAAGAACTCCCAGAATATCCTTGCAGCAACGGATGTTCTGATCCGTATTCAACTGGCGGCGGTCGCTCTCATAGAGAGGATTTGAACGGTCGGCCTCGTTGGCGAAGTTGTCGAACGCCGCATCCTTCGTATCGAGCAGCTTGTTCTCCGTCAGCAGCGCCTCGATCTTGGAGCGGTTGGTGTCGAAATCGCGGAGCAGCACCCGCAGGTAGAGCGTATTGGCAAACTTCATCCACTGCTCCACATCGCCGCCGAAGATCATGTCGGAGGTCGAGGAGGTGTTGGCCGATTCGTCGGCGGCAATCTTCGCGGTATCCATGGCCCGGATCTCCTCAAGCAGGCCGATGATGACCTGCTGCATCTTCTCTCCCGAGTCGAAATGGGGCGTCGTGTTGGTCTCGGCTGCAAGATACCCTTCCGTATAGGCAACCTCGTCGTAGAGGCTCGTCAGCAGGTAGAGGTTGTAGACCAGCATCGTCTTGGCTTCGAGTTCGAAGTTCGAGGCGTTCGATTCGCCGGCGCACTGCGTCAGGATCTCCTTGATCGTCGGCAGCACCCGCACGTAGAGGTAAGACCACGGGAAGGTGAAGTACGACGACTGCGTATTGAGGTTGTAGTCCATGATCGTCGTATACTGGTTGGTATTCTTGTTCTGCACCACGTACTGCGACCAGAACAACCCCACCAGCGTAAGTTCATAGCCCACCTTGTCGGCCGTTTCGAGTGCGACGGTCGGCAGCAGCGAGGTCTTGTCCGCATTGCTGACATAGTTCGGATTCTCGTTGATATCCAGCCAGTCCCGACATCCGCTCAGCGTCGTCGATACGAGCAGGAGTAATATGACTGTGATTCTTTTCATAACGATGACTTCTTAAATGGGTTAAATGGGACGTTTAGAAGATGATTTTGATGCTGCCTCCGAAGGTTCGCGTCGTCGGGGCCGAATAGTACTCGCCGAACTGCGAGGTGAGGTCGTTGCCGTAGTTGGTCATGTCCGGGTCGATGATTCCCTGATTGGGGGTCCACATCAGCAGGTTGCGGCCCACCAGCGAGACGTCGATGCCCGACAGCCACTTCACCCCGGCAAACCACTTGCGCGGAAGACGGTACGTGAGGTTCACCTCGCGCAGCTTCAGATAGGTCTTGTCGACCAGAGCGTCGCGATAACGCTCTGCGTTGGTGTTCGAGTACCAGTAGTTGCTTATGTTGTAGTATCCGGTAACGGGAATGTTGTTCTCATGATACTCCCCGTCGGAGCCCTTGTAGACCGCATCGGGAACCACGAACGAATCGCGCATGTTGTAGAGCGTCTGCTCGGCGTTGCCGTTGAAGTAGATGATGCTCTGCGTAGCCGAGTACATCTTGCCGCCGTAACGCCAGTCGAACGAGAAGCCCAGCGAGAGATCCCGCCAGCGAACCGTATTGTTGAAGCCCATCGTGAACTTCGGATCGGCGTAACCGATGATCTCGGTCTCGGTCGCCGAAAGCTCGGGATAACCCGTCGTGGCATTGACGATCGTCTTGCCGTAGTAGGGGCTCGAGGCATCCTGTACGGTCTGGGTCTTGTAGTAGGTCCACGTGCCGAGCGGTTCGCCCACGATAGCCTTCAGCTGGGCACCGGTTGTCAGGCCGTAGATCGTCGTCTCCTTGACGTCGTCCCAGAGCTCCTTCACCTCGTTCTTGTTCTTCGAGAAGGTATAGGTGAAGTTCCACTCCCAGTCCTTCGTCCGTACGGGAACGATACCCACCGTCAGCTCGACACCGCGGTTCTGGATCAGACCCACGTTGCGCACCTGCGACGTATAGCCCGATTCGGGAGCCAGCGTAGCCGAGATGATCTGGTTCTTGGTCTTCTTGTCGTAGTAAGCCACGTCGAAGTTGAGTCGGTTCTCGAACAGACGGATGTCAGCGCCGACCTCCCATTCGGTGGAGATCTCCGGCTTGAGTGCCGATGCCGGCATGATCGTCGACCGCAGCAGGCCTGAATAGCCGTTGAGCGGGAACTTCAGATCGCCGAAGCCGCCCGTGGCGCTGCCCAGCAGATAGTAGCTCGACGTGTGGTAGGGCGAGGCGTCGTTACCGGTCTGGCCATAGCCGCCGCGCAACTTGAGGAAGCTCAGCACGTCGTTGCGAATCGACGGGAAGAGGTCGGTCAGCACCACCGAAACGTTCGCGCCCCAGTAGAAGAACGAGTTGTCGTCGATAGGCAGCGTCGACGACCAGTCGTTACGTGCCGAGAGGGTCAGGTAGATGCCGTCGCGCCACCCCAGATCGGCCTGCGCATAGAGTCCGATCAGACGCCGCCGCTCGAAGTGGGAACTTGCAACGGGCGTTGCACCGCTCGTGTTGTCGAAACTCGGCCACGATTCAACAGCCAGGCCCGACAGGGTCCCCTCCACGTAGGAGGCCGTACGCTGGTTGAGATTCCAGCCTGCCGCAGCGTGCAGCGACCAGTCGCGCCCGAAACGGTAATCGGCATTCAACAGCACGTTGGCGTCGATCTGATTGTTCTTGCGGGCGATCTCCTGATAGGAACCCGGCTCGACCGAACCACCCTCGGTCTCCGTATAGGAGCCCGGCAGATACTGCCACAGGTCGTTGTAATACTTCTCGTTCGAGTTGACAAAGTCGCCGCCCAGACGTCCGATCAGCTGCAGACCCTTGGTCAGCTGCAGACCCAGCTCGATGTTGCCGTAGACGCGGTCATCCTGGTAGGTCGAATAGTTGTGGTCCAACGTCCACCACGGATTCTGCGCATAGGGCGTATAGAAGTTGTTGGCGTCGTTGTAGACGCTGTTGTAGTCCTTCAGGTCGGCATAGTCGACATCGACCGGATACTGCAGAATATTCTGATAGATGGTCGAACCGTTCATACCCTGGCCGGTCATGGCATTGCGTACGTCCTTGCGCACGTAGGAAATACCATAGTTCAGCCACGCCAGACCGCCCTTGATCTGCGTGTTGCCGCGGAACGAAATGGTGTTGCGCTTGTAGTAGTCGTTGTTGCCGGGCAGAACGCCGTTCGAATGGGTGTTGCCGTAGGAGACCATGAAGCCGCTGTTCTGCGTTCCGCCCTGTACGGTAATCGTATTGTTCATCTCGAAGCCCGTATCATAGAAGTTCTTGAGCGAGTTTTTCGCATGGGAGAAGGGCTTCATCGACATCTCGGCGCCTTCGTACCACGAGGCTCCCGGACGCCAGTAGTGCATACGGCCGTCGAGCAGGTTGCCCCACGAACCGTTCTCCGTCGGCGAGAAGTTGCCGAAATAGCCGCCGTCGTAGTCGTAGTACCAGCCCTGGCCGAACTTCGACTGCAGCTGCGGGATGCGCAGCACGGTGCTGGCCATGAACGATCCGTCGTAGGTAACCGTCACATCCTCGTTCTGACGACCGCGCTTGGTGGTGATGATGATCACGCCGTTACCGGCCCGCGAACCGTAGAGAGCCGTAGCCGAGGCACCCTTGAGGACGGTGATCGATTCGATCTCCTCGGGGTTGATATCGCCGGCCTGGTTGCCGAAGTCGATCGAGTTGTTCAGATCCTGCGTTCCCATCGTCTCATTGGAGATGGGCACGCCGTCGACCACATAGAGAGGCTGGTTGCTGCCCGAGAGCGACGAATAACCGCGTACGATGACCTTCTGCGAGGTACCCGCACCTCCCGACGAGGAGATCTGCATACCGGCGACCTTGCCGATCAGTCCCGACATGGCATCCGAAGCATGTCCCTTGGCGATTTCGTCGGACTTGATCGTCGAGGAGGCATAACCCAGCGTTCGCTCCTGGCGCGTAAGGCCCAAAGCCGTAATCACGACATTATCCAGACCGATGGCATCGTCCTGCAGGACTACATCGATCGTCGTACGATCGTTGATCGGAATCGTCTGCGACTGCATACCGATAAACGAGAACTGCAGTGTCGTTCCCTTACGCACGTCCAGGGTATACTGACCCTCGGCATTCGTACTGGTTCCGATGTGCATACCTTCCACAACAACCGTCACACCCGCTATCGGTTTCCCATCGGATGAGGTAACCGTACCGGAGACTTTCCGATTTTGAGCCGTTGCCAACAGGCTACAACTCAAAACGGCCATAAAGAGTAGTACAAGTTTTCTCATAGACCTAAATTTGAGTTAATAATTAGTATTGTCTCTTTTTAAGAGAAGAATTTGTATTGGCAAATATAGGTAAAAAAAGGTTAGAAACAACAAATCATATTACAATTTTAAACAATTCAGGCGTAAAATTCATCATCGTCCGACGAAATTAATATGTAATATGAATATTTTCAGGCAATTATACTGATGACAAATCGATTACAATCAGTAATAATATCTCTTAAAAAGAGATTGAATCATTAGTCAAGAACTCAGATTTCGAGCAAATCTATAACCAAACGATTGGCGCGGTCCACCTCCCCCGTATCCAGTGAGGCCAAATAGATGCGTGTGGTCGTTTCCGAGTCATGCCCCATGCCTTCGCTGATAACCGACAGCGGAATCTCCCGGCTCCGCGCAACACTGGCCCAGGTATGCCGGGCGCAATAGAGTGTCAGCGGAATCGGCAAATTGAGAAGATTGC
The DNA here is from genome assembly GCF_002159375.1 of Alistipes sp. An54. NCBI lineage: Bacteria > Pseudomonadati > Bacteroidota > Bacteroidia > Bacteroidales > Rikenellaceae > Alistipes > Alistipes sp. An54. Next base: position 24,433 of record NZ_NFIA01000007.1, read on the forward strand.
CCAGCCGTTTCAGATTCCGGTTGATCAAATGTCCCCGGTTCTTGTATTGATTCCGTCCGTCCGGGAAACCGCTCCGGAAGACCGGCAGCAGATAATCCGGATGCCGCAAGGGATATTTGTCGACGATCGCCTGCATGCAGGGTTCCCAACGGATCCGCAGCAGCTGGCCGGTCTTCTGCCTGCGGTAGACCAGCACGCCGTCCTGCAGGTTCGAACGCTTCAGATAGGCCATATCCACGAAGGACATGCCCCGCAGGTAGAAGCTCAGCAGAAACAGATCCCGGGCATAATCCAGGTGGGGATCCGACCGCAGATCCAACATCCGCAGACGCCGCAGGGATTCCAGCGTAATGGCCCGTTTGACGGTCTTGTCGACCCCCGTATAGACATGCCGGAAGGGATAGCGCTGCGGAGTGAGGTTCTTCTCCACGGCCCGGTTGTAGACCGCCCGCAGAATCCGCATGTAGAAAGACGAGGTGTTCCGGCTCACTCCCGAACGCCGCAGATCGGCCTCGTAGGCCTCGATCAGATCGTCGTCGATGGCTGCAAGTGGAATATCCTGTTGATGGCGGAAACGGGCGAAACTCCGCAGCGCCGCCGTATAGGTTTCACTCGTGCGCATACGGTTCAGTTCCCGGAGTTGAAGAATCAGCCGCTGCATGAAGTCGAACAGCATGTCGGACTGCGGCGAACCGAGTGCGGCCGACAACGGTTCCCTTCCACAGCCGGTCACGTCTTGTCCGAACGTGGACAACATGCGCTGGAACCGTTCCAGATCGGACCGGATCTGCCGCTGCACGTCGGCCAGGTACTCCCGTCGTTCGGAATCGGCGGCGGATTCGATGCGGCAGCATCCCCTTCCGGCATCCCACTCGGACGGGAAAAGCCGGAATCCGGTTCGCATCCGCTCGATACGTCCGTCGTGAACAACCTGATAAAATAGATGCCCCATCCGGCCTGCTACGGTCGAGGCCCGGAATTTCACTTTTACTGTTGCCATAACATAACTGGATATAATAGGTTTGAAAAACCCCGAAGATAAGACTTTCATCCCACTCCCGGCCCCTTCCGAGGATGCGGCCCTGCAGTCCCGGCATGCAACAATACCCCGGGCCGGGGCCGAAACCGTACGGATTTTGAGAATGCCCGCAAAAACAACGAGTTGTTTTGCGTTTTTTTTCGTACCTTTGCGGCAAAAATTTAACATACCCTTTTATGGCAATTACTGAAATTGTTCCCGGCATTCACTATGTCGGCGTCAACGACCGCACGACAACCCGTTTCGAGGGTCTCTGGTCGCTCCCGCAAGGGGTTTCCTACAACGCATATCTGGTCGTGGGCGAGAAGATCGCCCTGATCGACACCGTCGAGGAGGCATTCGGCAGCCGTCTCGAAGCCAACATCCGCGAAGTGATCGGCGACCGCCGGATCGACTACCTGGTCATCAACCACATGGAACCCGACCACTCGTCGTCGATCGCCACCCTGCGCCGCATCTACCCCGACCTGCAGCTCGTCGCTAATGCCAAGGCCCTGCAGATGGTCGAGGGATACTACGGCGTGAAGGGAAACGCCATCGAGGTCAAGGAGGGCTCGACACTCGATCTGGGCGATGGCAAGAGCCTTTCGTTCCACATGATCCCGATGGTCCACTGGCCCGAGACGATGGTCACGTGGTGTGCCGAAGAGCAGACCCTCTTCTCGGGGGATGCCATGGGTACGTTCGGAGCCCTCGACGGCGGAATCACCGACTCGCAGGTCGACGCCGAGCGCTATTGGGACGAGATGCGCCGCTATTACGCCTGCATCGTCGGCAAATACGGAGCTCCGGTGCAGAAGGCCCTGCAGAAACTCGCGACGCTGCCCGTGCGGACGATCTGCCCGACCCACGGTCCCGTCTGGCAGCAGCACATCGGCCGCGTGCTGGATCTCTACGACCGCATGAGCCGCTACGAGGGTGAGCCGGGCGTGGTGATCGCCTACGCCTCGATGTACGGCAACACCGAACAACTGGCCGAGCGCATCGCCCGGGAACTGGTGGCCGCAGGCGTCCGCAACATCCGCCTCTACAACCTCTCGTATGCCGATCCGTCGGTCGTGCTGCGTGACGTCTTCCGCTTCGACACGCTGCTCGTCGGCGGCCCGACCTACAACGGCGGACTCTTCCCGCCCGTGGGCGAACTGCTCGACAAACTGGCCGCACGCTGCATCCCGCAGCGCCGCTTCGGCTGGTTCGGGTCGTTCAACTGGGCCGGAGCCTCGGTACGTCTGCTGGGTGAATTCGCCCAGAAGATGAAGTGGGAGACACTGTGCGACCCCGTCGAGATGCGGCAGGGCTTCGGCGAGAAGATGTTCGACGCCTGCCACGCACTGGCCTGCAACGTCGCCGAAAAACTCCGCAACAAGGCCTGAGGATGAAAATCGCCATCGTCGGAACGGGATACGTCGGACTGGTGTCGGGGGCCTGCTTTGCGGAGATGGGCCTCGACATCACCTGCGTGGACACCGACCGCGGAAAGATCGAAGCGCTTCGCAGCGGACAGATCCCGATCTACGAACCGGGGCTGGAGGAGCTGGTGCGCCGCAACACCGCAGCCGGACGGCTCCACTTCACGACCGATCTGGCGGAGTGTCTCGACCGCGTCGAGGTGGTCTTCTCGGCGGTCGGAACCCCGCCGGGAGCCGACGGCAGCGCCGATCTGAGCCAGGTGATGAGCGTCGCACGCACCTTCGGACAGCACATCAACCGCTACACGCTGCTCGTCACGAAGAGCACCGTTCCCGTAGGCACGGCCGACCGCATCCGCACGATCATCCGCGAAGAGCTGGACCGACGCGGCTGCCAGGTGCCCTTCGACGTCGCCTCGAACCCCGAATTTCTGAAGGAGGGGGCCGCCATCAAGGATTTCATGTCACCCGACCGCGTGGTGGTGGGGGTCGACAGCCAGCGGGCCCGCGACCTGATGGCCCGTCTCTACCGACCCTTCCTGATCAACAACTTCCGCGTGCTGTTCATGGACATCGCCTCGGCCGAGATGACCAAATACGCCGCCAACGCCATGCTGGCCACCCGCATCTCGTTCATGAACGAGATCGCCAACCTCTGTGACCGCGTGGGGGCCGATGTCGGGATGGTCCGCAAGGGGATCGGCTCCGACACCCGGATCGGCAACAAATTTCTCTATCCGGGATGCGGCTACGGCGGTTCGTGCTTCCCGAAGGATGTCAAGGCACTGGCCGCCACGGCCCGCCAACACGGCTACACGATGCAGGTCATCGAAGCGGTCGAACGGGTCAACGAGGCGCAGAAGAGCGTTGTCTTCGAGAAGCTGCACGCCGCGCTGGGCGATCTGCACGGATGTCGCGTGGCCATCTGGGGGGTCGCCTTCAAGCCCGAGACGGACGATATCCGCGAAGCCCCGGCCACGGAGGTCATCACGCGTCTGGTCGGCGCCGGTGCCGAGGTGCGGATCTGCGATCCGGTGGCCGTGACGGAGTTCCTCCGCCGGCGGAGCGATCTGGAGGTGCTCCCGGCCCGGACGATGTACGAAGCAGCCATGGGGGCCGATGCCGTGGCGCTGCTCACCGAGTGGAAGGAGTTCCGCATGCCCGACTGGGGCCGCCTGCGCGAGATGATGCGCGGCGATGTGGTGGTCGACGGACGCAACATCTACGACAGGGAGGAGGTCCGGGCCGCCGGATTCCGCTACTTCGGTATCGGCAAATAGCCCGACAGAGAGAGCTTTCCCCCACCCTGGAAGGAGGATTTCGGAGACGACGTGTTCCGGAATCCTCCTTCTTGTTCCGAAATGCGACAAAACCGGGCAACAAACGACTACTCGCACCGGGAAAATCCAGTGTACTTTTGCAACGAAAATTTGTACGGAATGAACAACAACAGCAAACTCTTTCTGCTCGTTCTGCTGGGTATGCTTACGGCGTTCGGCCCCTTTGTGACGGACATGTACCTGCCGACGCTCCCCGCCATGACGGGCTATTTCCACACCTCGTCGTCGCTCGTGCAGATGGGCCTGACGACCAGCATGATCGGCCTGGCCGTCGGACAGCTGCTCTTCGGCCCGCTGAGCGACAAGTACGGACGCCGCCGCCCGCTGCTGGCGGCCATGGGGCTCTTCATTGCCGCCACGCTGCTCTGCCTGTTCGCCACCGACATCAGTCAGTTCATCGCCCTGCGTCTGCTGCAGGGCGTGGCCGGAGCCGGCGGCATCGTCATCTCACGCTCGGTAGCCACGGACCGCTTCGCCGGCCAGGATCTGGCCCGCATGCTGGCCCTGATCGGTGCCGTGAACGGCGTGGCCCCGGTCGTGGCCCCGATCGTCGGCGGTACGCTCAGCGACTCGATCGGCTGGCGGGGCATCTTCTGCATCCTGCTCGCGCTGGGTGTCGTCCTTCTTGCCGGCAGCTATCGCCTGCGCGAATCGCTGCCGCTGGAGCGCCGCAGCCGGGTCGGCTGGGGCGATCTGCTGCACGGCTTCGCCACCGTCCTCCGCAACCGCCGCTACCGCGCCTACACGCTCCAGCTCGGATTCGCACAGGGCGTCCTCTTCGCCTACATCGCCTCGTCACCCTTCATCGTCCAGCAGCACTACGGCTTCTCGGCCTTCGAATTCAGTATCTGCTTCGCCATCAACGCCATCTCGATCGGTACGGCTGCTGCCCTCTCGGTGAAGTTCCGCTCGCCCGAACGCTGTACGCGCACGGGCTGCCGGGGCATGATCCTCTTCGCCGCAGCCGAAGCCGTTGCGCTGGCAACGGGTTGCGGATTCTGGACCTACGAGATGCTGCTCTTTGCACTGCTCTTCACCATGGGCCTCACCTTCACCTCCTCGACGGCACTGGCCATGGAGGCCGCCCGCGAACAGGCCGGAACAGGTTCGGCTCTGCTGGGAGCCGTCTGCTTCGCCTTCGGAGGTGTGGTCTCGCCGCTTGTCGGCATGGGCGACACGCTCCTCTCGACGGGTACGGTCTTCGTGGTCTGCGCCCTCTGCTCGTGGCTCTGCATCCGCTTCGGAGTGCGCCACTCGTCCCGCCCCGCCGTGGCCTGACCCTCCGGAGGAGGAAGCGGAAAGCAGACCCGGTGCCCGTCCGATACGGCCCTACACCCATCCGATATGGCCCTACACCCGTCCGATGCCGCCCGGTACCCGCCTCTGATACGGACCGACTCCCGCTCTTCCACAGCCACCTTCCCCCACCCATACAAAAAACCCTGCTGCCCGAAGACAGCAGGGTTTTTCATGAGCGTTTTTCCATCAGAAGGGACGGAACCAGCCCCTTCCCGCCCGCGCGGAACTACAGGCGCACCTTGACGATGATCTTGCGCACCGTCCCCTCGCCCACCATCGGAGCGTGTCCGTCCTCGGGGAAGAGCACCGTAAACTGGCCCGGACGAAGCGTATAGTAGGTCTGGGGCTCATCGTCGAAGAGCTGAATGTCCTTCTCCTTGTTGAACTCCGACTGCGGTTTGCAGAGATCCTTGCGCTCGCTCCAGCCGAACGATTCACACGTGCCGCTGACGAGCACCTGGATATCGATATACTCGTTGTGCACCTCGAGTTTGGCATCCTTCTTCAGTTTGAGCGGGCGCTCCTGGACGTTGACGTAGATATCCCGGCCGTCGAGCTCGTGAATACCGGGTTCCACCTTCGTCCAGTCGGTCGAGGCGATCAGTTCGAAGGCCTTCTTCATGCGCGGATGTACGCCGTAGTAGAGTGCGCTGTTTTTCAAAGAATCCAGAATCATAGTTTTCTATTTTTAGGGTTATCTTGCAATTCAGGGTTATCGGGCCCGCTCAGTCCTCCTCCGATTTCTTCATCCGCACCAGCACCGGATGGTGGTCCGAATAATCTACGGGAATGGTTTCGTAGGTGATCGGTTCCAGACCGCCGCACAGCACATAGTCGATGCGCAGCGTGTTGTAGAAGCCGCGGAACGTATGCGAATAGCCCGATCCGCAACTGCGGAAGGCGTCGCGCAGTCCGCGGGCCATCTTGCGGTAGACGTACGAAACGGGCGTATCGTTGAAATCACCGCAGACCAGGATCCGCGTGCGGGTGTCGTCGATCACGCGGGCGATGCTGTCGACCTGTGCGGCGCGCAGCACGCTGTTGTCACGCAGGCGGTCGACGATGCTGCGGATCTTCGTCTCGCGGGCCGTATCCGAGAGGAAGCGGTGCTCGGTGATGTAGCGGTTGTCCGAGGCATTGATGGCCGTCGAGCGGAGGTGGTTGTTGAAGACGCGCACCGTGTCCTCGCCCACCAGCAGGTCGACCCACACCGACGAGGCGGGAGTCAGCACCGTACCCGAGCGCAGGATCCGGAACTTGCTCAGCACCGCCAGCGGAGCCTCGTAGGCCGAATCGGGGGCCGACGTACGCCCGAAGCCGGCACTTTCGTAACGTTCATCCAGCAGCGCGAACTTCTCCGAACGCGCCGCCAGCCGGGCATTGAACTCCTGCAGGCAGATCACGTCGGGATCCTGTTCGTCGATCAGCCGCAGGATGTCGTCAACGCTGCTATGGCCGTTTTCGCCGTAGAAACTGCGGACGTTGTAGGTCATCACCTTGAAGGTTCCGCGGTCGAAATCCTCCGTCTGTTCGTACGTGCGCCGGATCTCGGGGCGCCAGAAGAGCGAGACCTTGAACAGACCGATCACAACGATCAGAATCATCACGCCGGCCCTCAGCCAGCGCCAGCGGATGATCCAGTAGAGCATCAGAATGACACCAGCCACATAGGTGATCGGTGCCGCGAGTCCCAGCACCGGAAAGAACCACACGCGGGCCGGATCGACATAGGGGACCAGATAGGTCAGCACCAGCGCCACGGCCACCACGGCCGAGAGCAGCGTCATCGCGCCATCCAACAGCCAGACGATCCAGCTGCGGCGTCGTTTTGCGGCCGGCCGCTCGCCGTAACCGCTGTAGTACTCGGAGGCCATCTTTCAGAAACGGATCATACCGCGGCGTTTCCACCACTGGAGCATCAGATATCCCCACAACATGCCGCCGACATGGGCGAAGTGGGCCACGTTGCCTACACCTCTCCATCCGAGGAAGAGCTCCAGGACGGCGTAGATGATTACGAACCATTTGGCCTTCATCGGGATGGGCGGGATGAGCAGCATGATCACGGCATTGGGATACATCACGCCGAAGGCCAGCAGCAGTCCCATCACGGCCCCCGACGCACCGACCAGAGCCATCGGCTGACCCATGGCCACGGTGATGGCGGCCTGAATCAGCGCCGCACCCACGCCGCAGACCATGTAGTAGATCAGGAAGCGTCGCGAACCCAGATCATACTCCAGCGTACGTCCGAACATCCACAGTGCGAACATGTTGAAAAAGACATGTTCGAAATTGGCGTGGAGGAACATGTAGGTGATGAACTGGTAGGTATGGAATTCATAGCCCAGCATCCGCGGGCCGATCTGAAGTGCTCCGTAATGGTTCAGGAAGCGGTAGGCCTCGGGGATGAGCGCCATCGCCAGGTAGATCAGAGCGTTGATGATAATCAGGTTCTTGACTACCGGTGGGGTCTGGAAATAACGGTTCATGAACGAATTCAAATTTTTGCAAATGTAACTTTTTTCCGCCGGATTATCCCAGTCGGGCCCGCAAATCTTCGGGGGTGATCTCGGTGATGAGGGCCTTGCCCGAGGGCGAGAAGCTGATGTTGCCCGTCCCGGCCAGACGGTCGAGCAACGCCTGCGCCTCCTCGCGCGAGAGGTTGCGCACGATGCTCTTCGATCCCGAGAGGGCCATGGCTGCGGCGATCTTCTCGCGGCGCACGTCGGCCAGCGACACGGGTGTGGCGAAGGCCTGCAGCAGGTCGAACAGCAGCTGATCGACCGAATCGGCAGGCATGTCGGCCGGCGTACCCTTCACCTCGACGGTACCGCCGCCGCGAAAGTCGATGTCGAAACCCAGGGCGGCCAGATCGACGGCATTCTCCTCCATAAGGCGGTACTCCTCCTGCGAAAGGACGAGCCGTTCGGGGAAGAGCAGCTGCTCGCTGACGGCCGAACCGTGGCCCAGCATGCGCAGATACTCCTCATAGAGGATCCGTTCGCGGGCCCGGCGTACGTCAACCACGACGAAACGGCCGCCGATCAACGCGGCAATGAACCCGCCCGGCAGCGGCATCGCATCCGAGAACTGCACGCCTTCCGCCAACTCCAGCTGCTGCTGGCGGGGTTCCGCCGACGAGGGGATGAACTCCAGCGAACTCTCTCCGAGGGAGGCTGCATCCGCCCCATCGCCGACCGGGGCTCCCGAAGCCACGATCTCGAAATCCGCGGCCGCCAGTCCATCCGGCGAGAGGAACTCGTCCGAGGGTTCCGGCTGAAAATCGCTCGACGATTCGAAATCGTCAAACTCGTCGGACTGGGCCGCAGCCAGCGCCCCGCCGCCCAGGAACGACGGAACACGTCCCGCACCCCCCGATATCGGTTTGGACGGGGCATCCGCCCCGTTGTAGGGGACGTCGAAGCCCGTAAAGTCGACCGTCGGTTCGGGAGCCGACGGATCGATATACTCCTCGCGGAAGGGGTTGTAATCCAGATTCGACATGGCGGCCGGTTCGCTGTAGACGGCCCCCTTCTGCAGCACGGGGATCTCCATCGACCGCTCGCGGTCGAAATCCATCATCGGCACGGCGCCCGTCTTGGCCAGCGTCTCGCGCACGGCGGCGTTGACGATCTGCCAGACGGCATCCTCGTCGGCAAAGCGGATCTCGGTCTTCTGCGGATGGACATTCACGTCGATACGCGCGGGGTCGATCGTCAGGAAGAGGAAATACGAGGGTTGGCAACTCTCCGGAATCAGCTTTTCATACCCCTTCAGGATGGCGCTTCCCAGATAGGTGCTCTTGAAGAAGCGGCCGTTGACGAAGAGATACTGCTCCGTATTGCGCTTCTTGGCCGCCGCAGGGCGTCCGATGAAGCCTTCGAGGCGGGCAATCGAGGTATCGGCCTCGACCTCCAGCAGATTCTGCTTGATGTGGCGTCCCACCACATCGACGATCCGCCCGGCCAGCGACGCCGGCTGCAGGTTGTAGACCGGAGCGTCGTTGGAGTAGAGTTCGAAGCTCACCTGCGGATAACAGAGCGCAATGCGCTGGAATTCGGCGCGGATCTGCGACGCCGACGTGGTACTCTTGTCCAGGAAACGCCGCCGGGCCGGTACGTTGTAGAAGAGGTTGCGCACGTAGAACTGCGACCCCACGGGGCACATCACCGCCGTCTGCGAGACGAACTGTCCGCCGTTGATTTCGGTCTGCGTACCCATCTCGTCGCCCTCCTGCCGCGTGCGGAGTTCGACCTGCGACACGGCGGCAATCGAGGCCAGCGCCTCGCCGCGGAATCCGAACGTATGCAGCGCATAGATATCCTCGACCTCCTTGATTTTGCTCGTGGCATGGCGGTCGAAGGCCATGCGCGCATCAATGGGCGACATGCCGCAGCCGTCGTCGACGATCTGAATGAGCTCCTTGCCGCCGTCGCGGAAATTGACCTTCACGGTCCGGGCCCCCGCATCGAGCGAGTTCTCCATCATCTCCTTGACCACCGACGAAGGCCGGTTGACCACCTCGCCCGCCGCAATCTGGTTGGCGACCACTTCGGGCAACAGTCTGATTTTGTCTGCCATTTACTCTCTCACGGATTACACGATTACTCCTCCGCCTGCTTCTCCGCCGTCTCGGCGGCCGGAGCCTCCGGCTTCTGATAGTCGTTCGGGACGACGACAATCGGCGCATAGGGGTTGAACTCCCCCTCGGCCTGAGCCGCCGGTACGGGCCGCGCCACGGGCCGCTGCATCTGCAGCATCCAGTTGACCAGCCGCGGATAGAGCAGATAGATGAACAGCAGCATCAGGGCCATCGCCCCGGCGATCTTGAAGATGCGCGTCCGGCCCCGATCCCCGGTTCCGGCATGGCGGGCCGCACGCGCCTCACGCTGCGTACGGATATACTGTCCCGGGCGGTATTCGCGGCCGGCATCCTCGGCGCGTTCGCCGCGCAACTCGGCGCGACGCTGTTCACGGGCCTCCTTTTCGGGGTCGTAATAGCGCGGAATATAGTTGAACTTGTTCGCGTGTTTCTTGAAGGGGGTAAAGCCTAACATGGTCGTCCTCTTTTTCGGTAAAGATACGAATATCTTTGCAAATTATTGCATGTTTTTTTCACAGATTCGGATCCCGGGCTCGCCGTGCAGGCGGATCCACAGGCACCGCAAACGGCCCGAATACCCGCACATCCGGGCCGGTCTCCCCACGAGCAGCCCGGAGCTTCGCCCATACGGCCCCGAACCTTCGGCACCAAGCAGCCCGGCTCTCACACAGACGAGCCTCAAAAAGAGCCGGGGAGGCGCCGCCGGCCCCGCATCCACAGTTCCTCCGTCACGAGAAAGCCCCTCCCGAGGGAGGGGTTTTCGTCCCGACGAGCATCCAAAGCGCCCTTCCGCCCGTCAGCGGAAGAAGCTCTTCATGCGTTCGAATATGTTCTGATTCCTGGTCGATTCGGCGCGCTGGAACGAGGGCTGGGCTGCCAGCTGCTCGACCAGCCGTTTCTCTTCGGCCGATAGTTTCGAGGGAATGGTGATGTCCACGACGATCAGTTCGTCGCCGCGGCCGTAGCCGTTCACCTCGGGCAGGCCCTTGCCGGCCAACCGCAGCACCTTGCCGGCGTGCGTACCCGGAGCGATCTTGATCTTGGCCCGTCCGTCGACGGTCGGGACCTCGACCGTGCCGCCCAGCAGCGCCGTGGTCACCGTGATGTTCAGGTTGTGGATCAGATCGTTGCCGTCGCGGACCAGTTCCGGATTGGGCTCCTCCTCGATCACGACCTGCAGGTCGCCGTTCACGCCGCCCTGGCGCGCGGCATTGCCCTTGCCCGTCACCGTGAGGACCATTCCCTCGCCCACTCCGGCCGGGATCTTGATCTCAACAATCTCCTGACCGCGCAGCGTGCCTTCGCCCTTGCACTTGTCGCAGGGCGAGGTGATCACCTTGCCCGTGCCGCCGCACGTCGGGCAGACACCCTGCGTCTGCATCCTTCCGAAGAAGGTGTTCTCCACGCGCGTGACGTAACCCGTACCGTTGCAGGCCGAGCAGGTCGAGTAGGAGTTGGCATCCCTGGCACCCGTACCGCCGCACTTGTCGCAGGCTATGGTCTTGTTGATCTTGAGCTTCTTGGTGACGCCCGAGGCGATCTCGGCCAGCGTCAGCTTGACCCGCACGCGGATATCCGAACCGCGGTTGACGCGCCGGCTGCCACCCGCCGACGACGAACGGAATCCGCCGCCGAAGTGGCCGCCGAAGATGTCGCCGAACTGCGAGAAGATATCCTCCATCGAGAAACCTCCGCCGCTGAATCCGCCGAAACCGCCGGCACCGCCGCCTGCCGCACCGTTCATTCCGGCATGGCCGAACTGATCGTAGCGGGCCCTCTTTTCGGGGTTCGACAGCACGTCATAGGCCTCGGCGGCCTCCTTGAACTTCTCTTCGGCCTCCTTGTCCCCGGGGTTCTTGTCCGGGTGATACTTGATGGCGGCCTTACGATAGGCCTTCTTTATCTCGTCGGCGTTGGCGTTCCGCGCCACACCGAGCACTTCATAGTAATCTCTTTTCTCTGCCATGGCATTATTCTCCTACGACAACTTTGGCAAAGCGAAGCACCTTGTCGCCCAGCAGGTAACCCGTCTGCACGACGTCGATGACCTTGCCCTTCATCTCCTCACCGGCCGCGAATTTGGCCACCGCCTCCGCGATGTCGGCATCGAACTCCTTATCCTTCAACTCCATCTCCGTAACGCCCCGTTGGCGCAGCGCCTCGGTGAACTTCTGCGAGATGAGCCGCACGCCCTGACGCAGCGCCTCCAGATCGTCGCTCTTCTCCATGGCCGCCATGGCGCGCTGCACGTCATCGCGCACCGGCAGCATGGCCAGCAGCACGTCGCGGCCGCCCGTCTGGACGAGCTCCATCTTCTCCTTGAGGGTCCGTTTGCGGTAGTTGTCGAATTCGGCCTGCAGCCGCAGGAACTTGTCCTTCCACTCGGCCACGGCAACCTCAATGGCCCGGGCCGCCTCGTCGGATGCCTCCTCGGCAGCGTCCAGTTCCGGATCGGAGTCCTTGGCCTTGGCCGCGTCTGCCATTTTGGCACTCTCCGCAGCGGCCGCGTCTGCCATTTTGGCATCCGAAGCCTCGTCGTGCGAAGGATTTCCAGCGTCCGGAGCGACTTTCTTGTCGCTCTTAACGTCTTCATTATAAACCTTTTGCTCTTTCATATCTCGTATTTTTTTCAGTTTCCGGATAATCTTTCGCACAAATTGCATACCAACGCTAACCGATGATGAAGATAGCCGGGCGTTTGTTCAATTCGGGCAGCGGGCCGCGGCGCCACTCCCCGACCGTGCGGGTTATGACCGACTCCGAAGGGGCCGTCAGATCAACGGCTACCGTCAGCCGCGTCTCCTGAGCGAGCGTCTGCAACAGCTCGCCGAACAGCTTCGCGTTGCGGTACGGCGCTTCGATGAAGAGCTGCGACTGCCCCTCCGCATGGGCCCGGCGCTCGAAGAAGCGGATGGCACGGCTTCGTTCGGCCGGCTTGACGGGCAGATAGCCGTTGAAGGCGAACGACTGCCCGTTCAACCCCGAGGCCATCACCGCGAGGAGGATCGACGAGGGACCCACGAGCGGCACCACGCGGATGCCGCGCCGGTGGCACGCCTCGACCACCAGCGCCCCGGGATCGGCCACGCCCGGCACCCCGGCTTCGGAGATCACCCCGGCCGAGCGTCCGGCGGCGATCGGCGCCACCAGCTCCTCGACCTCACGGCCGGCCACCGTATGTTCGTTCAGTTCGCGGAACTCCAGCCCGTCGATCGGCCGTGCGATGCCGGCCCGCGAGAGGAAACGCCGCGCCGTGCGCGTATTCTCGACGATGAAGTAGTCCAGCGCGTCCATCACCGCGCGGTTGGCCGCGGGCAGGATGTCCCACGGATCGGTCTGGTCCGAAATCGGACACGGAATCAGGTAGAGGGTTCCGGCAGTCATACGTTGCGTTGAAATGGGGGTTACTCCTTGAGGTAGATGCGTTTGACCCGGCCCGAGACCGAGGTCATGATTTCGTAGGGGATCGTATCCAGCACGCGGGCCATCGTCTCGAGATCGTTGCCTGCGGCGGCCGAGAAGACGACGGCCTCGTCGCCCTCCTCCACCCCGGGGATCTCCGTGATGTCGATCATGCAGCTGTCCATGCAGACCCGCCCGACGATCGGAGCCGGCTGCCCGGCCACGAGCATCGACCAGCGTCCACACCCCAGGTGACGATCCAGGCCGTCGGCATAACCGATCGGAACGGTGGCCGTAACCGTCGGACGCGTCAGCCGTCCGGCCCGCCCGTAACCGACCGTATCGCCCGCCTCAAGGTGTTTGATCTGCACGATGCGGGTCTTCAGCGTCGAGACGGGACGCAGCGCGGCGTTGTGCTGCCACCCGAAGCCGTAGAGCCCCAGTCCCAGGCGGCACATGTCGAACTGCGCCTCGGGGAAACGCTCGATGGCCGCCGAGTTGGCCGTATGACGGATGACAGGATAGGGCAGCGCCTCGATCAACGCCGTGCTCATGCGGTCGAAGCGCTCGATCTGCGCCCGGGTGTAGGTATCCTCCTCGGGCATGTCGGCGCAATTGAGGTGCGAGAAGATCGTGGCCACCTTGACCTCCGACATCCCCTGCAGCCGTTCGCACAGCGCCGGGATCTCCTCCTCCATGAAGCCCAGCCGGTGCATCCCCGTGTCGAGCTTCAGGTGGATCGGATAGCGGAGCTCGCCGGCGTGCGTCACGGCATCGGCAAAGTCACGCAGCGAGTGAAAGCTGTAGATTTCGGGTTCGAGGCGGTTGGCGATCATCAGGTCGAAGCTGTCGGCGTCGGCATTCAGCACCACGATCGGCATCGAGATGCCCCGCTCGCGCAGCAGCACCCCTTCGTCGGCAAAGGCCACGGCCAGATAGTCGACCCCCTGGTGCTGCAACATCTGCGCCACCTCGAAGTCGCCCGTGCCGTACGATCCGGCCTTGACCATGGCCACGAGTTTCGTCCGGAAATCGAGTTTCGAGCGGAAATAGTTGAGATTATGGATCATGGCGTCGAGGTCGACCTCCAATACCGTCGTATGGCTCTTGAGCGAGAGCGCGTGGGCCAGCTTCTCGAAGCGGAAGTCGCGGGCCCCCTTGAGCAGCACGGCGCGGCCGGCCACCGCTTCGCGGCCGAGGCGTGCGATGCACTCGTCGGTCGAGGCGTAGAAGAGCTTCGCGCAGTCGAAGAGCGAGGCATAGCGCTTCAGCCTGGGACCGATGCCGACCAGCGTGTCGATGCCCGCCCGCGAGACCATGCCGGCCACGCGGCTGTAGAGTTCGTCGTCCGAAAGGCCGCTCTGCGCGATGTCCGACAGCACGAGGGTCGTCGGCCGCGTGAGGGCCACGCTGTGGAGGTAGTCCAGCGCCAGGGCCAGCGAATTGAGATCGAGGTTGTAGGCGTCGTTGATCAGCACCGAGTCGTTGATGCCGTCCTTCACCTCGAGGCGCATGGCCACCTCCGGGGCGCTGGAGAACGACGGTGCCGGAAAGCCCATCGCCGTGCAAAAGGCCTCGACGATCTGGGCGTTGCGACGCGAAGCCTCGTTGCCGATCACCGCCTCGGGAACCTGCGGCGCCGAGGCCGCATCGTAGAGCCGGCGGTCGGCGAAATGCGTGGCAATGAGATGCCCCAGCGGTTCGTAGTAACTGTGGTAGACGATGACCCGGGCGCGGTGGGCCAGCACCATCTTTTCGAGACACTTCTGTTCGAAATTGAGGAAATTCTCCTGGTGGGCGTCGCCGATCGAGGTGAAAACCACCACGTCGGGACGGATGATGCGCTCCAGGCGCTCCATCTCGCCGGGCTGCGAAATGCCCGCCTCGATCAGCGCCAGCTGCTCGTCGCCCTCGATCATCAGCACCGACAGCGGCACGCCCAGCTGCGAATTGTAGCTCTTCGGCGAGCGGTAGCACTTCATGCCCGCGGGCAGCTCCTCGGCGATCCACTCCTTGATAACCGTCTTGCCGTTCGAGCCGGTGATCCCGACGACCGTTCCCTTGAAATGGGCGCGGTGGTAGGCGGCCAGGCTCTGCAGCGCCGCGATGGCATTCTTGACCACCACGTACCCGGCCCCGGGCAGCTCCTCGACGGCGTGTTCGACCAGAAACGAGCGCACGCCGCGGCCATACATCTGAGCAACGTAATCGTGCGAGTCGTGATTGGCACCGCACATGGCGACGAAAATCGGGTTGCAACCCAGTTCGCACGAAAGCGAACGGCTGTCCGTGACGACCGACTGCACCTCGTGGTCTTCGCCCGAGAAGCGGCCGCCGACGACGGCAGCGATCTGCGAAAGTTTGTAATTCATAAAATACCGATTGTTAGCGGCATCGGCCTTTCCGGTGCTGACAGTTCGCTTCGCCGGACGCTCCGTGACGGAGGGCTCACAGCCCCGGGTCGGTCCGGCGCCTGCGCAAGCGGGTCGGGGCTCGGCGTCCCGGCGTTGCAAAGGTAGCCAATTTTGTCGGAAATGCAAGGTTGCGCCTCTCCTTTCGACACAACGAAGCGGGCTGCGGAATTCGCTCCGCAGCCCGCCCGAAATCCGGTCCGGACCTCCTCTCAGCGTCGCGACCTGCGGGCCACAAAGAGGGCCAGGATGAACGACAGGGCCGAGGCGGCGATCCAGAAGACCGCGGCCGTGGAGAAGTCGTAGCGCGTCACGCCGTCGACAACCTCCCTGCCCGAGTCGATGAGCCAGCCGCTGATGATGTCCTGCAGACCGGCGCCGACGTAACTGGCCATGCCGACGATTCCGAGGGCGGCACCCGTGGCCTCGCGCGGCACGATGTCGATGGCCATCAGCCCTCCGAGGAAGCAGATCAGCACGCCGATGGCCATGCCGAAAAACACCATCGAGAGCAGATTGACGAACATTCCGTTGCCCGAGTAGAGGAACAGCGCCAGGGCCAGCGTGTTCAGCACGCCGAAGCCGAAGGCCAGCACATTCCGCCGCCCGTGGAAGAGACGGTCGGAGAGCCACCCCGAGAAGACCGTTCCGAGGATGCCCAGCAGGGCGTTGACCGAGATGACCTGCGTGGCCGCAGCCAGCGAATAGCCCTTGGCTTCCTGCAGGAAGAGCACGCCCCAGCCGTTGATGGCGTAGCGGCTCACGTACATGAAGGCGCTCGAGAGGGCCAGCACCCAGACCAGCGGATTGCGGATTGCCGAACGCTGCAGTTCGCTGGTCGAGGCGTGGTGATGGCTCTCTTCGGCCGTCTCCTCGCCGGTCAGCACGCCGATCGGGGGCAGCCCCTTCGATTCGGGCGTGTCGTGGAGCAGGCAGACGATGATCACCACGCCGATGACGCCGGCCAGGGACGATCCGACGAATCCCCACTGCCAGCCGCAGATCCCCACGACGGCCCCCACGAAGAGGAACGAGAGGAATTCGCCGAGGTTGTGGCTGGCCGAGAAGAAGCCGTAGAAGGTGCCGCGGATCGAGAGCGGATACCAGCGCGAGAGGGCAATGATGGCCGGAGGGGCCCCCATCGACTGGGCCCAGCCGTTCAGGCCCCACATCACGGCGAAGACCACGAAGAGGGTCATGTTGCCCACCATGCCGCCGCCGTTGGCCAGTCCCAGCAGCCCGACCAGCAGATTGGCCACGGCCGAGACGCAGAGTCCGGCGGCCATGAAGCGTTTGATGTTGCTGTGGTCGGCCAGGAAGCCGTTGACGAACTTGCCGATGGCGTAGGCGAAGAGCAGCGCCGAACCGATCAGACCCAATTGCGAGGCATCGAGCGCCCCGCTCTCGAGGATCGGCTGCTTGACCACGTTCAGACTCGTGCGGCAGACGTAGTAGAGACTGTAACCCACCGTTCCGGCGATGAAACTCTGCAGCCGCAGCTTGCGGTAGAGCCGCATGCGGGCCTCGTCGTCGCCGGCAAAGGGCGCCGACGGCTCGCTTTTGCGGAAATAGGATAAAATGGACATGTTGTTTCAGGTAGTTTCGGTCAGTCGTGTTCGCAAGGTCCGGCAGAGAGGCGCCGGTCGGCACCCCTCCGTCAGACCGTCTGATTTACGGGCGGCGCCCCCTGGCGCTCAGATAGTCGATCAGCAGCTGCGGGCGATCGGTCTGGATGATCGAGGCCCCCATGTCGAGCAGCGCGCCGTAGACGGCATCCTCTTCGCCGCTGAAAGCCCGGTCATCGTCCAGCCCGCCGCAGAGCGACGGCCACAGCGAATTGACCCACAGACGCGACCCCCCGGCCACGATCCGGTGCATGCAGGAGTCCACCGCAGGGGTAAACTCGTCCCAGCAAACCTCGTAGGCCAGCGGCTGGACCGTCTGCCGACGATAGGACTCGAAGAGTTCTCGGCCCCCGGGTTTGAGGATATCGATGATCGGCATGTACATCATGTTGTGCGGATACTCGGCGAACTTCGCGGCCACGACTTCGGCCGGGCGTTTGCCCTTGATCAGCAGCTGGTCCGTCACCCCGAGCTCCTCGGCTATGGCCAGCGCCAGATCGTAGTATTCATACCCCTGGTCGATGTTGACCACGATGCGGTCCTTGCAGACGGCGAGCGCCTCGCGCAGGGTCGGCATCCGCCACGAGGTCTTCACGTTGTGACCGGTCCGCAGCACACAGCGCTGAATGGAGTCGTAGGTGATGTCGCAGACCCGGCCCTTGCCGCTGGTCGTGCGGTCGATCGTGTGGTCGTGGCACAGCACCAGCACGCTGTCCCGCGTGAGTTTGAGGTCCAGCTCCATGATGTCGACCCCCATTCTGATCACCGACTCGATGGCCGGGATCGAATTCTCGGGCCAGTTGCGCCAGTCGCCGCGATGCGAGGCCACCAGTACGTATTTCGAGGTCGGGTCGTGGAGTTCGGCCAAAATCCGGTCGACGTGGCTGCCTGCCGGCTCCGGCTGCGGGGCGCACGCACCGAGCCACAGCAGCGCGCCCAATCCAAATAACAAACGTTTCATGTTGACAAAGATACGAAAAACAGGCGGAAAAGCCCTCCTTTCGGAACGCTTTTCCGCCGATACATACTATTTCAGAACGGGATAGGTATCCGAAGCCACCCACTCGCGCAGGCTCACCACGGGTTTGGTCGGGAGCGTGCCGTCGGGCAGCTGGTCATAGAGTTCGGCTCCGGTGTTGAGCGCCTCGACCAGCGATGCGCACTCCTTGCCGGACGAAGGCACCGTCACGGCCCCGGACTTCATCTCGTCGAGGCTCAGCAGCGCACCGACACTCTCGGCCCAGACCGAACCGTCCTTCTTCGAGTCGTTGCCCACGATCCAGTCGGCATTCTTCTGTCCCGACGGGCAGGCCTCGTTGCCGTAGACATTCCAGACGTTGCCCTTCTTGTTGTAGCCCACCGACGAGGCGTAGGAGTCGTTCTGCGTAACGTCGGCCAGTGTCGCATAGCAGTTGATGACGAAGCTGTCGTCGCTGACGATGCCGACGATACCGCCCAGGTTGTTGTTGTTCGAGGCGATGCGTTCGATCCAGCTGTAGCAGTTGATCACGTAGTTGCCCACGCCGTCCGAGCCCTTGGAGATCTGGCCGGCGATACCGCCCAGATTCTCGCCCTTGGCTCCGGAGTTCAGATCGACGGCCTCGATCGAACCGCCGCGATTGCCGCAGTTGACGATCACGCCCTGATTCTGGCCAGCGATGCCGCCCAGAACGGAGGCCACCCCCGTGCCGACAATCCGGCCCCGGAAGGTGACGCCGTCGATCACGCCGCGGTTCGTGCCGACCACGCCGCCGGCCGTCTTGAAGGCCGTCGAGAGCGAGAGATCCTCCACGTTGAGATCGTGGATCCGGCCGTCACTGGCGCCGAACAGACCGAAGGAGGAGCCCGAAGCGGTCATCGTCACGTTGCGGATCGTGTGTCCGCGGCCGTCGAACTCACCCTGGAAATAGATCGTCGAGGCCGCATAGGAGATCGGGAGGAGACTCTGTCCCTTGAAGTCGATATCGGCCGTCAGGGCATAGAAGTGGGTCGTCAGATAGGTGGCGTCGGCCTCCGCGCCGTTGATCGACTCGGCCACGGCGTTCCAGTCGGCCGTGGAGTTGATCTGCCAGGGGTCGGACTCCGTACCGGCACCCTCGATCTGAGGAGCCTCCGGGGCATCGTAGTCGAAGTCGACCTGGATGGTCACCGGGCAGTGGTCCGAGGGGTAGATGCCGCCGTAGACCGAGTTGTCGACCCGGTAGCTCTTCAGAGCGAGCGGACCGCGCGTGTAGATGTAGTCGATGCGGGCCGTCGAGACCGAGAGGTCGGTCGAGGTCTTGTGACCGTTGAAGGTCCCCACCGGACCGCTCACGAAGCGGGCGTCGACCGTCTGATAGGCGTCGTTCCAGTGGGTGCGGAAGGTTGCCGAGGCGGCATCGTCCGGCGTGGCGTTCATGTCGCCCACCAGCACCGAGGGCATGCCCGGTTTGTTGTACATCTGTTCACGCTCGACGATCAGCTTGGCGGCCTCCGAGCGGGCCATGTCGGCCAGCGGCAGGTGGGTCACCGTCAGCAGGAACTGCTTCCCGTAGCGTTTGTCGGTCACCACGGCACAGCAGGCGATGCGGTGGTAGCCCAGCTCGTCCCAGCCGTAGCTCATCTCGTCGGGCGTCTCCGAGAGCCAGTAGTAGTGCTGGTCACTGAGCGTGAAGCGGTCCGGGTCGTAGGCGATGCCGAGAGCCTCACCGCTCTTGCCGTCCTGCGAATCGCGTCCGACGAACCACCACTCGTAGTTGCCGCCCTTGGCGGCCACCAGCTTCGGCAGCTCGGACTGAATCGTGGCGTTGGCCTCCTGGAATCCGAAGATGTCCCAGTCGTTGTTGACGATCGACTGCGCCAGCACATCGCGGCGGTTCGTCCAAAGGTAGTCACCCGTACCCTTGTTCGAGATCCAGAGGTTGTAGGTTCCCAGCCGCACGGTCTGCTCCGTCACGTCGGGCTGGGCGGGCGTCGTATTCTCCTCGTAATAGTCGTGGTTGAGCACCGTGGGGAAATCCTCGGCGCAACCCGCCGTCAGGCAGAACGTCGCGCACAGAGGAAGAATCAGGTATTTTTTCATATCGGTTTGTTTTTCGGTTGTTACTTCTGGTAGTTGATGTGGCGGGCGTTGCGGCCGTACTGCGACCAGGCCGAATCGGCTGCGGAGTTCACGCCCGGCAGTGCCACGGCGTAGACCTTGAGCTTGCCGGCGGTGGTATCCTTGCCCAGCACATAGGCGTAGCCCCACTCGGCGATCGAAACCGAACCCTCGAAGCTGTCGGCAATCTGCTCATTGCAGACCACCTCACCCTCGGCCGAGAGAACCACGTAATGACCGCTGAGCGTGACGACATGCACCTGACCGAGGTTGTCGACGGCCGGGATACTGCGGCTCTGCGCATCGAGCGTATAGGACCAGCGCGTAGCGCCATTCGTCGTATTGAGGGCATAGACCACCGAAGGCGTCACGGCATCGGCCACGATGTAAAGGGTCTGACCGTCGGCGCTCAGCGAGGCTCCCGTCTGTTCGAAACCGCCGTCGAGAGCCGCGCTCCACTTGGGCGTCTTGGCCGAGGAGGCCGTCAGATTCGTACAGTCGAAAGCGGCCAGATTCCACGTGCCTCCGCTACCCTCCTTGATCTTGCCGGGCAGATAGACGCAGTTGTCGGCGCCGACACAGGGCTGGCAGCGACCGGCCGAAAGCGTCTTGCTCGGAGCAAAGGTGTTGGAGGTCGGAACCGGCGACCAGACGAACTGATCATCGGGAACCATGATTCCGTAACCGTATTCGGACGTATTGGTAAAGACCACAACACCGTTCTTCAGGATGACGGTTCCCGATGTGGCGCCGCCGTTTGCAGGCGTTGCGTGGGCGGTATTCTGTCCCGAAGCCTTGTCGAAACCGCGGATGGCGCCGTTCGTACCACGGCTGCCGACCACCATCAGACTCGGAGTGATGCAGGGGGTCGAGTAGGCGATGCGGGCTCCCGAAGCATAGGCCGTCTGGTTCTTCCAGCGCACCGTACCCGTCGCGCCGTCGAAGGCGTAGACCGTCGGAACGGGATCCGTGCCGTAGGCGTGAGCCGCCCAGTAGAGCGTACCGTCGCTGTCCACCGAGGCATAGGCGATCTCCTGGGTCAGCGATACCTGGTCCTGCGCCGCGGCGTCATACTCCCAGGCCACGTCGCCGTTGGCATCGAGAGCCACGAGCTTGCCGTCGCCCGTCACGGCGTAGATGTAGCCCAGATCGCTCACCGTCACGACATTGGCCGTGCAGAGCGCCTCGGCCGAAGCCACCGCCGTACTCCACAGCAGGGTGAAGTCCGCAACGTCGCCCGAACGGACGTTGACCGACTTGGTGACGCTGCTTTCGCCGCCGCGGTCGTCGGTCACCGTCAGCGTCACGCGGAACATGCCCGCCGAGGTGAAGGTGTACGAGGGGCTTTCGGCCGTGGAGGTCGAACCGTCGGGAAGCGTCCACTTGCGGGAGACGATCTGGCCGTCCGAGTCGGTCGAACGGTCGGTGAAGGTCACCTCGTCGCCCACGTTGACCATCATCGGGGCATAGGCAAAGTCGGCCGTCGGCAGCACGTTGTCGGCCAGTACCTTGATGATCTTCTTCACCGTGGCGCGGTTGCCGTCGGCGCCCCAGGCCGTCAGGGTGACGGTATACTCGCCGGCCGTCTTGTAGACCACCGGATCGGGCTGGGCCTCTTCGCTCCAGTTGCCCTCGCCGGCGAATCCGAAGTGCCAGAAATAGTCGGTCACGGTGGTACCCTCGACCGTGGTGGTATTGGTAAAGGTCACCGGGGTGATTCCGGCCACGATTTCACCCTCGGGGAGGGTGAAATCGGTGTTGATGACCGAGTCATATACGGTATTCATGTCGTCGTTGCTCTCCGAGCAGGCACCCGGCGCCAGGAGCGACACGACGCTCAACAGGAAAATGATTCGTTTCATGATCTTGGTTTTGTCGTTTTAAGGTTTAGCGTTTGCCCCTGCCGCGCAGGTATTCGTCCATTTGGGCAGGATAGTCGCACTGGATCATCCGCACACCGGCCGTCACGAAGCTCTCCATGAGCGTCGTATTGCCGTTGTGGAAGTTTTCGCCGTCGGCGTCGAGCAGGTTCGTCACCGACAGCGCCCGGGCGTTGATCGCCGCAATCCACGACGGGGTGACATACCCGGTCGAGGTCTGCACCATCCAGGTGTTTTCGTAGGCGGTCATCAGCGTCAGCGCCGACTCCTTGTTGGCGTGCGGGGCGAGGATTCCGGGCACCTCCTGCTGCGAGAGCCAGTCGGCGCGGTCGGTATTGTCCGAGATGTAGAACTGCACGCGGTCGAGGCATCCGCAGCGGCGCACCACGTCGTAGACCTTCTCGATGTTCACGTCGCTCTCCATGCACTTGTCGAGGTTGAACCACACCTTGCCGCGGAACTCCAGCAGGACCTCCTCCAGCGTGGGGATCTTCTCCCCGGAGACCTTTCCGTCGGAGGTTTTCAGACGGAACTGCCCGAGCTCCTCGAGCGTATAGTCGGCCACCATGCCCTTGCCCGAATAGTAGCTGTTATAGTCGGTGAAGCGGCTCAGGTAATTGTCGTGCAGACAGATGACCTCGCCGTCGCGGGTGATCTGAACGTCGGTTTCGATAAAGTCCACACACCCCGACTCGACACAGGCCCGGAAGGCAGCCATCGAGTTGGGCGGCAGGTTGTAGCCGTTCTGCGTGTTGCCGCGGTGGGCCATGATCCACATCTTCGAGCGGTCGAAGTTGCGGCACGCCCAGCTCAGCGACAGCCCCTCGACCTCGACCTCGTGCTGCAGCGACTCGCTGCGGCCGTCGCCGTAGGTGATCGAGGCCCGGACGGTGAAGTTCCCGTCGCGTTGGAAGGCGTGCGTGAGGATCTCCGAGGCCGAGGCGGTCGACTGCGGATCGCTGTCGTCGCCGAAGTCCCAGTCGACACGCTCGACACCGGCCAGATGGTTGAGCGAGAAGCTCACCTCCTCCATGCGGGCCGGGAAGTCGTTGCTGACGACCATTCCAGCCTCGGTGTTATTCACCGTCAGCGACTTCGAGAGTTCGGTCATCGGACCCGAGAGATGGGTCACGGCCGCCTTCACGACATACTCTCCGGCCTTGGCATAGGCGTGTTCGACCGGTGTGGAGACTCCGCCCGAGGCGGTTTTCCCGTCGCCGAACATCCACAGCACGCTGCGGACATTCGCCACGTCGCCCCCGAGCGAGAAACTCACCGTCTGTTCGACAGCCGGCGCTTCGGGCGTCCAGCAGATCTCCAGCTCCGAGGTCTTTTCGGGCGCAGCGGCATCCTCATCCCCGCTTCCACACGCCGGGAGGATCAAACCCGCCATCCCGGCCACCAGCCACAGTCCCAGTTTCAGCAATTTCATTTTTCCGTGTTTTAGTCGACGTTGTAACCCGGATTCTGATAGAGCCCGTCGGGATTAAGCACCCGCTCGTTGTAGGGAATGGGCAGCAGCAGATCCTTGACTGAAAAGTTGGAATTGATGGCGTTGTAGTGCTCGATGAGCTCCTGGTTCGTGTACATGCGGCGCACATCCTGCCAGCGCAGGCCCTCCTGCATGAACTCGAAGAGGCGTTCGTCGTAGATTCCCTGCCGCAGGTCGCTGCCCGACCAGTCGCCCAGACCGGCGCGCTTGCGCACCATGTTCAGATAGGTCTTGGCCTGCTCGGCCTGATCCTGCCAGTAATAGGCCTCGGCCAGCATCAGCGCCACGTCGGCATAACGCAGCACGATCCAGTTGTTGCCGCCGTAACCGTTGGCGCCGCACTCCAGATCGGCATACTTCATCGTGTGGTAATAGGTCACGCCGGCTACGGTCGTCGACCGCAGGTAGTTGCGACGCACGTCCTTCTCGTCGAACGAAGCGTAGACCTCCGGCGTGGTCATGTTGTGCATCTGACCGATCTTGTAGGAGGTGATGCCCGTGGTACTGGGTCCGAACTGATAGTTCCAGATCGAGCCCAGATCGGCGTTGCCCTGCACGAAGTTGACCTGGAAGAGGCTTTCGGGGCAGGATTTCTGCGTCGAGAGGTCCCAGAGCTGGTTGTAGGGGATGTCGGCCAGCTCGCTGAAGGGGCGCATGCCCCAGACCTGCCCCAGCTTGTCGATGGCCGTGGTGAGGAACTGCGACTTCTCGGAAGCCAGATCCTCGTCGCAGGCGCACTGCAGCGCCACCTTGCCGTAGAGGGCCATTGCGGCGGCCTTGCTGGCACGACCGCATTCGGCAGCCGGCTGGAAATCGGTCAGCGGACTCTGCAGCACATAGTCCAGATCGTCGAAGATGGCCTGGTAGACCTCGCGTTTGGGACGGCGGTAGTTGTTGGCCTCGACCTCGTCCTTGGTCTCCAGACGCTTGAGCACCAGGGGCACATCACCCCACTCGGTGACCAGATGGAAGTAGGTCAGCGCCCGGATGAAGCGGGCCTCGGCCTCGTACGTATTGCGGGCCTCGGGCGTCGAGTAGCTCACGTCGTCGAGGTGGGCCAGCAGCGTATTGGCGCGCGAGATGCTCTTGAAGAGTTGCGTGTAGCGGTTGTAGACATACTGGTTCTCCTCGGTGAGGGTGTAGTTGTAAAACTGGTAGGGAATACCGCTGCTCGCACCGCTGTCGGTCACCACGGTGACGTGTGCGCGCACGTCGGTGAAGTAGTAGTTGTACGGATAGTAATAGCTCTGCGTAAGCGACTGGTAGACACCGTTGAGCGAGGTCTGAATATCGGCTTCCGAGGTATAGAAGTTGCCGGCCGTGGTGGCATTGGGGTCGTATTCGTCGAGGAAGCTGCACGAGGCCAATGCGGCCGAAGCGGCCAACAGGGCAAATATCTGTTTGATTTTCATGGTCATCCTGGGATTAGAAGGTAAGATTCAGTCCGATCGAGTAGATGCGCGAAAGCGGGTAGCAGCCCCAGTCAAAGCCCGGCATCAGGTTGCTGGTCTTGTAGGAGACCTCGGGGTTGTAGCCGCGATAGGGCGTAATGGTGAAGAGGTTGTCGCCGCTGAAGTAGATGCGGGCCGACGAGATGCGCAGCTTGTTCATCCAGCGCGAAGGCAGCGTATAGCCGAGCGTGATGTTGGCGCAGCGCAGGAACGAGGCATCCTCGACGTAGTAGGACGAGAGCTTGAGCGACGTGTTGGGCGTCGAGATACGCGAAGCGATGGGGACGTTGTTGCGTCCGGGCTGCTCGTCCGAGATGTAGCGGTCGGCCACGATGGCGTACTGGTTGCCCGAACCCTCCATGTTGTAGAGGTAGTAGTCCTGGAAGTTGATCACCTCGCCGCCGTACGAGTAGACGAAGCTGGCGCTGAAGTCGAGTCCCTTCCACGAGAGGTTGGTCGAGAAGCCGCCCGTGAAGTCGGGATAGGCGTCGCCGATGATGGTCTTGTCGTCGGTGGTGATCATGCCGTCGCCGTTGACATCCTCCCAGATGGCGTTGCCGTACGACAGGGCGTCGAGCGAATAGGAGGAGACGGCCGGGCCCTTGAGCTGGTAGCCCTCGGGGAACTTGTTGCCGTTCTGGAGATAGACCTCGCGGTCGAGCAGCGCATTGGCGTAATCGGCCTTCGACATGATGCCGATGGCGTTGTAGCCATAGAACGAACCGATCGGATAACCCTCCTTGGTGATGTGCGAACCGACGGAGCGCTCCGTGGTGGAGATGATGTCGTCCAGACCGCCCATGCTGACCACCTTGTTGCGGTTGACCGAGATGTTGGTGCTGACGTTCCACTTGACCTTGCCGGTCAGCAGACGGGCGTCGAGCTGCAGGTCGAAACCGCGGTTGCGGATCTTGGCCGAGGTGAGGTTGGTCTTCGTCGAGGTGGCACCCGAGATCGAGGAGATGGGATAGTCGTAGAGGATATCCGACGAGAAGGAGTTGTAGTAGTTACCGATGATGTTCAGGCGGCCGTCGAAGAATCCGAGGTCGAGACCGATGTTGGTCTGCGTGGTGGTCTCCCAGCCCAGGGCGGCATCGGCGAACGAACCTTCGTAGGTGGTCGACACGGGTGTTGAACCGAAGGCGTAGCTGCCCGTCGAGATCGAGGCGATGCTGGCGTAGTTGCCTATGTCGTTGTTACCGCTCTTACCCCAGCTGGCGCGCACGCGGATCGTGGCGATGTGGTCGAGGGCATCCTTCAGGAAGGGCTCGTTCGAGAGGGTCCATCCGGCCGATACCGAGGGGAAGTAGCCCCAGCGGCTGTCGACGCCGAAGCGCGACGAACCGTCGGCACGGAACGAGGCGGTGAAGGTGTAGCGGTCGTCGAAGGCGTAGTTCACACGTGCCAGGAACGACATCATCGACCAACCGGCCTTGCGCGTATCGTAGAGTTTGATGTCGGTGGCCTCGGCGCCGTGGGCCGTCACCTCGTGGATGCGGTCGTCGGCAAATCCCGTGGCCTCGACACCCAGGCGGTCGTAGGTCTTCTTCTGGAGCGTGTAGCCGGCCAGGGCGTCGAAGTGGTGACGGCCGAGCTCCTTTTTGTAGCTGAGCATGAACTCGCCCAGGCGGTCGACGTCATAGGTCGAGGTGGTGCGGGCGATGTTGTAGGGCTTCAGGGCGTCGCTGTAGGCCACGGCCGAGTCGCGTCCGAGGCTCATCGGACGATAGTAGAAGTAGCGGTAGGTGTACCACTGCTGCCCGAGGCGTGCCGAGAGCTTCAGATCGGGGATGAACTCGTAGACCAGATTGACGTTCAGGTTGTGACGCGACATCTTCTCCTGAATGTCGAGTTCGTGGGCGATGGCCAGCGGGTTTTCGGGGAAGTTGATGCCCCAGTCGTTCTTCATGGCGATCATGGCGCTGCGTGCGTAGTCACCCGACTCGTCGTAGACGGGAAGGTTGGGCAGGTACATCAGCGCACTCTGGATCACGCCGTCGTTGATCATGCGGCCCTCGGCCTGCACCACGCGGTTCCTGGCGTCGTACATCGAGTAGCTCAGGCTCACCGAGAAGCGTTTCGAGATCTGCGCATCGAGATTCAACCGGGCGTTGATGCGGTTATGGTTCGAGGGGGCGATGA
Source organism: Alistipes sp. An54 (assembly GCF_002159375.1). NCBI lineage: Bacteria > Pseudomonadati > Bacteroidota > Bacteroidia > Bacteroidales > Rikenellaceae > Alistipes > Alistipes sp. An54. The sequence continues at coordinate 51,608 of NZ_NFIA01000007.1, forward strand.
TACCGTCCTGATCCATGTAACCGACGCTGGCCATGTAGCGGATGGCCTTCGTGCCGCCCGTGACGGAGATGTTGTGGCGCATGATGCCGGCATTGGAGAAGAGGGCATCCTGCCAGTCGGTGTCGTACTGCGGCGTGACGGGCGTACGGGTCGTGAAGTCGTAGAACATCTCGGGGATGCCGACCTCGGCCAGCGAGAAGCCCTTACCGGCACGGACCGTATTGTCGTCATAGGGGCTCCACGAAACGCCGGCGGCCGTAGCGCGCAGCCGGTAGGAGTTGTTGCGGGCGTCGATCAGCAGATCGCGGAACTGCGTGGCGTTCAACAGATCGACCTTGTGATCGAGCTGCTGGATACCGTACGAGAAGTCGTAGCTGACGCGGGCAGCCTGCCCCTCCTTGCCGCGCTTGGTGGTGATGAGCACCACGCCCGAGGCACCGCGCGAACCGTAGATGGCGGCCGAAGCGGCATCCTTCAGGATATCGATCGATTCGATGTCGTTGGGGTTGATGAAGACATCCTCCGAGGCGGGATATCCGTCGATGACGTAGAGCGGGTCGCTGCTGGCCGACAGGGAGTTGACACCGCGCACGCGGATGGACACGCCGTCGCCCGGGGCGCCGCTGGTCTGGTGGACCTCGACGCCGGCGACCTTGCCGACGAGCGACTGTCCGACGGTGGGCGCCGTCACGGAGAGTTCACTGGCCTTGACGCTGGCGATCGAACCCGTGAAGTCACTCTTGCGCATGGGGGTGTAGCCCACGACGACCACTTCGGAGATCTGTTTGTTGTCCTCCTGGAGCGTGACGTCGATGACCGTACGCGAGCCGACCGTCTCCTCCTTCGTATCGAAACCGAGGAAGGCGAACGAAAGGGTCTGACCGGGGCGGGCCGAGATCGAATACTCGCCCGAGAGGCCGGTGACGGTACCCACGGAGGTCTCCTTGACGATGACACTGGCTCCGACGACCGGATCGCCCGCGACGGTGGTTACGCGTCCGGTGATAACGCCGCGCTGCGATTCCCGGTTTTCCGCAGCGGCTGCCGGGCGCGCCACCCGCGAAAGGAGCACGCGGTTACCCTCGATGCGGGCCTCGAGATGCTGAGGGCCGAGCACGCGGTTGACAATCGAGACGATCTCTTCGGATTCGGCCCTGACGCTGACGAGGGCCGTCAGATCGATGTCCGCATTGTTGTAGGCGAAGGTGTAGTTGCTGCGGGTTTCGATTGCGGAGAGAAACTCCTTGACCGTCACATTCCGCAGATTGATCGAGATGACGCGGGTCTGGGCCGCGGCCGTAAAGACCATACCCAGCGCCAGCATCAGCGACACGAGAAATTTCGGGACACGGGGCATACGCCCGAACGGATTGGGTCCTTCATGTTTCATAGGTAAACAGGTTTAAGTTTGGTTTGGTGGATAAGTTTCAGCATCGGGACCGCGGCCCCGTCAAAAAGGAAGGGTTCAGTTGTCTGGTTTCATGGGTCAAAAGGCGTTCATTTACGGATGGAAATATGGTGCTTGTCAATTTGCAGACAGTGATAGTGAGTCAGATTTTCGATGATGCGGAGCGTCTCATCGAGGGTTTCGGGGCGCAGCGTGAACGAGATCCGCACCGACGGGTCGACATCCGATTCGATGCGGATACGGATATTGTACCAGTGTTCGAGGTTGACGGCAATCTCCCCGAGGGTCATGTTGTCGAAGACGATCGAATCGCCGGTCCAGCTGCAATAGTTGTCGGCCACGACGTTGCGGACGGTCATCAGTCCGGTCGAGGCATCGAACGTACAGTTCTGGTCGGGGACCAGCCGGATGCGCTCCTGCGAATGGAGGTGTTCGACCTCGACGCTACCCGACTGCAGGGTGACCTCTTCGATCCCGAAGTCGTCGATATGGCTGGCCATGAAGCGCGTACCGAGCACGCGGACCTGCAGTTCGCCCATCGTCACCTCGAAGGGTGCGAGCGTATCGCGCTTCACGTCGAAGAAGGCCTCGCCGTCGAGGCGGACTCTGCGGTGGCCGTTTTCGGCGAAATCGGCCCGGTAGGCCAGGCGTGAATCGGCATTGAGCCAGACGGTCGAACCGTCGGGCAGCGTAAAGCGTCCCTTGCTGTTTTCGGCCGTCACGAGCCACGTGGTGGAGTCGGCGGCCAGGTGCTTCACGACGAAGAACTCAACGCCCATCAGCAGCACGACCACAGCGGCGGCCACGGCGGCAGCCCGTCGCGAGAGAGTGATCAGCCGCGCCTTCGGAGCCACGTGCATTTCGCGATGCAGCCGCCCGAGTTTGCGCCGATAGCTCCGCTCGTCGACGGCAAAGACCTCGGCGGGGTCGAGCCGGTCCCACTCCTCGCGCAGAACCGACTCCTTCTCCCGGGCATGCTCCTTGTCCAGGATCCAGGAGCGGAAGTGCTCCTGCACCCGGTCGGGCATCGGATGGAAGAGATAGGTGTGGATAATTTTTCGAACCAGATTCATGTTTCCACGGCATTTACATCCATAAGACGGGCAACAAGGGGGCAACCCCAGTCGGAAAATCAATTTTTTTCAACACGATGCCCACACCCCAAAATCATTCACCCCGGAATTCTGAAATCCGGGGCGAAAATAGCGTAAAAGCCAACAACAGGGATTCTGCGGACAAAATGTCACAGAAATGTCATCTCGGCGGGCAAAGGCTCCGCGAGAGGCAATCAACAGAAAAAGGCGATGATTCCGATGATTTTTTTCAATTCGGAGAGAGCCGTATGAATATGGTATTCAACGGTTTTGGTCGATATGCCGAGTTCCCGGGCGATCTCCTGGTGGGAGCGTTTCTCGTAGCGGCTCATACGGAAGACGCGCTGCCGCTGTTCGGGCATCTGCTCGACGGCCATTTCGATGATCAGCAACAGATCCTCCGAAGCGATCCGGGCGGCGAGATCTTCCGAGACCAGCTCCCCGACCGAGGGATAACTGCGCTCGTAACGGATTCGAACATGCCTGTGCTCGAAGCGGTCGAAGACGGCATTGCGGGTCATGCGGAAGAGGTAGCCGCGCAGGGATTTCACATGGCTCATACCGGTGCGGTTCTCCCAGATTTTCAGAAAGATGTCATGGGCGACATCCTCGGCTTCCGAGCGATTTTTCAGCAAACAGAAAGCAAAGGCCTCCACATGCGGAGCATACCGCAGATAGAGTTCGTCGAAGGCTCCGCAGTCGTTCTCGTCGAGTCCCTGCAGGAGGCGTTCATCGGTCTGTTCTTTCCAGTTCATTTCGAGATTAGGGATCGCACCACCGGGGAGATCCGCCCGGTTGCAAAGACGAATTTACGAAAAAAAATCCAGAAAAGAAAACGCCCGCATGCTCCCGCCCGATCACAAAGCACCGCACCGGCCCCCTCGGCGGCAGGCCGCAACCCGCCTTAGGAGAGGTCGAACGTCACGATCGTGATGCCGGCTCCACCGCGGTCGGCATGTTCGTCGACGGCCGATACCACCTCGGGAACCGTCCTCAGATAGCGGCGGATCTCCTCCTTCAGGGCGCCGGTCCCCTTGCCGTGAAGGATCGTCACCGAGCCGACGCCCAGCATCAGCGCATCGTCGACCAGATTCTGCACCGCCTCCAGCGCCTCGGCGGCCCGCATGCCACGTACATCGATATGATCCTTGAAGTTGAGCTTGCGGGCCGAGATATCGGCCGAATAGACCGTACGGGCCGTTGTCGGGCGCGTCGCTTCGCGGTACTCGTTGTTCGAGACGACGCGGAGCGCCGACTTGTCGACCGTCGTGAGGATCTGCCCGAAGGCCACTTGGGCCCGTTTGCCCTTCAGCGACTGCACCACGCCGACCATCTCCTGCCCCGCCATGCGAACCTTCGACCCGACCTCCACCTCACGCGGCTTCTCGACTGCCTGTGCCGGCTTCTCGGGGCCCTTTTCGCCCTGACGCTCGCGCCGTTCGGCACGCCGCTGACGGCGCCGCTCGATGCGCTCCATCTCGCGGGCCACCTGCTCGTCGCGCTCCGACGTATCCTCCTTCTCGACCGTCTCGCGGAAGTCGTCCAGCTCGCGGCGCGCCAGACGCGTCAGCTCCTTCTCGGCCTGTGCCTCGCGGATCGTGCGGATCGTATTCTCGATCTGCCGGTTGGCATCCGCAATGAGGCGCTGCGCCTCCTCCCTGGCCCGGCGCAGGATCTCCTGCCGCTCGGCACGGATCTTCGAGAGCTGCTCCGTGTAGGTCTGCTCCAGCTCCTCGACCTTGCGGTCCGTCAGACGGATGCGGTCGCGTTTCTGCTCCCAGTAGTGCTTGTCACGGGCGATCTCGCGCAGCTGCTTCTCGATGTTGATGTGGTCTGAACCGGCCTTTTCGCTCGCCGCACGGATGATCTCCTCCGGAAGTCCGATCTTGCGGGCGATCTCCACGGCAAACGAGCTGCCCGGCTTGCCCATCTCCAGCCTGAACAACGGGCGAATGTTCTGCACGTCGAACATCATCGCACCGTTGGCAATCCCCTCGGTATTCGACGCATAGTATTTGATGTTGGCATAGTGGGTCGTGATGACGCCGTAGCACCCCCGGGCCAGCAGCCGTTCGAGGATCGCCTCGGCAATGGCCCCGCCGATGATCGGCTCGGTTCCCGACCCGAACTCATCGATCAGCACCAGCATACGGTCCGACGCCCCGGCCAGCATGTGCTTCATGTTCAGCAGGTGGGACGAATAGGTCGACAGGTCGTTGTCCATCGACTGCTCGTCGCCGATGTCGATGTAGATGCTCTCGAAGACAGGCAGTTCGGAGATCTCCGACGCCGGGACCGGGAATCCGCACTGGAACATGTACTGCACGATGCCGGTGGTCTTCAGACAGACGGACTTTCCGCCGGCATTCGGCCCCGAGATGACCAGAATATGCTTGCGGCGGTCCAGCTGCAGGTCGAGCGGCACGATCTCGCGGCCGGCGGCGCGCAGCGTCTGCTGCAGCAGCGGGTGGCGGGCATTCTTCAGCACAAGCCGGTCGTCCATCGAGAGGATCGGCCGCACGCAGCGGTTCTCCGAGGCCCAGCGACCCTTGGCACGCAGCATGTCGATCTCGGCCAGATAGTCACCCGACGCGGCAATCAACGCGGCATCGGGACGGATTCCCTCGGTGAACTCCGTGAGGATGCGCACGATCTCGCGCCGCTCGGCGTATTCGAGTTCGCGCAGTTCGTTGTTGATCTCCACCACCTCGACGGGCTCGATGTAGAAGGTGCGTCCCGTGGCCGACTCGTCGTGGATGAAGCCCTGCAGCTTGCGCTTGTTCGAGGCCGAGACGGGGATCACGGCCCGTCCGTCGCGGATCGAGATCTGGGCGTCGCTCTCGACGATTCCAGCCCCCTTGGCGGCCGAAAGCACCGCCTGCAGCCGCTTGGCGGCGAGCCCCTCGTGCTGACGGATGGCGCTGCGGATCTCCTGCAGCGCGGGCGAGGCGTTGTCGCGCACGTTGCCGAACGGATCGACGATCGCCTCGATCTGCCGCACGATCTCGGGGAAGGCCTCGACACCCCGCGTGCGGGCATGGAGCGTCGGATAACGCTCCGCACGATTGAGGATAAAGGAGACGATGCCGCCGATGGCGCGCAGGGCGTGACCGAGAGTGACCACCTCCCCCACGTCGAGGAACGCTCCCTCGACACGCAGTTTGGCCAGGATCTGCTCGACGTCGGGATACTCTCCGCCGGGGAATTCGTGTTCCATTTCGACGATCAGGCGCATCTCGTCGGCCAGAGCCAGACGGTGTTCGATCTCGCGCGGCGAGGTCGAGAAGCCCTCGGCGGCGATCCGCTCACGGGCGGCCTGCATCGTACAACGTTCGGCGACCTGCTCCCGAAGGCGGTCGAAACCTATTTTCTGTTCGAAAGTGGCTGGATAGATCATGCGATGGATGAATCGAATAAAAACGGCCCCACGACTTGTCCGGGGCCGGAAACAGGGCTTTGTCCAGGTGATCGGCGACACACCGCGCCGCGCGGGACAACCTTTCCGCGCGATTCAAGAGCCGGGTGCTGCAGCATCTGCTCTCAGCGCAGGGCCTTCAACGAATCGCGCTCGGCACGTTCGGCCTGGCGGGCGGCCTGCCGTTCGGCCCGGGCCTTCATCTTCTCGGGATTGCGGCCGAAGAGCGAGAAGTGGACGTAGCGTCCGGGATACTGCTCCAGATCGGCCAGCAGCGACGCCAGATTGTCGCTGGCCTCGGTGAGCGATTCGTAGAGCGCCGGATCGTTCAGCAACCGGCCGACGGTTCCCTCTCCCTGGCGGATCTGCGCAACCAGCGCATCGACCTCCTCCACCGTTTCGGTGAGACGGCTTGCGAACTCCGCCTCGGCCAGCTCCGTGGTGATGCGGTTCAGGTTGTTCATCATGCTGTCGACCCGCGGGGCATTTTCGCCGAGCATTTCGGAGAAGGCCGAGAGGTTTTCGACGGCCGAGGACAGATTCCGTTTCTGCGCATCGAGCACCTCGGCCAGATCACCCGACAGGGCATCGAGATGGGCCATCGTACCGTTGACGTGCCCGGCATTGGTTTCGAGCAGCCGGTTGATGTTGTTGAGCGTACGCGAAAGGTCGTCGGTAAGCCGCGAGACCTTCTGCTTGAAGAACTCCAGTTCCGAACCGGCCATATCCATCAGGTCGCGGCCGCGCACCGAACGCAGCGTATCACCCTTTTCGAGATACTCGTCCGACGAACCGTAGACGATTTCGATGGCCTTGCCACCCATCAGGCCGTCGCTGTAGATTTTGGCCTCCGAATCGATCGGGATCCGGTACTGGCGTTTGATGGTGAACTGCAGCACGACATTCTGGCTGCGCTCGGGATTGAACGCAATGCCGGTCACGGTACCGATCTTGACTCCCTTCATCATGATGGGCGAAGCAGCCTGCAGACCGCTGATCTGATCGTACGAGGCGTAATAGACGGCGTTGCGGCCGAAGATGTCGAACCCCTTCAGAAAACGGATTCCGGCCCAGGCGGCCACGAACATCAACACGGCAAATATTCCGATCTTGACTTCTCTTTTCATCGCGAACTAGTTGTTTACAATTTGCGTACCCCGACAGCAGACCACGAAGGCTTCGGGGAAAATTTTGCGCACTTCGGCGGCCTTGCGCTGTGCGGCGGTACGGCTTTCGAACTCGCCGACACAATATTTATAGGGGAAACGCCCCTGTGAGGTATACTGCCGCACCTTGCCGCGATACGAGCGGAACTGCGCCGAATTGAGCGGGATGCTCCTGGCCGAAGCCAGCACCTGCACCGCATAGCGCAACGGCTGCTGCGCGGCAGACTCCTTCGCAACGGTCCCTTTTGCGGCGGACTCTTTTGTGGCGGAGGCGTTTTCGCCCGAAACCTTTCCTGCGACGGACGGCTGCGTGGAGTTCGCGGCCCCCTTGCCGGAGGCCTTGGCCGAATCGGCTGCCGGCTTCGGAGTCGGCTGCTGCGTGCCGGCGGATTGGGAGGTGCCGGCGGATTGGGAGGTGCCGGCCGGCGGGGTCGTCTCCTTCTCCGAGGCGCCCTCCTCGGCCCGACGCGTCTTCAGCACATAGGCCGAATACTCCTTCACGGCACGGTAGATCGACGAGGCAATTTCATTCTGTCCCTTGTCGGACTTCATGTAGGCCAGCTCCTGGGCATTGGTCATGAATCCGATCTCGGTCAGCGCACCGGGCATGTCCGTGGCGTAGAGCACGCGCAGCAGCTGACGCTTCACGCCGCGCGAATTGCGGCCGGCCTTGGCATAGCTCGTCTGGATGCAGCGGGCGATGGCCATGCTGTATTCGCCGTAGGTGAACTGCAGATTCTGAATATAGGCCCGCACGATGGCTGCCGTACGTTCGTCCGACATGTCGATCAGATCCTCGCGGTTGCTTTCGTAGAGGGCATTTTCGTTGTAGCGCTGCTCCTTGGGGGTTTCGCCCATGATGAGCGTCTCGACACCCCGGACCGAGGCAGCTTTCGGCGCAGCATTGGCATGGATCGAGATAAAGAGGTCGCCGCCGGCATTGTTGGCGATATCGGCCCGAGCCTGGAGATCCGAGGCCAGATCGGCGCCGAGGGCCTTGTCGGTCGTCCGCGTATAGACGACCTTCACCCCGGACATCCCCTCCTCAATCAGCTTGCCGAGCTTGAGGGCCACCTTCAGCGTGAGGTCCTTTTCGTAGACACCGCCGTAGTGTGCCCCGGGGAATTTGCCGCCGTGCCCGGCATCGATGACCACCACGCTGACTCCGTGCACAATATTCCCGGCGGCAACCGCGTTGATAGAGACGACGGCCGCCGCAAAGGCGAGGAGCAACAAAAGGCGCATGCGCATATTTAATGGTGCCAAGTGTGAGCTTTCTGTAAATTTTTACCTATCTTTGTCGGGCCGGAAACGTGGCCGAAAATGCGGCCGGAGAGGCTCCGGAGCCCGATCCGAGCGTTTTTGCCGACTTGTCGGCAAAGGTACGAAATTTTTTGGAATTTTGGATAAACTGAGGGTAAAATATATCGCATCGGCGGCCGTACTCGTGCTGTTCGCCCAGGTTGTGCTGGGTGGCATGACGCCCCGTACGATTCCCTTTTCACCCCTCGAAGAGGCGTCCGGCGGCTCCGGGATTCCGGCCCTGGCCGAGGCGGCTCCCGCCCCCGACAGCGCCACATCCGGGCAGGCGTCCTCCCGACCCGAGACACCACCGGCCGCCACAACGGCCACGGGGGATTCCGACACCGTGGGGGCCACCCCCGCCACCCTCTCGCGCCGTGAACTGCGCCGTGAAGCCCGTGCCGCGCGCGAACGGGCCCGCCGCAACGCCGCCTTCAATGCCCTGAGCCAGCAGGAGCGCGATTCGCTCTTCTCGGCACAAGTCGACTCGCTCATCGCCCGCAAGGCCGATTCACTCGAGATGCACGCCGACTCGCTGGCCGTCGACACCATGCGCCGCGACACGGTCAGGAAGCCCCGGCCGGCCGGGGCGTTCCTCGACGACCCGATCTCGGGCAAGAATACCGACTCGCTGGTCTACGACGTACGCAACAAGCTGGTCTACATCTACAACCAGGGCGACGTCACCTACCAGAACAGCAACCTCAAGGCCGACTTCATGCGCATCGACATGAACTCGAAACTGGTCCACGCCTACGGAAAACCCGACTCGCTCGAAGGCCGGCCGATCATCACCAAGCCCGAATTCTCGGACGGTTCGGCCTCCTACCAGATGGACACGATCACCTACAACCTCGACTCGAAGAAGGCCAAGATCAAGGGGGTGGCTACGCAGCAGGGCGACGGCTGGCTCGTGGGCGGCAGCGTGAAGAAGATGCCCGACAATACGATCAACATCGAGAACGGCAAGTATACCACCTGCGACGAAACCGACCACCCGCACTTCTACCTGGCGATGACCAAGGCGAAGGTGATCCCCGGCAAGAAAGTCGTCACGGGCCCGGCCTACCTGGTGATGGAGGATGTTCCGATCTACTTCCTGGGCATCCCCGAAGGCTTCTTCCCGATCAGTTCGGGGCCGAAGTCGGGACTGCTGATGCCCACCTACGGCGAGGAGTATTCGAAGGGTTTCTTCCTGCGCGACCTGGGCTACTACTTCACGCTGGGCGACTATGCCGACCTGGCCGTGCGGGGCGGCATCTACACCCTCGGGTCGTGGGAGGCCTCGGCCGCCTCGCGCTACATCAAGCGCTACAAGTACAGCGGCAGCTTCAACATGGAGTTCTCGAACATCAAGACCGGCGAAAAGGGCGAACCCGACTACATCAAGCAGAACAACTTCCGCATCCAGTGGACCCACTCGCAGGATGCGAAGGCCAACCCCGGATCGACCTTCTCGGCCTCGGTGAACTTCGCCACGAGCGGCTACAGCAAGTACTCGGCCACGAACCTCAACGACATTCTGGCCACACAGACCAACTCGTCGATCTCCTACTCGAAGAGCTGGACGGGCACCCCCTTCTCGCTGTCGGCCAACATGGCCATTTCGCAGAACTCGCAGAACCAGTCGCTCTCGATCACCCTTCCGACAGTGGTCTTCAACGTCTCGCGCTTCTACCCCTTCAAGCGCAAGGAGAAGGTGGGCAAGGACCGCTGGTACGAGAAGATCTCGATGCAGTATACGGGCAAGATGACCAACTCGGTGACCACCACCGAATCGGAAATCTTCTCCAAAAAGACGCTGGAGAACATGAAGAACGGCATCGAACACTCGATCCCGGTTTCGGCATCGTTCAACCTGTTCAACTACATCAACGTCACGCCGTCGGCCAACTACACCGAAAAGTGGTACTTCAAGAAGGTCGAATACGAGTGGAACCCGGTGACGAACCAGACCGACACGCTGCCGACGAACTACGGCTTCTACCGTCTGTACAACTACAACTTAAGCATCTCGTCGTCGACGACCATCTACGGCATGTACGACTTCACCAAGAAGCGCCGCGACCGCAAGATCCAGGCCATCCGCCATACCATCACGCCGACCTTCGGCTTCTCCTACGCCCCGGACTTCAGCGACCCGAAATACGGCTACTACCTCACGCGGCAGACCGACTCGACGGGCCGCTTCACGACCTATTCGCCCTACGCCGTCAATGCCTATGGCGTACCGTCGTCCGGGCGGTCGATGTCGATGACCTTTTCGCTGTCGCAGAACCTCGAGATGAAGGTATTATCGAAGCGCGACACCTCGGGTGTGAAGAAGATCAAGCTCATCGACGAACTGCGCGCCAGCGGTTCGTACAACTTCCTGGCCGACTCGATGCGGCTGTCGACCATCTCGCTGTCGTTCCGCACGACGCTCTTCAAGAACTTCGGCATCAACCTCTCGGCCACACTCGACCCCTATCGCGTTTCGCCGCAGGGCGTGCGCTACGACAAACTCTTCTTCCCGGGGCGCATCACCTCGACGGGCTGGTCGTTCGGCTATACGTTCAAGTCGCGCGAGGACAAGAGCACCCCGGCCGTCAACGACATCACGTCGATCCCTCCGGAGTACCAGAACCCCTTCTACGACCCCTACGGGCAGATGGATCCCGTGCTGCGGCGACAATACATGGCACAGAGCTACTATGACTTCTCGCTGCCGTGGAACTTCGGCTTCAACTATGCGGTGAACTACTCCGTCTCGTACGTCAACAACGGTACGACGGGCTACCGCAAGAACGTCACCCAAACGCTGGGATTCAACGGTTCGGTGAACCTTACGCCGAAAACGGGTATCACCTTCCAGGGCGGTTACGACCTGAAGACCAACAAGCTGACTACTTCGTCGATCTCCATCACGCGCGACCTGCACTGCTGGCAGATGTCCTTCTCGTGGATTCCGTTCGGCTACCACAAGAGCTGGAGTTTCAACATCGGTGTAAAGGCGGCATCACTCTCCGACCTGAAGTACGACAAGTCGCAGTCGATGTACGACAACCTCTATTAGCGGAGGGGGCGTGCGGGCATAACGACAAGAGGCCACAGCAACGAGGCGAACCGCAAGGGACGAACGACATGGGGCCGGTTACGATGGAGCCAACGGCGAAGGGGCGAAAATCGGACGTAAGAGCAAGGCGGCAAGGCGGCAAGAGGCTTGCGACACCGCAGCACGCAACAAGCGCAAGCAACTCCGAAGCGACGTGCAACCTCGAAGTGATACAAAATCTCGGAACAACACAAAGCCCCGGAGCGGCACGTAACCCCGGACATTTACCATAAACATAAAAGGGAACGATCGAAAGCCGTTCCCTTTTTTCACGACTGCGGCGGCAATCCGTACTGCACCGTGACGCCCGTCCATACCGACGTCCATGCCGCACCGCACAATGTCCATTCACGCCGCCTGCCCGTGCCATCCGTCCGGGTCATCCATTCAAGCCGCTTGTCCACGCCATCCGTCCGGGTCATCCATTCAAGCCGCTTGTCCACGCCATCCGTCCGGGTCATCCATTCAAGCCGCTTGTCCACGCCATCCGTCCGGGGCATCCATCCGTGCCGCCTGTCCACGCCGTCCGGCCGGCCACACCGCCCCTGCGCCCTTTTGCGCCCCTTGCGCCCCCTTGCGCCCCTTTGCACCCCCTGCGGGCAGTCAGATGCGATGCACCTCAGAGGGTTCGCGGTCGATGTAGTTGGGATAGAGGAATTCGGGCATTCCGAGTGCCAGAATGGCCGCAATGCAACGCCCTTCAAGTCCCAGCATCCGGTTCAGACGCTTGTGACGGTCCTGCCGGATGGCCGTCAACACGAACCCCATGTAGATCTGACTCACCCCCAACGCCTCGGCCATGAGCGAAGCGTTCTGACAGGCCAGATTGGCATCCTCGGCCGCGAAACGGTTTTTCTCCGGTGCGTGGATGAAGATCAGCGCCGTGGCGCCGCGCAGAATACGGTCTCGCCCCTCGGCATAGTCGCGGCGCAGGCGGGTAAAGACCGGGACATAGCGATAGACGCCGGGCATCAGCGGCTTGAGCCAGGGCTTCACGAAGGGGCTCGACAACAGCCGTTCCAACTCCCGGAAGACCCCGAGCGTATACTCGGCCACCTGCCGCAGCCGCTCCGGATCGGTCACAATCGTGTAACCCAGCTCACGGGCATTGCTGGCCGTCGGAGCGCGGTCGGCGGCGGCGAGGATACGATCGAGATACTCCTGCGGCACCGGACGCCTCGACAGGGCGCGGTTCGAACGCCGCACGGCCATGAGCAACTCCACCTGCTCGGGCGAAGGGAGCTGCGTCCGGTCGGCCTTGTGCACCCGTTCGAGCGGGAAGGCTTCGTGGTCGATCGCCCCCGCGGGACAGGCCGCCACACAGTGGCCGCAGACGATGCACCCTTCGGGTTCGCGCACCACAATCCGCCCTTCGGGCTCCACCCGTCCGAAGATCTGCGACGGACAGACCCGCACGCAACGGCCGCAGCGGATGCAGCGGTCACCGACCCCGATCCGCCACGGATCAGCGGTTGACCTCTTCGACGGCATGGGGATCGTGCTTATAACGGAAGACCAGCGCAAAGACTACGGCCACCACCAGGGCATATCCGGCAAAGACCAACCACGATTGCGACCAGCCGGCCACCTGGGCCGCGGCGCTCTGCTGCGAGTAGACCAACCGGTTGACGACAGCCTGCGCACCGAGCGTACCGATCGTGGCGCCGATACCGTTGGTCATGATCATGAAGAGACCCTGGGCGCTGGAGCGGATCGTCACGTCGGTCTCCTTGTTGACGAAGAGCGAGCCCGAGATGTTGAAGAAATCGAAGGCCACGCCGTAGACAATCATCGAGAGGATGAACATCCAGACTCCGCCGCCGGGATTACCGAGTCCGAACAGGCCGAAACGCAGCACCCAGGCCAGCATGGCCACCAGCATGACGTTCTTGATACCGAACCGCTTGAGGAAGAAGGGGATGAGCAGGATGCAGAGGGTTTCGGAGACCTGCGAGAGCGAGATCAGCGCATTGGCGTGGTTGGCGCCGAAGGTCGAGGCATACTCGGGGATATCGCGGAACGAGGTGATGAAGGGGTTTGCAAAGCCGTTGGTGATCTGAAGCGAGATGCCGAGCAGCATCGAAAAGATGAAGAACAGGGCCATCCGTTTCTGCTTGAAGAGGGTGAAGGCTCTCAGACCGAGGGCTTCGACCAGTGATTTGCGGTCGCCGTCGCGGCTGACGGGGCAGGCGGGCAGCGTCAAGGCGTAGAATCCGAGGACGAGCCCCAGCACGGCACACTGCAGGAACTGCATGTAGGTGGTCTGGAATCCGGCGGCATCACAGAGGAGCATCGAGCAGATGAAGCCGACGGTCCCCCAGACGCGGATCGGCGGAAAGGCCTTGACCGTATCGAGACCGGCGCCTTCGAGGACGCAGTATGCCACGGAGTTCGAGAGGGCGATCGTCGGCATGTAGAAGGCCACACTGAGCGCATAGAGCGTAAAGAGTAGACCGAACTGTACGCCGTTCCCCGAGGTCATGGCATAACCGCCGGCGGCGGCCATGAACAGGGCGGCCAACAGATGGCAGAAGCCGAGCAGGCGCTGAGCCGGGATCCAGCGGTCGGCGACGATGCCGATGACGGCGGGCATGAAGAGCGAGACGATACCCTGCATGGCATAGAAGATACCGATATGCGTCGCCAGACCGACTCCGACCAGATACGATCCCATGGAGGTCAGATAGGCACCCCAGATGGCGTACTGGAGGAAGTTCATGATGACGAGGCGCAGTTTGATTCCCATAACGTAACGATTTACAGAATATTTCAAGATTCATTAGGTTTATCTCCGAGGAGATTGAAACAAAAATAGTAAATTTTTTTGGGATTTTTCTTTGCAATTGAAAAATAAAGTTCTACTTTTGCATCGTCAAACCAATCGAACAGAGGCTTGACGAGGACATTGAGCTATGGTGTAATGGTAACACAACAGATTCTGGTCCTGTTATTCTTGGTTCGAATCCAGGTAGCTCAACAAAGACCGCTCCGATCTCCGGGGCGGTTTTTTTTGTTGGTGGGGGGGGGTCTGAAAGGTTTCCACAGAGGAACACCACCCCCGAGCACACACAGCCGTTCCGGATTCCGGGCCCTCATACCGGCCACAGCCCTCACCCTCTAAAAAAACTCCGCACCTGTTCAAAAAAAGCGGCCTCCGCCCAATGACGGAGGCCGCTTTTCACAGGTCCGGTTCCGGGGAGCGCGGCCTCTCACTCCGAGACCGCAGCACCGAAACCGCAGCGCCGTTATTTTCCGAGTCCCATGCGCTCGATCAGCGCCCGGCTGTCGGGCTTGTGGCCCCGGAAGCGCACGTAGAGATCCATGGGATGCTCCGTACCGCCCTTCTCGAGGATGTTCTTGCGGAACGACTCAGCCACCTCCTCATTGAAGATTCCCTTCTCCTTGAAGAGCGAGAAGGCGTCGGCATCGAGCACCTCGGCCCACTTGTAGCCGTAATAGCCGGCGGCATAACCCCCCGAGAAGATGTGGCCGAACGACGGCGACGTGGCCGTACCCTCCACCACGGGCAGCACCTGCGTGGGGGCCATCGCCCGGACTTCGAACTGCTCGACATCTTCCCCGAAGGGTTCGGTCAGCGTATGCCAGGCCATGTCGGTGAAGCCGAACGACAGCTGGCGCACATGGAGGTAGGCGGCCAGATAGTTCTGCGCGGCAACAATGCGGTCGACGATCTGAGCAGGGATCTTCTCGCCGGTCTGGTAGTGGACGGCCCACAGATCGAGATACTCCTTCTCGGTGGCCCAGTTCTCCATGATCTGCGACGGGAGTTCGACGAAGTCGCGATAGACGTTCGTGCCGGTCAGCGACTCGTAGTGTCCCTTGCCGAGCATGCCGTGCAGCGAGTGGCCGAATTCATGCAGGAAGGTGTTGAATTCGTCGAAGGTGAGCAGCGAAGGGGTCGTTGCGGTCGGTTTGGTGAAGTTCATCACCAGCGAGACCAGCGGACGGGTCTCCTTGCCGTTGACGATCTTCGCGCCGCGGAATTCGGTCATCCACGCCCCGGCGGTCTTCGAGGCGCGGGGGAAGAAGTCGAGGTAGAGCACCGCCAGGAAACGGCCGTCGCGGTCCGTGACGTCGTAGGCCGTCACGTCGGGATGGTAGACGTCGATCTTCGTATTGGGCGTGAAGTTCAGTCCGTAGAGCTTGTTGGCCAGCAGGAAGACCCCCTTCTTGACATGTTCGAGTTCGAAATAGGGCTTCACCAGCTCGTCGTTGAGCGCATACTTTTCATCCTTGTACATGGTGCTGTAATAGGGCCAGTCCCACGGCATGAGCTCTCCTTTGAGCCCCTTCGAGGCGGCGTATTCGCTCACCGTGCGGTAGTCGGCATCGGCCCACGACTTGGTCTGCACGAGCAGGTCGTTCAGGAACGACTCGACCGTCTTCGTGTCACCGGCCATGCGCTCCTCCAGCACGTAGTCGGCATAGCACTTGTAGCCCAGCAGATTGGCGATCTTCAGCCGCGTATTGACGATCCGGCGGATCAACTCCGTGTTGTCGAACTTGCCGCCCAGACACTCCGAGGACCGCGCGCGCCAGAGTTTCTCCTTCAGTTCGCGGTTCGTGGAGTAGGTCATGAAGGGGAGGTAGCTCGGATACTGCAGCGTGACGGTCCACCCCTTCTCGCCGCGCGAGGCGGCCTCGGCGGCCATCCCCTCCCGCACGAATCCGGGCAGTTCGGCCACCACTTTCGGATCGGTGATATGGAGCGTGAAGGCGTTGGTGGCGGCCAGCGAATTCTGGCCGAACTTGAGCGTCAGGGCCGAGAGTTCGGTCGTATACTGGCGGTAGAGCTTCTTCTTCTCGGGCGAGAGGGCGGCGCCGTTGCGGGCGAAGTGCTTGTAGGTCTTTTCGAGCAGCATGCGCTCCTCCTGCGAGAGGCGTCCGGGGTGTTCGTAGACGGCCTTCACGCGTTCGAAGAGCTTCTCGTTGAGCGAGATGTCGTTCTCCAGTTCGGTCAGTTTGGGCTGCACGCGCAGCGAGATCTCCTGCAGCTGGTCCGAGGTCTCGGCGCCGAGCATGTTGAAGAAGATCCCCTCGATGCGCGAGAGCAGCGAGCCGCTCTGTTCGAGGGCGACGATCGTATTGACGAACGACGGTTTTTTGGGATTGTCGACGATGGCCGCCACCTCGGCCCGCGAGCAGGCGATGGCGGCATCGAAGGCCGGTTCATAGTGTTTGAGTTCGATCTTCGAGAAGGGCGGCGTGGCGTAGGGGGTCTCCCACGGGGCCAGCAGCGGATTCGAAAGATCGAGTTCGGGCAGCTGTGCCTTGGGAACCGAGTTGTCGGCGCAGCCTGCCGCCAGTGCGGAAATAGCCATGATCAAAATTGCTTTTTTCATATTCGGGTCTTGGGTTTTCGTTTTCGAAGGGGAGGGGGAGGGTTAGCGCTGTGAAGCCGGCGTTGCGGCGGGGTTCTTCCCCGCAACCGGGTTCACGGAGAGCGAATCGGCCGGCACGGGGTCGCTCCACAGACCGCGGCTGCGCAGCATCGGGCGCTTGTCGGGGTCCTTGCCGCGGAAGTCGCGATAGAGGGTCATGCCGTCGGCCGAGCCGCCACGGGCGAGCACCTTGCGGCGCAGCGAATCGGCGATCTGCCGGTTGTAGAGGTCGCCGCTCTCGCGGAAAGCCTCGAAGACATCCTTGTCCAGCACCGCGGCCCACGTATAGAAGTAGTATCCGGCCGCATAGCCGCCGTCGAAGATGTGCGAGAAGTAGGGATAGTGGTAGCGGGGTTCGATCTGCGGGATCAGTCCGCGGCGTTCGGTCAGCGCCCGGCGCTCGAAGGCCATCGGGTCGAACTCCTCGTATTCGCCAATCGAGTGGATGTCCATGTCGGAGAGCGATGCGGCGATGAGCTCCGTGGTCATGAATCCCTGGTTGAAGAGGCGGCTGCGGCGCAGTTTTTCGATCAGATAGTCGGGAATAACCTCGTTCGAGCGGTAGTGCACGGCATACTGTTTGAGCACGTCGGGTTCGAAGGCCCAGTTCTCCATCAGCTGCGAGGGCATCTCGACGAAGTCGCCCTCGACCTCCGAGAGGCCGCGGTAGCGGACATTGTGGAAGAGGAAGTGCAGGGCATGGCCGAATTCGTGGAAGAGCGTCTCGGTCTCGTCGAGGGTCAGCAGCGCGGGGGTGTTCGAGGTCGGGCGGGTGAAGTTGCAGACGATCGAGACGACGGGAGCCACACGGTGCCCCTCCTCGTCGAAGGTCTGTTCGACGTAGTTGCCGCACCAGGCGCCCTGGCTCTTTCCGTCGCGGGGGAAGAAGTCGAAGTAGAGGATGCCGAGGTGCGACTCGTCGGCATCGAGCACCTCGTAGGCCACGGCCTCGGGATGGTACAGCGGCACGACTACCGGACGGAACGTAATGCCGTAGAGGCGGTTGGCGAGGAAGAAGATCCCCATCTGGACATTTTCGAGCAAGAAGTAGGGACGCAGCATCTCCTCGTCGAGGGCGTATTTCTGCTTGCGGAGCTTCTCGGCGTAATACCACCAGTCCCACGAGGCGAATTCACCCTCGGGGACATCCTTGCGGAAGAGCTCCTCCATCTCGGCGAGTTCGCCCCTGGCGCGTTCGAGGGCCGGCTCCCACACCTCGTCGAGCAGTGCATAGACGGCGTCGGTGGTGCGGGCCATCTCGTCGTCGACCACATACGCGGCATACGACGGGTAGCCCAGCAGGTGTGCCTTCTCCGTGCGCAGACGGATGAAGTCGTTGATCAGCTGTTTGTTGTCGTATTCGTCGCCGTTGTTGCAGCGGTTCAGATAGGCCTTGTAAAGCTCCTCGCGGCGGTCGCGGCGGGAGGAGTAGGTCAGGAAGGGAATCAGGCTCGACTTCTGCAGCGTGAAGGCATACCGATCCTTCTTGCCCAGTTTGGCGGCCGTCTCGCGGGCCAGCTCACGCACGTTTGCGGGCAGGCCGTCCAGCTCATCCGACGAAAGCATCATCACGAAGTTGTTGTTCTCCGCACGGATGTTGTTGCCGAAGTGCACGGCGGCCAGCGACAGCGCCCCGTTGATCTCCTTCAGACGGGCCTTCCGTTCGGCATCGAGCAGCGCCCCGGCACGTACGAAGCTGCGATAGGTCTTCTCCACCAGCCGCAGCTGCTCGGCATCGAGATCCATCGCCGCGCGGCGGTCGTAGACCGCCTTGACGCGTTCGAAGAGCTTCCCGTTGAGCCGGATCCGGTCGGCATGAGCCGCCAGCAGAGGCGCCGCCTCCACCTGGAGCTTCTCCAGTTCGGGGGAGTTCTCCGCGGCGCAGAGCATCTCGAAGATCAGCTCCACCTGGGAGAGCATCTTCCCGGAGTTGTCGTAGGCGAGAATCGTGTTTTCGAACGAGGGTTCGTCGTTGTTCGAGGTGATGGCGTCGATTTCGGCGTCATGGAGCGACATGCCGCGCTCCAGGGCGGGCAGGAAGTGTTCGGGGGCGATCCGGTCGAAGGGGGGCACGCCGTAGGGGGTCTCCCACTCGGAGAAGAAGGGATTCTCGCCCACCTGCTTCTCGGATTTGCAACAAACGAGTGTCATGGTCAGAAAAAGCGTCAATAAACCGATGATACGTTTCATGGATCGTGTTATTTTGTGTACATTTGCGGGCCGCAAGTCCGGCACGGCAGACAAAGGCCGCCGTCCGGGCCCGCGCAAGACAAAAGTACAATAAAAAAATCCGTAAAACAAATACGCGAAGGCCATGCAACTCTTCTATGCTCCGGATCTCGAACCGCCCGTCCACACGCTCGACGAGGAGGAGTCGCGCCACTGCATCCGGGTGCTGCGGCTGGGGCGCGGCGATTGGATCCACCTCACCGACGGCCGCGGGAATCTCTATCGGGCCGAGATCATCGAGGCCGACCCGCGCCGCTGCACGGTACGCGTCGTCGAGACGCAGTCCGAATTCGAGCGGATGCCCTACCGGCTGGTGATGGCCGTGGCGCCGACGAAGAACCCCGACCGCTTCGAATGGTTTCTGGAGAAGGCCACCGAGGTGGGCGTCACGCGGATCATCCCGCTCGAGACGGCCCACAGCGAGCGGCGGAGCTTCAAGCCGCAACGGGGCGAAAAGGTGATCACGGCGGCCATGAAACAGTCGCTCAAGGCCTACCGCCCGGAGCTGAGTCCGCTGACGGCGTTCCGCGAGGCGGTGGCCGAGCCCTTCGAGGGGCGGAGCCTGATCGCCCACTGCGAGGCGGCGCACTCCGCACGCGGGAAACGGTTCCTGCCGCGCACAATCCGCCCCGGCGAATCGGTACGCATCTTCATCGGCCCCGAGGGGGACTTCTCGCCCGAGGAGATCGACCTGGCGCTGGCCCACGGCTTCGAGGAGATCACGCTCGGTGCGCAGCGGCTGCGCACCGAGACGGCAGCCGTCGCGGCCACGGTGATGACCGCCACCGTAAACGGTCCCGCCGAATAGCGCTTTCGAAAACACATTTACCCGCAGAACATGCTATTTATCTACACCCTGTTGTTCCTCGTGGTGGTCGTGGCGGCGATCTTCTCGACGCCGCTGCGGGCCAAGGCGTGGACGGCCCTCGCCCTGACGGCCGCCGGAGCCCTGTGGGCCTCGGTCCGGGCCATCGGCGTACTGGCCGACGGAGGCACCGAATCGCTGTGGATGATCCCCGGCACGCTTTTCGGCGGCGATTCGGGATCGATGGACCCGCTCTCGGCGCTCTTCGTCCTGCTGATCTCGATCGGCTCGGTAGCTTCGGTGCTCTATTCGCGGGGCTATCTGGCCCACACGCTCCGGGAGAAGTCCCCGGCCCACGTCTCGCTGCACTACACCTCGCTCACGGTGATGGCCTACGCCATGCTGGGCGTCGTCTGCTCCGACGGCGGCTACTCGTTCCTCTTCTTCTGGGAGCTGATGACCGTGGCGTCGTTCCTGCTGATCCTCTACGACGCCCAACGCCGTGAGGTGAGCCGCGCGGCGCTGGCCTACCTGATCATGATGCACGTGGGCTTCGTGCTGCTGGTCGTGGGGTTCGTGCGGCTGGACGCCGTCTGCGGACGCGCGACGTTCGACGCCCTGGGCCAATACTTCCACACGAAGCCGGCATTGCCGCTCTTCCTCGTCTTTCTGGCGGGCTTCGGCATGAAGGCCGGCCTCTTCCCGCTGCACGTCTGGCTGCCGGAGGCCCATCCGGCCGCCCCGTCGCACGTCTCGGCGCTGATGTCGGGCGTGATGATCAAGACGGGCATCTACGGCATCCTGCGCACGACGGCCGCCCTGGGCGATCTGCCCGTACTGCACACCGCCGGGGTGATTCTCCTCGTCGTGGGGATCGTCACCGGCCTGTGGGGCGTCATTCTGGCCGCCATGCAGAACGACGTGAAGCGCCTGCTGGCCTACTCCTCGATCGAAAACATCGGCATCATCCTGCTGGCCGCGGGCATCGCGGCGCTGGGCAAGGCCTCGGGCAACCAAATGGTGGCGCTGTGCGGCATCGCCGGGGCGCTGCTCCACGCGCTCAACCACTCGTTCTTCAAGTCGCTGCTCTTCTTCGGGGCCGGCAACATCCTCTCGCAGACCCACACCACGTCGCTCGACGCGCTGGGCGGCCTTACGAAACACATGCCCCTCACGTCGCTGCTCTTCCTGGCGGCCACGGCCGCCATCTGCGCCCTGCCGCCGCTCAACGGCTTCGTCTCGGAGTTGCTCGTCTACCTCGGGCTGCTCGACGGCATCGCCTCGGGAAGCAACGTTCTCGCCTCGGCGGCCGGTCTGGCGGCGCTGGCGCTGATCGGCGGCGTGGCCGTGCTGGCCTTCACGAAGCTCTACGGCACGGTCTTCCTCGGCTCGCCCCGCTCGCATGAGGTGGCCGAAGCCTCGGAGGTCGACAACCTGCGGCTGGCCGCCATGGCGCTGCCGCTGGCGGGCATCCTCCTCGTGGGACTCTTCCCGCGGGCGGCCGTGGGGTGCGTGACGCGCGCCGCGGAGTTCTTCCTGCGCACGCCGTCGGATGCCGCCGACTGGCTGCTCTCGCCGACGCTCACCGCAGTCGGGCGCATCGCCTGGGGGCTGATTCTGGTCGTCGCCATCCTGGCATGGCTGCGACGCCGCACGCTGCGCGGACGTCAGGTGACCGAGGGCCCGACGTGGGGCTGTGGCTTCACGGCGGTGAACACCCGCATGCAGTATACGGGCGAGTCCTTCTCCGAGGGGCTGCAGTCGATCGCCACGTCACTGACACAGAACAGCGGCGAGGGGTCGCCCGTGGGCAAGGGCGAGATCTTCCCCGACGCCCACCGCTTCGACGTCGGCCACCGCGACCGCATCGGACGCCTCTTCTCGGCGTGGTGGGTCGAACTGCTGCGCCTGATCAACCAGCGCGTCATGCGCCTGCGTACGGGCAAGATTAACCACTACGTGCTCTTTGCCCTGGCCTTCCTGGCGCTGGTCTTCCTGTTGTCGATCCTCCATATCATCTGATGCCATGGCACTGCTCAATCTGCTTCTGCTTCTGGCGGCGGCCCTCTGCATTCCGGGGCTGATCAACCGCACGCGGGCCCGGCTGGCGGGCCGCAAGGGCATCCGTTTCGCCCAACACCTCTACGACGTACGCCTGCTGCTGCGCAAGGGGGCCGTCTATTCGACGACCACCACCGTACTGTTCCGCACGACGCCGTCGGTCATCCTGGGCGCGTCGCTTCTGGCGCTGCTCTTCATTCCGGTGGGCAATCTGCCGCCGGTGGTCTCGTTCGACGGCGACGTGGTGGCCTTCGCCTGCCTGCTGGCTCTGGGCCGCGGGGCGCTGATTCTGGCGGCCATGGATACGGGCAGCTCGTTCGAGGGGATGGGCGCCAGCCGCGAGGCGCTCTACGGGGCGCTGGTCGAACCGGCGCTGATGCTCACCATCGGGACGCTGGCCCTGCTCTCGGGCCACATCTCCTTCGCCGAACTCTTCGACGCCGGAGCCTCCGACGACACGCAGCTGATCATCGTCCTGCTGCTGGCGGCCTACGTGCTGACGAAGATCGTCTTCACCGAAAGCGGCCGCGTGCCGGTCGACGACCCCCGCACGCACCTCGAACTGACGATGATCCACGAGGTGATGTGCCTCGACTACTGCGGCGTCGATCTGGCCTACATCAAGATCGCGAACTGGCTGAAGAGTGCGGCGCTGTCGATGCTGGCGGCCGATGCCGTGGCGGCGGCCCTTTGCCCGCGGTGGTGGTTCGCCGCGCCGCTGGCCGTGCTGCTCACGGGGCTCTCGGTGGGGATCGTCGAGTCGACGCAGGCCCGCAACAAGCTCATCCGCAACACCACCTTCCTGCTCACCATCACGGCACTGGCCGCCCTGGTCTTCTTCACGGGCTACCTGCTGCAACTTAATATCGGTATCCAATGATTCTGCCGCTGATTCTACTCTACGTCGTGACGCTCGTCTACCTCTCGATCACGGAGCGTTTCCGCAACTTCGCCTCGCTGATCGGGCTGCAGGGGTGGCTGCTGTTCGGCATTGCGCTGGTGCGTCTGCACGCCGCCAACCCCGCCGAGCTGGCCTTCGTGGCCCTCGAGACGCTGCTCTTCAAGGGCATTCTGGTTCCGTGGCTGCTCTTCGCCGTGATCCGGCGCACGCGCATCAACCGCGTGCGCCGTTCGGGTTCGTCGCAGGCCGGATCGCTCGTGCTGTCGATCGTGGCGCTGGGCGTGAGCGCCTCGCTGACCTACTACATCGCCGACTCGACGGTCGACCTGCTCTTCTTCGGCGTGGCGCTCTACTCGCTGCTGAGCGGTCTGATCCTCATCGTGATGCGGCAGCGGATCTTCTCCCACATGGTCGGTTTTCTGGTGATCGAGAACGGCGTGTTCCTCTTCTCGACGGCCATCGGCGTGGAGATGCCCCTGCTGATCAACTTCGCCATCCTGCTCGACATCCTCATCTCGGTGCTGATGCTGGGCATCTTCTTCACCAAGATCGACGACAAGCTCCACGCCGACGACGCCGATTCGCTGACCAACGTAAAGGACTAAGGCCATGATAGTCTATCTGATCGCAAGTATTCTGATCGCGGCGGCGGCCTTTCTGGTGCGCCGCGAGCGGCAGCTCTTCCTCACGGGCGTGCTCTTCTACGCCGTGCAGGCGGCCTTTGCCTGCGCCATTCTCTTCGGAGGGCTCTACGACACGACGTCGGCCTCGTGGTTCCGCTTCGACGCCCCGGGGACGCTCTTCTACGTACTGCTGTGCATCGTCTCGGCCTTCGCCTACTTCCATTCGGAGGCCTACCTGCGCGACAACGACCTCGTCCAGACCCGTGCCTACTCGGGGCTGGTGATGCTGCTGACGACGGCCATCGCCGGTTCGTACTTCGCCTCGAACCTGGCCGTGACGTGGATCTTCCTCGAAGCCACGACGCTCTGCTCGGCCGGAATCATCTACCACCGCCGCACGGCCCAGACGCTCGAGGCGGCGTGGAAATACGTCTTCGTCTGCTCGACGGGCATCGCCATGGCCTACCTGGGCATCCTGCTGCTGGCGGCCGCCACCGACTGCGAGTCGCTCGACTATGCCGAGGTAGCCGCCGCGGCGCCCCACGGCAACGCCCTCTACCTGAAGATCGCCTTCCTCTTGATCGTCTGCGGCTACAGCTGCAAGATGGAGCTCTTCCCGCTGTACACGGTGGGCATCGACGCCAACTTCGCGGCGCCGTCGCCGGCCTCGGCGCTGATCTCCACGGGACTGGTCAACGCCGGCTTCCTGGCCATCTTCCGCGTCTACCGCGTGGCAGCCGCGACCGAGGTCTTCACGTGGGCCCGTTCGGTGCTGCTGATCGTCGGCGTGCTGTCGCTCCTCATCGGCGCGCTGTTCCTGCGCCGCACGAACAACTACAAGCGCTTCCTCTCCTACTCGACCGTAGAGAACATGGGTCTGGCCGCCATCGGACTGGGCGTCGGCGGTGCGGGTGTCTGGGCGGCGGTCTTCCACGTCGTCTGCCACACCTTCATCAAGAGCAGCCTCTTCCTGCAGATGGCCGTCGTGCGGCAGGTCTACAACGGCTACCGCATCAACCGCATCGGCGACTATATCCACATCAACCGCGTGGGGGCCATGGGGCTGCTTGCGGGGATGGTCATCCTGGTGGCCTTCCCGCCCTCGCCGCTCTTCCTCTCGGAGCTGATGATCCTGCGCGAGGCGATCGTCGGAGGCCGCTGGTGGCTCGTGGCAGGGCTTCTGCTGCTGTTGTGCATCGTCATCTACTCGTTCTGCTCGCGGATGCTCCGTCTCTGCTACCAGCCCAACCAGGACGAACTCCACCCCTCGAAGGTCGACCGGGCGCTGTCGTGGTCGGCCCTCACGCTGCTGGCGGCGGCCATGGTGCTGGGGCTCTGGCAACCGGATTTTCTGCGTGAACTGATCGGCCAAATCACTGCCTTATGAACTATCTCGTAATCGACAATACCGCGGGCGCCGTGCGCCTGGAGGAGATTCCCGAGATCTCCTATGCCTCGTTCTACGAACTGCTGCGCACGTGGCTCTCGGACGAACGCTACCACGTGGCGCACTACTTCGCCCTGCCCTCCGACGACCGGATGCGCTTCTACTGCCTGGTGCTCGACGACGCCGAGAGCCGCGTGCTGATCACCTCCCACGCCACGGGCTACTACGACGATACGGCCCTTCCGTCACTCACGGCCCTGCACCCGCAGATGCACCCCTTCGAGCGGGACATCACCGAGCGTTACGGCATCCGCTTCGACGGCCAGCCGTGGCCCAAGCCGCTGCGCTACCCCTTCGACCGCTACAACCGCCAGAGCTCGATCGACAACTACCCCTTCTATACGATGGCCGGCCACTCGCTGCACGAGGTCAACGTGGGTCCGATCCACGCCGGGATCATCGAGCCGGGGGCCTTTCGCTTCATCTGCAACGGCGAAGAGGTGCTCCACCTCGAGATTGCGCTGGGTTACCAGCACCGGGGAGTCGAGGCGGCCTTCTCGTCGACCGACAACCGGCTGCGGCAGATGTGTCTGGCCGAGGCCGTTGCGGGCGACAGCGCCGTGGCCCACGCCACGGCCTTTGCCGAGGCCGTCGAGAAGCTCACCGGCCGCGAACGACCCACGCAGCTCGACCGCGAACGGGCCGTAGCGCTCGAACTGGAGCGCATGGCCATGCAGATCGCCGATACGGGAGCGCTGTCGATGGATGCGGGCTACCAGCTGGGACAGGTGGCCTGCGAGGCGCTGCGCACGATGACGATCAACACCACGCAGGCGTGGTGCGGCAACCGCTTCGGCAAGGGGCTGATCCGGCCCCACGGCACCGACCATCCGCTCACGCCGGCCAAATCGGCCATGATCCGCCGGAACGTCGCCGAGATTGCCCGCCGTTACGAGGAGGTACGCCGCGACCTGGAGTCGTCGCCCACGCTGCTGGCGCGTTTCGAGCAGTGCGGTATGGTTCCGCGCGAGGAGATGCGCCGCATCGGCGGCGTCGGACAGGCGGCCCGGGCCAGCGGACTGGCCCGCGACATCCGCACCACGCATCCGTGGGGCTCCTACGGCAAATGCCTCCACCACGAACCCGTCATCGAGACATCGGGCGACGTGATGGCCCGGCTCGAGGTGCGCTGCCGCGAGGTTGCGCAGTCGGCCCGCTACATCGACCAGCTGCTGGAGATCTACGAACAGAAATACGGCGCGCTGGAGAACCCCTGCGAGACGCCCGACTATACGACGCAGCTGACCCCGCAGTCGCTCTCGTTCGGCTTGGTCGAGGGATGGCGCGGCGAGACGTGCCACGTGGTGGTGACCGACGCCGAGGGTCATATCGAGGCGTGCCGCATCAAGGATCCGAGTCTGCACAACTGGCTGGCGCTGGCGCTGGCCGTGCGCGGCGAGGGGATCTCCGACTTCCCGATCTGCAACAAGAGCTTCAACCTCTCCTACTGCGGCCACGACCTCTGACGCCGCATCCGCCTCCCGGCCAGTCCGCGCAACACGCGCCCTACGCCGTGTGACGTACCCGGGAAAACGCCCTGCGGGAAGCCCCTGCCCGAGGCAGGACAGGGGCTTCCCGCAGCCGGCAGAGAAGCGTCGGGCGAGCCCTGTTCCGGAAAGAATCGACAAAAAATCCCGGTTTTCCGCAGAAAAATCCCCGCCTGCGGGCGAAGAAAAGACGAACTTTGCCGTCGGAAACCTGAAACAAAAACCACGATTCATGAAACGGAACGCTCTCCATTCGCTGTTCACACTCGGCACGGCGCTGCTTGTGACGGCCTTCGCACCCGCCTGCAGCTCGGACGACAACGACGCCGCACCGGGCAACGGTTCGTCGGACGGCCCCACCGAAAAACCGATCCATACCCTCGTCGTCGCAGCCGACGGCTCGGGCGACTACACGACGCTGCAGGAGGCCTTCGATGCCCTGCCCGTCGACGGCGAGCCGCACATCGTACGCCTGCGCCCGGGCACCTACTGCGAAAAGGTGACGCTGACGGCCGACCATCCCCGCGTGACACTCATCGGCGACGATGCCGAAAAGTGCATCATCACCTACGACGACTATGCGGGTCACCCCACCGAGACGGGCAACGGCACGCTCGGCACGTGGCGAAGCCAGACGCTGCTGATCGAGGCCGACGACTTCACGGCCTGCGGGGTGACCATCGCCAACACCTACGTCAACAGCCAGGCCAACGCCGCCGTCAACAAGGATACGCAGGCCGTGGCGCTGCGCGTCGAGGGCGACCGCGTGACGCTCTACGAGTGCCGCGTCATGGGGTATCAGGATACGCTCTTCGGCCGCGGTACGGGACGTGTCTACCTGCGCGACTGCTACGTCGAGGGCAACGTCGACTTCATCTTCGGCTCGTCGACGATCGTAGTCGACCACTGCACGCTGCACATGAACCGCAACAACAGCGTCGTGACGGCCCCCTCGACCCCGGCCGACCACCGGTACGGCATCGTTTGCATGGACTGCACGATCAGCTTCCCGCCGTCGGACGAGGTGGACTTCGACGGCTCGAAATTCTCCTGCTTCCATCTGGGCCGGGGTTGGTATTCGACGAAAACGGCGAGGCCGCGCGCAGTCTTCATCCGCTGCGAGGAGCCTGCGGCACTGAAGGCCGAAGGGTGGACCACGATGTCGGACCAACCGGATCCGACGCTTGCCCAACCTCTTTTCGCCGAATACGGCTGTACGGGTCCGGGAGCCGCGGCCGACCGCCTCGCCCGGCGCGCCTGCGGCGGACGCCAGCTCTCCGATGCGGAAGGTGCGGAGTATGTCGTGGCGAACATCTTCGCCAGATCGTCCGCTCCGGAATACACCTCCGACTGGCTTCCGGCCCCAGCATTCACCGATCCGGGCGAGTGACCCACAAGAGACGGCCGCTCCGAACCGCCGGCGGAGCGCTCTTTTCCTCCGCACTGCTACCGGACTCTCCGCACTCTACGAAACCCTCCGCACCACCGAAACGCTCCATCCGGCCCGACTCAAGAGACCCCATCACTTCATTTCCCTTTTCGACCCGCGGGCCGGAGATCCACCGACGGAACTCCGGCCCGCGGTGTGTCAATTCCGGGGCAAAGTGCTTGCAGGTTCGCGGGAATTGCGTATTTTTGCGGACGATTAAGGGCCTAACATTTGCGACCATGATTCTACCGAAAATACGGGTGCTGCGCAGCCACGGGCAGCAGGCCATCGAGGACCTCGATGCTGTCGAACTGACCGAAGAGTTCCGCGGACGCCCCGAACTGACCTTCACCGAGGATACCACCGAGGCTGAACGCGCCGAAGCCCTCTGCCCGACGGGGGCCTTCCGGGCCGACCCGCTGGAGCTCGACCTGGGACGCTGCCTCTTCTGCGGGGAGTGTGCGCGCGTGGCGCCGCGCAACGTACGCTTCACGAACGACTACCGCATCGGTTCGCCCACGCGCGAGGGTCTCGTGCTGCACGCCGGAGACTCGCGCGTGGAGTTCGACCCGAAACGCGTGCGGCCCGAGATCCGGCGCTGCTTCCGCCAGGCGCTGCAGCTGCGCGAAGTCTCGGCCGGCGGCGACGGCTCGGTCGAGATGGAGCTCAACGCCACGGGCAACGTCAACTTCGATCTGGGGCGCTACGGCATCGGCTTCACGGCCTCGCCGCGCCATGCAGACGGCGTGGTGGTCTCGGGCCCGCTGACGGCCCAGATAGCCGAGGCGCTGGAGATCTGCTACGACGCCGTGGCCGAGCCGAAAATCCTCGTGATGTGCGGCACGGAGGCCTGCTCCGGCGGACTCTTCGCCGAGAGCCGCGCCCTGGACCGCAGTTTTCTGGATTCGCACACGCCGGACCTCTGGCTCCCGGGGGCGCCGACCCATCCGATGACCTGCATCGACGGTCTGCTGACGTTGCTGGGCCGCAAGAATCGCCTCTGAGAAATGCCTATGGAACGTCTGCACACGATATTCGTCTCGTTCTTCAAGATCGGGCTCTTCACCTTCGGCGGGGGCTACGCCATGATCCCGCTGATCGAACGCGAGGTGATCGACAAGCGGCACTGGGTCGAACGCGGGGAGTTTCTCGACCTGCTGACGCTGGCCCAGTCGGTTCCGGGGCCCATCTCGCTCAACACGTCGGTCTTCGTCGGATACAAGATGCGCGGACTGCGCGGTGCGGCGGCAGCCCTGCTGGGCACCATTCTCCCGTCGTTCGTCATCATCCTCCTCATCGCCCTCTTCTTCGCCAACATCCGCCACAACCCCGTTGTCGACGCCGCCTTCAAGGGGATGCGTCCGGCGGTCGTGGCGCTGATCATCGGCCCGGTGATTTCGCTGGCCCGCGGCATGCACTGGTCGATGTTCTTCATCATCGCGGCTGCGGCGCTGGCCGTCTGGGGTCTCGGGTGGTCCCCAATCTGGGTACTGGTGGCCGGTGCGGCCGGCGGCATCGCCTGGGAGCTGGCCGTCGCCCCGAAGATCGCCCGACACAAAAAGAATCCCGAAGCATGAATCCGACAAAAAACATGAAATACAGTCTGTCTCTGGGGCTTCTGCTCCTTGCGCTGCTGACGGCAGGGTCCTCGACGGCCCGGACCACCGCTGCCGCCTCTACAAAAAAGCTCATGGCCGGCACCGGCTCCTCCACGGAGAAGGTCCGGCAGGCGCTGGAACGCTTTTACCGGGCATACGCCGGTTGGATCGCGGCCAGCTACAACGAACATCCGGAGAAGCCCGCCCTGCCCCTGGACAAAGCCACCCGCCGGAAGGTGGAAAAGGCTGTCGCCGAAACGGCGGGAATCCGCTGCTGCGGGCCCAGGACTTCAACAAGCGGTCGCTGCCGACGATCCGGGTCGAACACGTCGAGGGTGAATGGTATGCCATCGCCTATCTGGCGACATACGAAAACCGCTGCGTCGTCATTCCGGTCCGCGCCCTGCTGCGCAATGGACAGCTGGTAATCACGGATGTCACACTTCCCTCACTCACTGCGGAATGATTCTTCTCTGGCAACTCTTCGTCTCGTACCTCAAGATCGGATTCTTCGGATTCGGCGGCGGCTACGCCATGCTCTCGCTCATCCAGAACGAGGTGGTCGTGCAGCACCAGTGGCTCACCAACGCGCAGTTTGCCGACATCGTGGCCATCTCGCAGATCACCCCCGGCCCGATCGCCATCAACTCGGCCACCTACGTGGGTTACACCGTGGGGCTGGAGACGGGCCATGTCTGGTGCGGCATCCTGGGCTCGGCCATCGCCACGCTGGCCGTCTGTCTGCCGTCGCTGACGCTGATGATCCTCGTGGCGCGGTTCTTCCTGAAGCTCAAGAACAACCGGCTGGTCGAAGGGGCCATGCGGGGGATGCGCCCCGTGGTGATCGGCATGATCGCGGCCGCAGCCCTGCTGCTGATCTTCCCCCACAGTTCGGAGCCCGACGAGCAGAACTTCATCGACGCCTGGAGCTGGGTGCTCTTCGGAGGCGTCTTCGTCGGATCGTGGCGCAAGGTGAACCCCATCCTGCTGATCATCCTCTCGGCCGCGGCCGGTATCCTGATCTACTACGTCTTCGGCCTTTAGCCCCGGCCAGGGGAGGGTGAAAAAACCGAGCGGGTGCGGAGGAGAAAACCCCTGCACCCGCACAGACACGGTTGCCGACACACCGGATGTCAGCGACCCTTTCCGGCTGCGGAGTTCCGACCGCGGCCGAACAGCTGCCGCCATCGTCTGATGATGTGCAGCAACGCCAGCACCCCGAGCGCGAGACCACCCACATAGTGGTAAAATCCGATGTGGGCGCCGAACAGCCACTTGACAATTCCCGTTACGGCCACCGCCAGAAAGACCACCGCAAGCAGCACCACCATCCACCGGCGCAGCCCCTTGCAGCCGGCCGTAGCCAGCGAGCGGTACCAGGCCCAATGCCCGTAGACGTGGAGTCCGACAAGGACCAGGAACAGCAGCGAAAGGATGATATGCGCCAGCTTCCAGACGTGCCGGATTTCGGGAGCGCCGGCATGTTCAAACAGGTGGAGTCCGATACCGGACCCGCACAATCCGACCAGCACGGGGAACAAGACCCGATCGGTCCAGAGATTCAATTTACGTTTATCCATTTATCTTATGAACATAAGGTTTTCCAATCCTGCAGGCGCGTAACGCAGTCCGGCCGGATCCGATCCGGGAACCGACGTGGGCTATTCGGGCCCCGGCTGCGGGGACACCGAGAGGCAGAGGCCGACCTCGCACATGAACCATCGCGTGAAACAGGCGGCATCGGTCATCCGCACAGCCCGCAACACCGTCAAAACACGCTCCGCATGTTTACTCACAAGGCGAGGGCCATGGCCCCGCCCGTAAGCAGCAACATCAGAAAGACAATCAAACAGAGGATTCCGAGCAGTGCAACGGCGGTTCCGATGCAGCCCCAGCGTCGTTCGCAATCGGGCAGCGGGTCGGTCAGCAACGCGATGATCAGCCCCACGAGCGGCGTGAAGATCAGACTCAACAGAAAGGCCCAGCCGAAACCGATGCGGCGCCGGCTGCCGATGATGCCCACCAGCACCGAGAGCAGCGAACCGCTCAAAAGACCGAAAATGACAGCAAGAATACTCATATCTTCCGAATTTTTGTTTTCATCAAATCATTGATCAACAGGCGGAAGCCCACCTGCTGCATTCTCTCTTCTCTCTTCTTCTCTTCTCTTCTCCTCTCCTCTTCTCTTCCTTTCTACGGTTGTCCATCTCCCTCTCGTATCTCTTCCCCCCTATTTTCTTTCTCTCCTCCTGTTGTATGCTTACGCTGTCACCTCTCTCTGCCGGCCCCGCTCTGCCAGCCCTTCTCTGTTGGTTCCTCTCTGCCGGCCCCGCTCTGCCAGCCCCGCTCTGTTCTCTCACTGTTGGCCTCCCCTCTTTTGCCTCTCTCTTTGCCTCTCTCTCTTTGCTCCTCTCTTACCGGCCACACGCTCTTTGCCACCTCGCTTTCCGACCCGGAGCAGCCGTGCAGGCGATGGAACAGGCAACGGGCCGTGCGATTCAGAATCGGATCAGCGTCTGAAGCGGTAATAGGTCCCCAGCGGGAGCTCCTTGCCGGCACGGTCCGTGAAGCACAATTCGCCCCATTGCTCCTCCTCGGGAGCGCCGAAGGCCTGTCTGACGGCCGTGCGGGCCAGCGTCGACGACAGTCCCATCGAGTAGAGGTTCAGCACCAGGAAGGCCCCGCGCGGCTCGAGTAGCTGCGCACAGCAGTCGAGCATCTCGCCGATGTTCTCCTCGAGGACCCACTTTTCGCCGTTGGCACCGCGTCCATAGGCCGGCGGATCGAGAATGATGCCGGCGTAACGGTTTCCGCGGCGCACCTCGCGGCGCACGAACTTCAGCGCATCCTCGACGATCCAACGCACACCGTCCAGACCGCTCAGCTCCATGTTCTCGCGGGCCCACGTCACGACGGGCCGCACCGAATCGACGTGCGTCACCTCGGCTCCGGCGGCCCGGGCGGCAAGCGTCGCACCGCCCGTGTAGGCAAAGAGGTTCAGTACACGGGGCGCGGCAGCCGGAAGGGTTTCGGCGACCGACGCATTCCGGACGGCCGATTCCGCAGCGACATGTCCGACGGCAGCATGTCCGGCGGCGTGCCCGGCGGCGTGCCCGGCGGCCTCCGCACCGCACAGACGCAGCACGTTCTCGTAGATGAAAATCCAATTGGCGGCCTGCTCGGGGAAGATCCCGACATGCTTGAACGACGTAAGGGCCAGCCGCATGCGGAGTTTCATTCCGCGGTAGGCATAAGCGATCGTCCAGCGGTCGGGCATCTTCGGATCGAGCTGCCACTCGCCGCGTTCATCGTTGCGCAGGTCGCGCCGGAACGAGGCATCGGCCAAGCGCCGCCACTCCGCCTCGGGGAGCGAACGCCGCCAGATGGCCTGCGGTTCGGGACGCCGCGTGACGAAACGGCCGAAACGTTCGAGCTTTTCGAAATCGCCCGTATCAATGAGTTCGTAATCCGCAAAATCGGGAGTCAGTTGCTGCTGCATATCGCTAATGTTTTTTCTCCTTGTCCATCCGGCGCCGCGGGCACTCCACCAGCGTCATTTCGCACGCCTTGCAATCGAACCCGAGCCGGAAACGGTCCGCACCGTGCTCCAGATAGAGATCCCCGCGCAGGCGCGACCCTTCGCGCAGGCACTCGCCGATCTCGCGGCGGATGCAGTAGGCCGAGCGCATGACGGTGCACCCCTCGAGCGACGGAGCCAGTTCCAGCGGCCGTTCGATCGCGCACACCCCGTGGTCGCGGTAGAAGGCCTCAGCCAGATGATTCGTTACGTTTCCGTCGGCATCGAGCCGCTCCGACGGGTAACGCGCCGCCCGGTTTTCGGGGAGGATGCGGTGTTCGAGCGGCCGCTCCTCGCGCTGCCGCAACAACCCGGCCAACGCTTCGCGCCGCAGCTCGGCAGCCAGCGACGCGGGGACGAACCACTCGCCGCCCCGCACCTCCACCTCGCGCACGGCGAAGATCGTGTCGCCCGACTTCATCGCCTGTGCGCGCAGCGTCGCGGCATTGGCCTCGGGGTTCTTGGCCCGCTCAAGCGGCACATCACGCCGGGCTGACGCCTCCAGCCCCTCGCAATCGGTGCAGGTGACGATCACCCCTTGGGCCGAGGCTTCGACCAGAGCCCGCGTCGGAATGACCCGCCGCATGCGGCTGCGCTCCAGAGCCAGCGAGAAACGCCGGTCGTAGTTGCGGCAGAGCTCCGCCCCGGGCGTAATCCCTTCGATGCGGTTGGGGGTGATGCGGCGCCCCTCGACGGCGTTGATGTTCGTCCCGACGACGCCACGCGGCGTAATGAGGCAGATGCCGTCACCCGGAGCCAGATCGGCATCGCCATCGATCCGGAAGCTTCCGCCCGAGACCTGCGCTACACGCCCGATACGCTCGCCGACGGCCTTCGGCGTATCGAACGAGGCCACACCGGCCCGCTTGCCGTCGAAGAAATATTCGGATTCGCCGCGCGTAAAGCTCTTTGCCGGGTCGGGTTCGAAATCGGGCACACTCTCCCCCACCGAGGCGCGCCGCAGCGCAGGCCGTGCGGCCAGCACCTCATCCAACGCCCGGCGGTACCAGGCCACCACGTTGCGGATATACCCGGCATCCTTCAGCCGCCCCTCGATCTTGAACGACGTGACGCCGGCGTCGACCAGTTCGCCCAAACGGTGCGAGAGGTTCAGGTCGCGCACCGAGAGCAGATGCTTGCCGGTGATGATCCGTCGGCCGCGACCGTCGACGAGGTCCCACGGGAGGCGGCAGGGCTGGCTGCAGGCGCCGCGGTTGCCGCTGCGGTCCGACATGGCCCGCGAGAGGAAACAGCGGCCGCTGTAACCGACACAGATGGCGCCGTGGACGAAGACCTCCACCTCGGCCGGCGTGGCGGCACAGATGGCGCGGATCTCCTCCAGCGAGAGGGCCCTCTCGAGAATCACGCGTGCGAAGCCCGCCTCGGCCAGAAAGCGGGCCCCTTCGGGCGTACGGTTCGAAACCTGGGTCGAGGCATGCAGCTCGACGGGCAGATCCATGCGCCGCAGGGCCATGTCCTGCACGATGAGGGCATCGACCCCGGCATCGACGAGTTCGCGGGCCGTACGTTCGGCCTCCGGGAGTTCGTCGTCCCACAGCAGCGTATTGAGCGTGGCATGGACCCGCACGCCGTACCGGTGGGCATATTCGACCACGCGGGCGATCTCGCGGGCGGAGTTACCGGCGGCCTGCCGGGCCCCGAAGCGGGCGCCTCCGATATAGACGGCATCGGCCCCGGCATCGACGGCCACGACGGCCGACGCGTAATCGCGGGCCGGAGCCAGCAGTTCGACAGTTCTCAAAGCGATGGAATTTTGCACAAAAATACGAAATTTCGCCGCACGGACAACCCCGGGGTGTTTTTCCCGCGGAAAAAGATACACTTTTCCGCATTTTTTGTAATTTTGCCCTGCGTAACGCGAAAACACACAAAAACATCCGATATCATGCTTACGATCAAGCAAATCCGGGATGACCGGGATGCCGCCGTCCGCAAACTCGCCAAGAAAGGCGTCGACGCCGCCCCCGTCATCGACAAGATCCTCTCGCTCGACGACCGCCGCAAGGCCATCCAGCTGGAACTCGACAATACGCTGGCCATACAGAACAAGGCCGCCAAGGAGATCGGCGCCCTGATGGGCCAGGGCCGCCGCGACGAGGCCGAGGAGCGCAAACACTTCGTTACGGACCTCAAGGAGAAGTCGGCCCGGCTGCAGGCCGAGTCGAACGACGTGCAGCAGGAGCTGCAGGCCACGCTCGTCACGCTGCCCAACTTCCCGGCCGACATCGTCCCCGAAGGCAAGACGGCGGCTGACAATCTGGTCGTGAAACTCGTCGAGAGCTACACCAAACTGCCCGAAAACCCGCTGCCCCACTGGGAGCTGGCCAAGAAATACGACATCATCGACTTCGATCTGGGCGTCAAGCTCACCGGTGCCGGTTTCCCCGTCTACAAGGGCAAGGGAGCCCGCCTGCAGCGTGCGCTGATCAACTACTTCCTCGACTGCAACACCCGCGCCGGCTATCTGGAGGTCGAGCCTCCGGTGATGGTCAACGAGGCCTCGGGCTTCGGCACGGGCCAGCTGCCCGACAAGGAGGGTCAGATGTACCACGCCACGGTCGACAACTACTACCTCGTGCCGACGGCCGAAGTTCCCGTGACGAACATCTACCGCGACGTGATCCTCGACGAGAAGGACTTCCCCGTCAAGATGACGGCCTATACCCCCTGCTTCCGCCGCGAGGCCGGTTCCTACGGCAAGGATGTGCGCGGTCTGAACCGTCTGCACCAGTTCGACAAGGTGGAGATCGTCCAGCTGTCGCTGCCCGACGTATCGTATGAGGCGCTGGACGGCATGGTGGCTCATGTCGAGTCGCTGGTCAAGTCGCTGGGTCTTCCGTACCGCATCGTACGGTTGTGCGGCGGCGACATGTCCTTCACCTCGGCGCTGACCTACGATTTCGAGGTCTACTCCGAGGCCCAGAAGCGGTGGCTGGAGGTTTCGTCCGTTTCGAACTTCGAGTCGTTCCAGGCCAACCGTCTGAAACTGCGCTACCGTGATGCCGAGAAGAAGATCCACCTGGCCCACACGCTCAACGGCTCGTCGCTGGCCCTGCCGCGTATCGTCGCCGCAATGCTCGAGGATTTCCAGACTCCCGAAGGCATCCGCATCCCGGAGGTACTGGTTCCCTACACGGGCTTCGATATGATCAAATAGTTTGATTTTATCAAATAAGTTTCTATATTTGCACTATACACATTAACCACAAACACGCAAAAAAATGGCTTACAAAATCACTGATTCCTGCGTAGCATGCGGGACCTGCATCGGCGAATGCCCGGTAGAGGCCATCTCGGCCGGCGACATCTATGTCATTGATCCCGACAAGTGCATCGACTGCGGCACGTGCGCAGGCGTTTGCCCGAGCGAGGCTATCGTTTCGGAGTAACGAACGGATATGACCGTAAAAATACACCTCGGAATCTTTCTGAGGTGTATTTTTTATGCCTCCCTCCCCATGATGCGACTCCTTCTTTTTTGCGCAGGGCTGCTGCTGACGGCCTGCGGCTCCCGAACCCGCACCCTCGAACAGGATCTGGAACAACTCGCGGCATCGCTCCCCGAGGCCCGAATCGGTATCGCCATCCGTACTCCCGACGGGGAGACCATCTCCCGGCAGGATGTGCCGCTGCCGCTGTTGAGTGTCTTCAAGTTTCCGGTGGCCCTGGCCGTGCTGGACAAGGCCGACGCAGAGGGGACTCCGCTCACGACGCCCGTCGAGGTAGGCCCCGAATGGCTCGATCCCGACACCTACAGCCCGCTGCGTGACTCCCTGCCGGCGACGGGCGGACGGGTTACGCTCGGCGAATTGTTGCGATACAGCACGTCCCTGAGCGACAATATCGCCTGCGACCGTCTGTTGGAATACGTTGGAGGCCCCAATGCCGTGGAGCGCTACGTGTGCGAGAAGGCCGGGATCGAGGGATTCCGGATCGCCGCCACGGAGCGCACGATGCACCTCGATCCTGCCAATCAGCGGATCAACGTCGCACGTCCTTCGGCCGTCTGCGCACTCTTTGCCCGCCTGCTCGAGGGCGGACTGCTAACACCGGAGCACGAAACCCTGCTGCAACGGCTACTGGAGGGTGCAGTCACCGGCACGGACAAACTCCGTGCAGGGCTTCCCGAAGGGGCCGTCCTCGGGCACAAGACCGGCTCGTCGGACCGCACGCCGGAGGGTCTCCGCATCGCCGATAACGACGCCGGCTATGTCGTACTGCCCGACGGCCGCCACTACTGCGTGACGGTGTTGGTCACCGACTCCCCGGCCGACGATGCGAAGAACGCTGCCGTGATTGCGGCCATTTCGAAACGTATTTACGAACATTTCACCGAAAAACAATAGCATGAACGATCTCGAAATGATGCGCGCGGGGCGGTGGCTCCACGCCGTGACACCCCGCATCGGCGAGGCACTGCTCCGGGCCGAAGAGCTCTGCTTCCGGCTCAACCAACTGCCGCCTTCGCGGCGTGAGGAGCGCGAGGCGATCATCCGCCGGCTCTTCGGCCGCGTCGGCCGCAACATCACGCTCCACAGCCCGTTCCACTGCGACTTCGGGGAGCAGATCTCCGTGGGCGACCACTTCGTGGGAAACTTCAACCTGACGATCCTCGACGAGGCACCCGTGACGATCGGCAACCACGTTTACATCGGCCCCGACGTGGGGATCTACACCGTGCGCCACGCCCTGCTCGCGGAGCAGCGCAACGAGGGGATCATGCAGTCGCTCCCCGTGACCATTCACGACGACGTCTGGATCGGGGGCCACGCGACGCTGCTCCCCGGTGTGACGATCGGCCAGGGGGCGGTGATCGGTGCCGGGAGCGTCGTGACACACGACATTCCGCCGCAGGTCGTGGCCGCAGGCAACCCCTGCCGGGTGCTGCGCCCCGTCACCGAGGCCGACCGCATTCCGGAATCGGAGACCGATTGACCCGCTGCGGCGTAGTTTTGCCCCTTCACGCCGCAACGGTCAAAGGATCTTTCACGAGAGCGCAGCCCGTCAAACTCCCAAAGATCTTTTTCATGAAAAAGCCGCCCCGTGTTTCGGAGCGGCTTTTTTTTGAGGATAGCGGGCTGAACGAGGCCGGCAAAGAACGACGAAACCGAACCTGCAGGTTGGCTCCGGCGCGATCACTCGTAAAGCAGATATTTTGCCCGCAACTTGCGGAAGGCCTCAGCTTCGGGCAGCCAGCGGGCGCGAATCTCCTCGTCCGAGGCACCGTCGAGGATCATCTCCCGCACCCACCCCACGCCGATCAGCTTCTCGAACATCGGCGTAAAGAAGTCCTCGCCCATCGCCAGATCCCCACAGGCATCAATCACATATTTCAGTGAGAAGCCCACACTGCGGGCCTCTTCGAGCGGCATGCGGCTCAGATCCTCGCCCCGACACAACAGCCCCTCAAGCGGAGGATGCTTGGCACCAGGCGTCGGACGCGGCGTGAAGGAGAACGAACGCCCCTTCATCGAGGGATGGCCATAGATTTCAAACGGCTTCGAAGTTCCGCGTCCGAGGCTCACGACCGTTCCCTCGAAGGGACACAACGCCGCATAGAGGTAGACGGCACGCTGCGTCGGGAGGTTGGGCGACGGCGCCACGGGCAGCCGGTACTCCGTGGCGTGGGTGTAGTTGCGGCAGGGGACTACCGTCAGATCGCACGCGCGGGCCCACCCCTCGCCCACGGCCATGCGGGCGATCTCGCCCATCGTCAGACCGTGCAGCACGGGGATCGGCAGCGCCCCGACCCCCGACCTGTAACGCATGTCGAGCAACGGCCCCTCGACCTTGTCGCCGTTGGGATTCGGACGGTCGAGGACGATGACCGCCCGGTTGAACGCGGCGCAGGCATCCATCATCCGCAGCATCGAAATATAATAGGTGTAGAAGCGCAGTCCGACATCCTGCATGTCGACCACCAACACATCGAACGAGCGCATCGCCTCATCCGACGGTCGCAGTGTCCTCCCGTCATACAACGAACGGATCGGAATTCCCGTACGGGCATCCACCGAACCGGAGACCTTTTCGCCGGCGTCGGCCGTCCCGCGGAAACCGTGTTCGGGAGAGAAGATGGCCTCGACGTCGAAACCGCTCTCGTGGAGCAGATCGACCAGATGAACCCTTCCGGCGGCATCCACCGTCAGAGGGTGTCCCTCGGCGCCGACGGCTCCGGGCATCCGCGCCACCGAGGTCTGGTTGGCCAGCACGGCGACCCGCCGGCCGCGCAGCCGGGGGAAGTAGGCGGCCGTATCGGTCATGCCGACCTGCACGCCCGCGTTTTCGACCGGACACGCCGCCTCCGCGGCCCCCGCCGCAAGGAGCCCGGTCAGCAAGGCAACGCACCCCGCGGTCCGGCGAAGGAATCCGCTACGCATTGGCGCCGAACTCCATGAGATAGGCCTTGATGAAGGCATCCAGATCGCCGTCCATCACCGCCTCGACGTTCGAAGTCTGGACACCCGTACGGTGGTCCTTGACGCGGCGGTCGTCGAAGACATACGACCGGATCTGCGAACCCCACTCGATCTTCTTCTTCGAGGCTTCGAGCGCCTGCTGCGTGGCCATGCGCTTGTCCAGTTCGCGCTGGTAGAGTTTCGACCGCAGGATGCGCATCGCATTCTCGCGGTTCATCAGCTGCGAACGTGTCTCCATGTTTTCGATCAGATACTCGACCGGTTCGCCCGTATCGGGGTCCTTGCCGTGGTAGCGCAGCCGCACGGCCGTCTCGACCTTGTTGACGTTCTGGCCGCCGGCCCCCGACGAGCGGAACGTATCCCACTCGATGTCGGCCGGGTTGATCGTGATCTCGATCGTGTCGTCAACGGCCGGCGAGACGAAGACCGACGCGAAGGTCGTCTGCCGCTTGTTGTTGGCATTGAAGGGCGACAGACGCACCATGCGGTGAACGCCGTTCTCGCTCTTGAGGTAACCGTAGGCGTATTCGCCCTCGAACTCCAGCGTGCAGGACTTTACGCCCACCTCGTCACCGGCCTGATAATCGAGCACCTTGACCTTGTAGCCGTGGGCCTCGCCCCAACGCGTGTACATGCGCATGAGCATCGAGGCCCAGTCCAGCGCCTCCGTACCGCCCGCTCCGGCGTTGATATCCATGATGGCTCCCAACTTGTCCTCGTCGCGGCGCAACATGTTACGCATCTCGAGCTTTTCGATCTTCTCGAGCGTCGAGGCGTAATGGGCGTCGAGTTCGGCCTCGGTCATGACCCCCTCCTTGACGAAGTCGGGCATCAGTTCGAGATCCTCGACATCCTTGCGGATGGCGTCGTAATCCTCGACCCACGCCTTGATGCCGGCCACCTTGCGCAACTGTTCGCGCGCCCGGTCGGGGTCACCCCAGAAGTCGGGCTCCTGTGTCTTCTCCTCCTCGTTGCGCAGGTCGATGCGCTTCTGCTCGATGTCCAGGCAGCGTTCCAAAGCCTCGCGCCGCTGTTCGAGCTCCTTGATCTGATCGGATAATACCATATGTTGCAGTCTGCTTGTTTGCTAAAATTTCTCGTGAAGCCTGCGTCCCGCGAAGTCCAGGATGAAATCGGCCGTCTCCTCTTCGCCCAGCTTCGAGGAGTTGACACACAGATGATAGGTGGCGGCCTGTCCCCAGGTTCGCAGGCTGTAGTAGTTGTAGTACGAAGCCCGCTGCGCGTCGATGCGCTCCATCATGGCGCGGGCCTCCTCCTCCGAGCAGTCGTGCCGCTTGCGGAGGCGCGCTACGCGATCGGCCTCGTCGGCCGTAATGAAGACGTTGACGCAGCGCGGATTGTCGCGCAGGATGTAGTCGGCGCACCGACCGACGAAGATCGCCGACTCGCGTGAGGCAATCTCGCGAATCACATCGCTCTGGATGCGGAACAGCGATTCGTTGGCCAGGATATTGTTCGTGTTGCCCCCTTCGTAGCCCGTGAACGGAGCACGGAAGTAGCCGATCAGCGTAGCGAACGTACCCTTGGCTTCGCGTTCGTCGGCCCGTTCGAAACACTCGGGACAGAGCCCGCTCTCGCGGGCGGCGAGATTGATAAGCTCCTTGTCGTAGAGCTTGATGCCCAGACGCCGGGCGATGATCTCGCCGACGATCTTGCCGCCGCTGCCCAGCTGGCGGCCGATATTGATGACGAATTTATCCATAGACGATCACTGTTTTTCGGGTTCGGAAGCCTGCTGTCTGCGGAAATAGCGCAGCTGCCAGGTCAGCATGAAGAAGGCGACGATCGAGGCCAGCAGATCCGAGAGCGGCATCGAGGCCCAGACGCCCCAGCTGCCGTCCCACGACGTATATCGGTCGAAGATGTGCGGCAGGAAGATCAGGAACGGCATAAGGAACAACAGCTGCCGCGACAGCGACAGGAAGATGGCCTTGCCGGCCATGCCGATGCTCATGAAGAAGTTCGTGGCCACCATCTGGAAGCCGATGATCGGATAGCAGATGAAGGTGATGCGCATACCCTCGACCGAGAGGCGAATCAACTCCTCGTCCGCCGTAAAGAGGCTGACGGCCAGCCGCGGAAAGAGTTCGCCGATCAGGAATCCGCATACCGTGATGCACGTGGCGCCGATCATCGTCAGTTTCAGTACCCGCATGACGCGGTCGAACTGCCGTGCGCCGTAGTTGTAGCCGGCGATGGGCTGCATGCCCTGGTTCAGTCCCATGACGATCATCACGAAGAAGAATCCCAGACGGTTGACGATGCCGTAGGCGCCGATCATCAGGTCGCCGCCGAACTCCTTCAACCCCTTGTTGATGAGAATGACGATGAAGCAGGCGGCCAGATTCATCAGGAAGGGCGACATGCCGATCGAGAGGATGTCGCGGACGATCTTGCGGCGCAGGCGGTAGATGCCGCGTCGGAAGTGGAGCAGCTCCTGCCGGTCCGACAGGAGCCGGAACTGCCAGACGAGCGAGATAATCTGGGCCAGAATCGTGGCGATGGCCGCCCCGCGGATGCCCCAGTCGAACCAGAAGATGAAGATCGGGTCGAGGATGGCATTGATGACCACCGTGCTGATCGTAGCGTACATCGACTTGCGGGGGTGCCCCGCGGCGCGCAGGATGGAGTTCAGACCCAGATAGATGTGCGTGACAACGTTGCCGAGCAGGATGATGACCATGTACTCGCGGGCGTAGCCGATCGTCGCCTCGCTGGCCCCGAAGAAGTAGAGGATCGGATCAAGGAAGAGCAGGGCGACAATACTGAAGGCGATGCCGATGATGATGTTGAGCATCACGACGTTGCCCAACACGCGCTGGGCCGTCTCGTAGTCGCGCTGCCCGAGGCGCATGGAGACCAGTGTCGCGGCACCCACGCCGACGAGCGATCCGAAGGCCGCGGCGAGGTTCATCAACGGGAAGGTCAGCGCCAGTCCCGAGATGGCCAGGGGACCGACACCATGGCCGATGAAGATACTGTCGACCATGTTATAGAGCGAGGAGGCCGTCATGGCGATGATCGCCGGCACGGCATACTGTACAAGCAGCTTCCGAATCCGCTCGGTACCGAGTTCCAGAGCCGCCACTTTAAGTTCCGCCATAGTTTCTGTTATTGCTTGCTTCTTGTTTTTGTTATTCGTTCGGTTCCTGCAGGGCGCGTTCCAAACCATTCAAGGAGGTTCAAGGACAGCTCCCGGGCAGCCCGTTCGGGAACGGATGCCACAATGGAGAGTCTGTTCGGATTGCCGCAGGTTTCGTCTCTCCGGTTCTCCGGTCCTGCCGGGTGCGCCAGGGTCTCTCCGCCTCCCGGACCGTGCGGGGCTTCTCCCCGACTCTCCGGTCCTGCCGGGTGCGCCGGGTCCTCTCCGCCTCCCGGACCGTGCGGGGCTTCTCTCCGACTCTCCGGTCCTGCCGGGTGCGCCAGGGTCTCTCCGCCTCCCGGGCCGTACGGGGCTTGCCTCGGCTTCTCTCCCCCCCCGATTATCGCGGCACGGCACGGTCGAGGCGGTCAAACCACCCGGCGTAGATCTCCGGCGAGGTCGAAAGCCCCAACTCCTCCGTCATGAAGGCCGACGCATCGCCCGAATACCACTGCCGCGTGACGTAGACCGTCAGCCGCACTTCGGAGGTGAGCCCCGTCGACTGCACGACAAAACTCAGGTGGCGGATCTCGCCGGCCATCGGCACAAGGATCTCCGGTTCGGCGGGCAGCACCTGCCGCGCCACAACGAGTCCCGATGCCCGGTCGGCACTCACGATCAAACACCCCTCACGCTGCAGCAGGTCGAAAAGCAGGTCGTAACACTCTGCGGCGCCGACCGTCATCCGGTGACAGGTAAGGCTGTCCAACTGCTGCGGATCGGGCATTCCGTCGACGACGGAGGTTTGTTTGCGGGCCGCAAGGTAGGCGTTCGACGTGCACGCCTGGAGCAGGCCTCCCGCCAGCACCACCACCGCTGCGACACAGCCCCACCATCCGTTGCCACGGCCCCGCCATCCGCCGCCACGGCCGGCCGACCGCCGGCCGTTTTCCTGCAGGATACGCTTCATACGACCGGATCCGGAGTTACTCCAACTCCCAGTCCGAACCGTCCTTGCGGTCCTTGACGCGGATGCCGGCTGCGGTGAGTCCGTCGCGGATGCGGTCCGACGTCGCCCAGTCCTTCGAGGCCTTGGCTCCCTGACGGATATCGAGCAGCATCTCCACGAGCGGCGTCACGTAGTCGCGGCCCGAAGCCGTACCGGCAGCCTTTTCGTCG
The DNA here is from genome assembly GCF_002159375.1 of Alistipes sp. An54. Lineage (NCBI taxonomy): Bacteria > Pseudomonadati > Bacteroidota > Bacteroidia > Bacteroidales > Rikenellaceae > Alistipes > Alistipes sp. An54. The sequence goes on from NZ_NFIA01000007.1 coordinate 95,368, forward strand.
CGCAGACCCAGGATGTCGAAGGCATAGAGGCGGAACGTCCGGCGCAGCTTCTCGAGATCCTCGGCCGTAATGGTCTGCGTACCGTCGGCCAGCTGGTTGATCGTGCGCACCCAGTCGAAGAGGGCCGAGATAACCATCGGCGAGTTCAGATCGTCGTCCATGGCCGTGCGGCAGCGCTCCTCGAGTTCGTCGGGCGAGACGGTCGACACGGCCGAGGGCCGGATCTTGCCCAGCGTCTCGATTCCCTTCATCAGACGGTCGAGCCCCTTTTCGGCGGCCTGCAGCGCCTCGTTCGAGAAGTCGAGCGTCGAGCGGTAGTGGGCCTGCAGCACGAAGAAGCGGATCGTCATCGGCGAGTAGGCCTGGGCCAGCAGGCGGTGCGAGCCCGTGAAGAGCTCCTCGAGCGTAATGAAGTTGCCGAGCGACTTGCCCATCTTCTGGCCGTTGATCGTAATCATGTTGTTGTGCACCCAGTAGCGGGCCGAGTCGTGACCCAGGGCGGCGGTCGACTGCGCGATCTCACACTCGTGGTGGGGGAACATCAGGTCCATGCCGCCGCCGTGGATGTCGAAACGCTCGCCCAGATAGCGCGTCGACATGGCCGAGCACTCCATGTGCCAGCCGGGGAAACCGTCGCTCCAGGGCGAGGGCCAGCGCATGATGTGTTCGGGCGAGGCCTTCTTCCAGAGGGCGAAGTCGTAGGAGTGGTGCTTGTCCGACTGGCCGTCCAGCTCGCGCGTATTGGTGACGATGTCCTCGAGGTTGCGGCCCGAGAGGCATCCGTAGTGGTATTTGCGGTTGTATTTCTCGACGTCGAAATAGATCGAACCGTTCGATTCGTAGGCGAAGCCGGCCTCGAGGATGCGCTTGACGAACTCGATCTGCTCGATGATGTGGCCCGAGGCGCAGGGTTCGATCGAGGGCGACTCGACATTGAGGGCATCCATCGCCCGGTGGTAACGCTCCGTGTAGTAGTGGGCCACCTCCATGGGCTCCAACTGCTCGAGGCGAGCCTTCTTGGCGATCTTGTCCTCACCCTCGTCGGCATCGTGCTCGAGGTGGCCGACGTCGGTGATGTTGCGCACATAGCGGACCTTGTAGCCCAGCGCCTTGAGGTAGCGGAAGAGCAGGTCGAAGGTCACCGCCGGACGGGCATGGCCCAGATGGGGATCGCCGTAGACCGTCGGGCCGCAGACATACATGCCGACACGGCCCTCGACCAGGGGTTCGAACTCCTCCTTGCGACGGGAGAGCGTATTGTAAAGTACGAGTTTGGATTCCATAATAATTCGGTTTAACGACGTTTTGAACGGGTAAAGATACGAATTTTATGCGTTATCCCGAAAATTTATCGTACCTTTACCCCGATTATTATGAAATTTCAGGATTTAGGACTCTCGGCGCCGCTGCTGCGCGCCGTCTCGGAAAAGGGTTACGAAACCCCCACCCCCATTCAGGAACAAGCCATACCGCCCGCCCTCGAGGGCCGCGACCTGCAGGGTTGCGCCCAGACCGGCACGGGCAAAACCGCAGCCTTCACGCTGCCCATTCTGCAACTGCTGGCCCAGGAGCCGCCCGTACGGGGACGGCGTCCGATCCGGGCGCTGGTGCTCACCCCCACGCGCGAACTGGCCATCCAGATCGACGAGTGCTGCCGCGACTACGCCCGCTACACGCCGATCCGCCACTGCGTCATCTTCGGCGGCGTCAACCAGCGGCCGCAGGTCGAGGCGCTCGAACGGGGCGTCGACCTGCTCGTGGCCACGCCGGGGCGCCTGCTCGACCTGATCGGCCAGGGCTACATCACGCTCGACGCCATCCGCTTCTTCGTCCTCGACGAGGCCGACCGCATGCTCGACATGGGCTTTATCCACGACATCCGGCGCATCCTGCCGCTGCTGCCCGCCAAGCGGCAGACGCTCTTCTTCTCGGCCACCATGCCGGAGGAGATCGCCGCACTGGCCGCCCGGATCCTGCACGACCCGGTGCTGGTGACCGTCACGCCGCCGGCTTCGGTGGTCGAGACCATCGCACAGCGGGTCTACTTCGCCGAGAAGAGCGAGAAGAGCGAGCTGCTGATCCGCCTGCTGCGCGAATCGGATGCGCGGCAGGTGCTGGTCTTCACCCGCACCAAACACGGCGCCGACCGGCTGGCCAGGATCCTCAACCGGGCGGGGATCGACGCGGCGGCCATCCACGGCAACAAGTCGCAGAACGCCCGCGTACGGGCGATGAACGACTTCAAGTCGGGGGCGTGCCGCGTGCTGATCGCCACGGATATCGCCGCCCGCGGCATCGACATCGACCAGCTGCCGCTCGTAGTCAACTATGACCTGCCGGAGGTGGCCGAGACCTACGTCCACCGCATCGGCCGTACGGGGCGTGCCGGGCGGGAAGGCTCGGCGTGGTCGTTCTGCTCCGAAGCCGAACTGGAGTACCTGCTCGGGATCCAGAAGCTCACGGGGCTGATTCTCCCCATCGAGGGGGAGACCCCGGCCTATGCCGCCGGGGCACTGGAGGAGGCCGCGCGGCGTCAGGCCCGGGCCGACAGGAAGAGCCGCAGCGCCAAGCCGACGGCTCCGAAGCGAAACACTCCTGCCGCACAGACTTCCGCTGCTTCATCCGCCGCTCCGGCGACTTCGGAGGGTGCAAAGACCCAACCCTCCGGACAACCCGCTCCGACCCGAAAGTCGCCCCGGGGCACCGCGCCGACAGCCGCCGGGAAGGTGGCAGCACCCGCCCAGGAGACAATCCCGGACAGCAAAGCGACGGTCCAATCTGCCGAAGCAACGGCTTCTACCGTCCGGGAAACGGCCCCGAACGCCGGAGAACGTGCCGGCACCGCCCCGAAACGCCGACACCGCCACCGTCGCCGCGGGGCTGCCGCAACCCCGGACGCCGCCACCTCCGCACCTTCCGGCCTCTCCTCCCGGAAGCCGAAACAAGCCCCCGAGGTCTCCGCCGGCCAACCGGCCCCGGTGAAGGAGGCAACCCGCGACATGGCGCAGCCGAAATCGGCCCCGACGAAGAGTAGCTCCCGCAACGCGGCGCAACCGAAGCCGAACAGCGGCCATGCCGGCAAACGCCCGGCGGCTCCGACCTCCCGCAACGCGTCGACGGAGCCCCGTCCGGAACCGTCACCGTCACGCAACACCCGCCCGCGCAACGACCGGAACAACGACCGGCGCCAGGGCAGAGACAAGACCTCGCCGAAGGGCTCGCCGCGCACGGGCCGCACCCCGCGCCCCGAGGTTCGGGAAGAAAATCGCATTTCGCATACGAACGATTGGAAAAACCGCGTTAAATCACTACTTTTGCGAACATTCGGCAAATAACCACCGCCTTTAGGAATTTGTGAACGATATGCATCTCTTCAAACGCTGGAACAACCTCGTCGGATGGGGCGTCTTCGCCATTGCGGCGATCGTCTACCTGATGACCATGGAACCCGTGTCGAGTCTCTGGGACTGCTCGGAGTTCATCGCCACCTCCTACAAACTCGAAGTGGGACACCCGCCCGGCGCCCCGCTCTTCATGATGCTGGCCCGGCTGGCCACCCTCTTCGCCTTCGGCAACCCCGACTACGTGGGCATGGCCGTCAATGCGATGAACTCGCTGGCCAGCGCCTTCTGCATCCTCTTCCTCTTCTGGACGATCACCCACCTGGCCCGCCGCATGGCTACGCGCAACGGTGCCGAACTGACCCGCCCGACCATCGTGGCCATCCTCGGTGCCGGCGCCGTCGGAGCCCTGGCCTACACCTTCACCGACACCTTCTGGTTCTCGGCCATCGAGGGTGAGGTCTACGCCCTCTCGTCGATGTTCACGGCGCTGGTCGTCTGGCTCATGCTCAAGTGGGAGGAGCAGGCCGACGAACCCCACGCCTCGCGCTGGATCGTGCTGATCGCCTACCTGATGGGACTCTCGATCGGCGTGCACATCCTCAACCTGCTGTGCATCCCCGCGCTGGTCTTCATCTACTACTTCCGCAAAACGGAGCACATTACCTGGAAAGGCGTCGTCGGCACCACACTGCTGGCCGGAGCCCTGATCATCTTCGTCAACTACATCATCATCCCCTGCACGATCTGGATCGGCGCCCAGTTCGACACGCTCTTCGTCAACACGCTGGGACTGCCCGTCAACACGGGCTTCGCCCTGAGCATGCTGGGACTGCTGGCCCTGATGGGCTGGGCCACGTGGCAGAGCCACCGCCGCCAGCGGCCGTTGCTCAACCTCTTCCTGCTCTCGACGACGATGATCCTCATCGGCTTCTCGTCCTACGCCTCGGTGGTCATCCGGGCCTCGGTCAACCCGCCGATGAACTCCAACAACCCGAACAACCCCCATGCGCTGCTCTCGGTGCTCAACCGCGAACAGTACGGCAACCGTCCGCTGTTGTACGGCGCCCAATACTCGGCGCCTCCCGAGAACGTTACCACCAAGGAGGTCCGCTATCTGGACGAGGACGGCAAATACAAGAAGGCCTCCATCCTGACGGGCTATACCCACGCGCCGGAGTTCATGACCCTCTTCCCGCGCATGTGGAACGCCTCGAAGGGCGAAAAGGAGTACAAGCAGTGGGCCGCCTACCGCACCAAGACCGAGACGCTGCGCGATGAAAACGGCGAGATCCGGCGCGACGCCTCGGGGCGTCCCGTGCGCGGCGAGGTGCTCGACTACGGCCGCAAGCACGTCTACACGGACTCCTACGGCGATACGCGCAGCATCGTCGAGCCGACCTTCGGCGAGAACCTCTACTTCTTCTTCAACTACCAGCTCTCGTACATGTACTGGCGCTACTTCCTGTGGAATTTCGTCGGCCGCCAGAGCGACATCCAGCCCTTGCGCACGACGATCACCGACGGAAACTGGCTCTCGGGCATCCAGTGGATCGACCGCATGTACGTCGGGCCGCAGGACAACCTGCCGCGCGAAGTGGCCGAGAACAAGGGGCGCAATACCTACTATTTCCTCCCCTTCCTGCTGGGTCTGATCGGACTGATCTACCAGTTGAACCGCGATCCGCGCAACTTCTCGATCGTCATGTGGCTCTTCATCATGATGGGTGTAGCGCTGGTCGTCTACTTCAACACCTCGCCCGGCGAACCGCGTGAACGCGACTACGTCTATGCAGGTTCGTTCTACGCCTTCTCGATCTGGATCGGGTGCGGGGTGCTGGCGTTGCGCGAGCTGATCGAACGGATCGCCAAACGCCGCAACCTTGCCACGGCGGCTGCCGCCATCGTCCTTTCGCTGAGCGTGCCGGGAATCCTCGCGGCCCAGAACTGGGACGACCACGACCGTTCGCACCGTACGATGGCCCGCGATATCGGCTGGAACTACCTCCAGTCGACACTCCCCAACTCGATCATCCTCAACTACGGCGACAACGACACCTTCCCGCTGTGGAACAACCAGGAGGTCTACGGCGTACGGCCCGACGTGCGGATCGTCAACACGTCGTACCTCGGCGGCGAATGGTACATCGACGAGATGAAGACCCGCGCCAACGAAGCGGCCGGCGTCCCCTTCTCGCTGCCCAAACACAAGTATACCTACACGAACGATCTGGTGCCGGTGCTGGAGAAGCTGGACCGCGTTCCGGAGCTGCGCGAGGTGATCGACTTCGTGCGCAGCGACGATCCGCGCAGCCAGGTGCAGTACAGCGACGGCACGTGGGCCGACTACATCCCCGCCAAGCGCATTGCGCTGCCCGTCAACAAGGAGAATGCCATCGCTTCGGGGATCGTGGCCGAGAAGGATCGCGACAAGATGGTCGATACGGTCTACATCAACCTGCGGGGCAATTCGGTGGACAAGAGCCAGCTGATGATCCTCGACATGCTCGCGAACTTCGACTGGAAACGCCCCGTCTACCTCACGCAGGTCTACATCATGCAGGACCTCGGACTGATGGATTATCTGCAGTTTGACGGCTATGCCTACCGTTTCGTGCCGATCCGCACGCCGGTGGAGAACCCCTACGAGATCGGGCGCATCGACACGGACTACACCGCACCGCTGCTCCGGGATACGTTCCGCTACGGAAACCTCAACGATCCACGGGTTTACGTCGATTACTTCATCCAGTACAACCTCGCGGCCTCGCATGCCCGCGACGCCTTTGCCCGTGTGGCCAAGGAACTGCTGCGCGAAGGAAAGGTCCAGGAGGCCGTCGAGCTGCTGGACCTGGGTCTGGAGAAGCTGCCCACGTCGCAAATCCGCTTCACGGACTCCAACACCTACCCCTTCCTCGAGGCCTACTATGCCGCCTCGGCCATGGGAGACGAGGAGGCAGCCGAGAAAGGGGATGCCCTGCTGCGGGAGTATGCCCAGACGCTGATCGAATATATCGAGTACTATCTGCGTTTCGAGGGGGCTCAGGGCGACATGGTTTCGGGACTGATCGACGAAAAGCTGGACCAGCTGGGCGACGTCTACTACCTGGCCAGCTATGCCGGACGCCGCGGCATCGTGTCCGAACTGAACAACTACTACCGTACGCTGGGCGTCTCGGAGGAGAATCTCATCCAGGTAGACAGCATCTCCGAAGCGGTCGATTCGGCCCAGAATCTCCCGGCCGAAGCCAAATAGAAACTTCCCGAAGGGGCGGGTGGGGACAAGTTGACCCGAAGCCGGCCCCAGGTCCATACAAATAAAAAACGCACGGATAAAACCGTGCGTTTTTTATTTCGTCTTTGTTTGATTGTGTCAGTCCGACTTCGGTCCGTCGCCATTCAGAGAGTGTCCGGGGCAAGATTTTGATCAGGGTATCCGGGTTCGTTCCGTCCGGTGTCCGGTCACCCGGGGGCAAACGTTTCATCCGGACAGCCCGGACAGCCTTCCGGGCCTCCAACCGGACACTCCATCCGCTCCTGCTCTCTCCTCCCAGCCTCCGGGCCTCCAACCGGACATTCCATCCGCTCCTGCTCTCTCCTCCCGGCCTCCGGGCCTCCAACCGGACATTCCATCCGCTCCTGCTCTCTCCTCCCGGCCTCCGGGGCCTCCGGTCAGGATTTCTCGGGCGTGGGATGCTCGGAAGGCTTGTTCTTCGAACCGTTCTTGTTGTAGAGGAACCGCCGGATCTTCTGCGTCGGCGTCTTCACGAAATCCTCCTTCTCCTCAACTACCTCCGAAATCCGCGAAAAACGGTTCACCTTCGCATTGACGAACTCCATGATCTCCTTCTTCAACTGTTCGGTCTTGGCCTCCAACGCCTCCTTCTTGGTCGCCCACTCCTCGCGCCAGTTATCGATCATCGACTCAATCTCCTCGCGATTGAAGTGAACCAGGGCAATCAGACGCCCTTCGTGCTCCGTAACAATCGAATCGGCAATGCAGACATGCGAGTTCAATACACTTTCGATATCCTCGGGATAGATATTCTCTCCGCCGGGGCCCACGATCATGTTTTTCAGACGTCCCTTGATGTAGAGCCAGCCGTCCTTGTCGAATTCGCCCAGGTCGCCCGTACGGAACCACCCGTCGGCCGTAAAGGCCTCGCGCGTAGCCTCGGGATTCTTGTAGTAGCCGAGCATGATGCTCGGCGTGAGGGCGACGATCTCGCCCTGCCGCGTCTGGGGGTTGACGTTATCCAGTCGCAGCTGCACGCCCGGCGCCTGGGGGCCCGTCGAGCCCAGTCGCACCTGTGAAGGCGCCGCACCGGCCAGCAGCGGAGCCGTCTCGGTGAGTCCGTAACCGATGGCATAGGGCACACGGGCTTCCAGCAGAAAGCGTTCGGCACCCCGATCGAGTTTCGAACCGCCAATTCCGAGGAAACGCATCCGGCCGCCGAAGACCTTCATGAGTTTCTTGCCCGCCACCCGGTTGAGATAGCGGCGCAGGAAGCCCACACGGTAGGCAGTGCGCCAGAAGCCGTTGGAGTTGAACTTGGCCAGCACCTGATGGCGGTAGATCTTCTCGATCACGAGCGGCACGATGAGCATCACCGTAGGCCGCACGCTGCGCAGTGCCGGCATCAGGGCCGAGGCCGTGGGCGGACGGTCGAGGTAGACCACCCGAGCCCCCTCGGAGAAGGGGTAGATCATGCCGATCGAGCACTCGTAGGTATGCGACAGGGGCAGTACCGAGAGGAAGATATCGTCCCAATGAACCGGGAAGATCGAAGACGAAAGGTCGATCTGCCGGCACAGGGCCGCATGGGTCAGCATGACACCCTTGGGTTTGGAGGTCGTACCCGACGTATAGATGATCACTGCCAGATCGTCGGGTTTGGGGATGGCCGTGGCCCCCTCCTCCCGGACGTGCTGGGCAATGACACCGAGATTTTTCGTACGGACCACGACATTCAGACGGTCGATGGTCTTGCGGGAAAGTTTCGTGAAGAGACGGTCGGAGACCAGCAGCGCCCGGGCTTCGGCGTGTTCGATGATCATGTCGAGCTCCTCGCCCGAGAAGTCGGGCAGAATCGGCACGGCGACCATGCCGGCCGAGGTGATGGCAAAATAACAGATGCCCCAGTTGGGCATGTTGCTGCTCAGCAGGGCGACCTTGTCCCCGGGACGAAGCCCCGAGGTGGTCAGGATCTCCTGCACACGGGCAATACGACGGCCCACTTCAGCATAAGTCACATCCTCGCCGTCGAACATCGAGTAGGCGATCCGCGATGCGAACTTCTCCACACTGTTGCGAACCAGTTCGTACAGGGTATTGATAATCATGACGTATTCTTGTTATCCGTGAAAGGAACGCAATATTACGGGGCTAAGTTACGAATTTCCAACCAAAAAATACTATTTTTGGCGTAAATTATCAATATGCTCGACCATTCGAATATCAAAAGGCTCGCCGCGGAGACGGGGTTCGATCTCTGCGGCGTGGCGCCGTGCCGTCACCTGGACGAGGGCGAGTCGCGTTTCCGCGAATGGATCGCCTGCGGCTACCAGTCGTCGCTGGCTTATCTGGAGCGGAATACGGAGAAGCGCTTCGATCCGCGGCTGCTGGTCGAGGGGGCCCGCACGGCCGTAGTCTGCGCCGTGGGATACAAGAACGTCGTCAGCGACGGTTATCCCGCCGCTCACCGCACGAAGATCGCCTCGTATGCCTGCGCCGTGGATTACCACACGCTGCTGCGCGGAATGCTCCGCCAGCTGTTCGAGGGGTTGCGCGAGACTTCGCCCGAACTCCGGGGACGGGTCTTCGTCGACACGGCTCCGCTGGCCGAAAAGCTGCTGGCCGTGGAGGCCGGGCTGGGATGGATCGGACGCCAGTCGCTGCTGGTGACCCCCGAGTTGGGGAGTTTCCTCGTCCTGGGCGAGTTGATTCTCTGCGAGGAGTGCGACCGCTACGACACGCCCTTCGGCGAATCGCGCTGCGGAACGTGCCGCGCCTGCGTGGAGAGCTGCCCCACGGGGGCGGTGATGCCCGGGCGGGGAATCGACACGGCACGCTGCATCGCGTGCCACACCATCGAACGCGAACCCGCACAACGGATCGATCTCCACGGCTGGATCTTCGGCTGCGACGCCTGTCAGAGCAGCTGTCCCTGGAACCGCCGCGCCCCGCTCCACCGCAACCGGGCATTCGATCCCGTGTTCGATCCGCGCGGCATGGATGCCGCGGCGTGGCGGAAGATGGACGAAACGGAATTCGAACGTCGCTGCGGCCAGACGCCGCTGACACGCAGCGGCCTGGAGCGCATCCGCGGCAATATCGCCGCGGAGCCGGCCGCAAGGCCTTGCGACGACGTGCGGCCCGCCCCCGAAGAGACGGACCGCAGCTGAATAGGGATAACAGGCGTAAAGCGTATAGGAGGAGGTCCCTGCATGCGCGACGCCGGAACGGCCGCCTCGAGGCGAATGCGATGCGTGACCCGACGCTGAGCCCCGGCACCTCGATCTCCGGGCTTTCATACGTTTGCTTTTCCATGTCGTTGCGTTGAATGATGTGGCCCGGTTTCCTGCACGATCGTACCGGAGTCTCTTCCACGCGGGAAAAGAAGGCAGGAGAAAAAACAAGGAGCGACCCCGCAAGCGGGATCGCTCCTTCTATCATCCGCACCGGAGAACTCCGGCGTCGAAATTACTTCTGCAGTTCAGTCAGCGCAGCCTTGGCATTCTCGGCAGCCGGTCCGGCCGTCACCTTCTGGAAGGCCGAGATGGCCTGAGCCTTCATCTCCTTGGCGTTGTAGGCGGCACCCAGCAGGTAGTACATCAGACTCTTGTCCTCCTCCTCGGTCTGGGCATCGGCAGCAGCCTGAGCCAGTTCGATCACCTTGTCGTAGTCCTTCTTGTTGGCATAGGCCTGCAGGCGCACGTTCTGGAACAGAGCGCTTTCCGGGTTCTTCTCGAGCTGTGCGTCGGCCAGCTTGATGATGCCGTCGAAATCACCGGCAGTCTGCATCTCGGCCACCTTGTTGTTCGTATAGAGGGCCATCATCTCCTTGGCCTTGGCCACGTCCTCGGCATATTTCGGGTGGGTCTTGGAGGCAATGGCCTCGTAGATGTCCATACCCTTCTCGTACTCGCCCATCTCGCAGTAGCTCATCGCCAGGTTCAGCGCCATGGCCGTGTTGTCGGGATCGGCCTTGTAGCCCTTCTCGAAGATGCCGGCAGCCGTCACATAGTCCTTGTTGTTGAAGGCCTCACCGCCCTGCAGCTGGTAGATCTTGGCCACCCAGCCGTTCGATTTGGCAGCCTGCGACATGTCGCCGTAGAGCTCGGCCAGCTCGGCCGACTTGGAGAAGTTCTTCAGCGCCTCGTCGTAATTCTTGGTCCTGATGGCGGCTCCGCCCAGGTAGTAGTAGCATTTGGGCAGCGTCGACTTGGCCGTGGTAACCTGCGTAGCCACCTCCTCGTTGTCGCCTCCCAGCTCAATCACCTGCTCGAACTTGGCTGCGGCGCCGGCGTAATCCTTGGCGTTGAACGCCGCGCCGGCTTCGTTGTAGAGCGTCGTCACATCCTGTGCCGAAAGCGACAGGGCCGCCATCAGCGCTACGGCCGAAACAAAAATCTTTTTCATTTTCATTTTCAATCGTTTTAATTTTTTAGGTTCCGAGTCATCAAAACGTCCGCGTAGGGCGCGTTGGGGACAAAAATACAAAAAAATTTCCGCTTTTGCCAAATTTAATTCCGCAACGAGGCGAAAAAAGAGGTCATCAGCGCTTCACACTCTCCGGCCAGCACACCGCTCGCAACCTCCGTTTTGGGGTGGAAAACCCGTTCGCTGCAGCGGCGGAAACCCCGCTTCGGATCGTCCGCGCCCCAGACCACCCGGCCCACCTGCGCCCACGCGATCGCCCCGGCACACATGATGCACGGTTCGACCGTCACATAGAGCGTACACTTGGGCAGATACTTGCCTCCGAGCGTCGAGGCGGCAGCCGTCAGGGCCTGCATCTCGGCATGGGCCGTCGGGTCGGACAAGGTCTCCACGAGGTTGTGCCCGCGGCCGATCACCGCATCGCCCGACACGACGACCGCCCCGACGGGCACCTCCTGCATATCGAACGCTTTTCGGGCCTCGTTTAGTGCCAGGCGCATGTATTTTTCATCGATTTGACGCTGATCCATATCGGTTTTTCTGCAAAAAACGCGATTTTTCCGCGATTTTCCAAATTTTCGCAACTCCCCGCAACGGGGTTCCGACTCCGGAGCTCCTTTTTTTCAGCCCCGGCGGCTTTTTCTCCGCAAAAGTTATTACCTTTGTGGGTTGTTTGAAACAAACCTACGTTCACTCACGGACAAACAAACTTACACGTCAATGTACAGAACTCATACCTGCGGGTGCCTCCGGGCCTGCAATGTCCACGAAAACGTCACCCTGGCCGGGTGGGTGCAGAAAGTCAGAAACCTCGGCGCCATGACCTTCATCGACCTGCGCGACCGTTACGGCCTGACGCAGATCGTCGTCGAGGAGCACTCCCCTGCCGAAGCCCGCCAGACGGCTGCCCGCCTGGGCCGCGAATGGGTCATCCAGGTCGAGGGCGAGGTCGTCGAGCGCCAGTCGAAGAACCCCAAGATGCCCACGGGCGACATCGAAGTCTCGGCCCGCCGCATCACGGTGCTCCACGAAGCCGAGATCCCGCCCTTCACCATCGAGGAGGTCTCGGACGGCGGCGACGACCTGCGCATGAAATACCGCTACCTCGACCTGCGGCGTCCGCCCCTGCAGCGCAACCTGATCCTGCGCCACAAGATGGCCCAGGAGATCCGCCGCTTCCTCTCGGACGAGGGGTTCCTCGAGATCGAAACCCCCTATCTGGTCGCCTCGACGCCCGAAGGCGCCCGCGACTTCGTCGTCCCGAGCCGCATGTCGCCCAACCAGTTCTACGCCCTGCCGCAGTCGCCGCAGATCCTCAAGCAGCTGCTCATGGTGGCCGGCTATGACAAGTATTTCCAGATCGTGCGCTGCTTCCGCGACGAGGATCTGCGCGCCGACCGTCAGCCCGAATTCACGCAGATCGACTGCGAGATGTCGTTCGTCGAGCAGGAGGACGTTCTCGAGGTCTTCGAGCGCTGGGCCAAGCACATGTTCAAGACCGTGCTGGGCATCGACTTCACCGAGCCGCTGCGCCGCATGCCCTGGATCGAGGCCATGGAGAAGTACGGCTCGGACAAACCCGACCTGCGCTTCGGCATGGAGTTCTCCGATCTGACCGACCTGGCCAAGGGACACGGATTCTCGGTCTTCGACCAGGCCGAATACGTCACCGGCTTCGCCGCTCCGGGCTGCGCCACCTACACGCGCAAGCAGATCGACGCCCTCACGGAGTTCGTCAAACGGCAGCAGATCGGCGCCAAGGGGCTGATCTGGATCCGTATGGAGGCCGAAGGCGGCGTCAAGTCGTCGATCGACAAGTTCTACTCGCCCGAGGAGGTGCGCGCCATGGCCGAGCGTTGCGGCGCCAAGGCCGGTGACCTGGTCCTGATCCTCTGCGGCAAGAAGTTCAAGGTGCTGCCGCAGTTGTGCGCCCTGCGTCTGGAGGTGGCCCAGCAGCTGGGGCTGCGCGATCCGAAGAAGTTCGCGCCGCTGTGGGTCGTCGACTTCCCCCTGTTCGAGTGGGACGACGAGACGCAGCGCTTCTACGCCGTACACCACCCCTTCACCTCGCCCAAACCCGAGGATATCGAATTCCTCGACAGCGACCCGGGCCGCGTGCGGGCAAACGCCTACGACTTCGTCTGCAACGGTACGGAGATCGGTGGCGGCTCGATCCGTATCCACGATTCGAAACTCCAGGAGAAGATGTTCGAACTGCTGGGCTTCACGCCCGAACAGGCTCAGGCCCGTTTCGGCTTCCTGATGAACGCCTTCAAGTACGGCGCACCCCCTCATGGAGGTCTGGCCTTCGGTTTCGACCGTTTGTGCGCGCTCTTCGGCGGTTCGGACTCGATCCGCGACTACATTGCCTTCCCGAAGAACAACGCCGGCCGCGACATGATGCTCGACGCGCCGAACTTCATCGACCAGTCGCAGCTCGACGAACTCTACCTCACGCTGCGCAAGCCCGAGACCGGCAAATAGCCGATCGCGTGCAATACATCAAAAAACGGTCCGGATCGATCCGGACCGTTTTTTTATGGCAAATGTTCGGCTCCCGCTTCATGGTTTGCCGACCGACCGCCGGCGGATTGTGCGCCACCTCCCACCGGACGACGGGATTTACAGCTTGACACCCGGCAGGTTGCGCACCACCCACCAGACCATGAAGAGCAGACAATAGGCCCATGCAAGCCACCGGTGCTGCACCACGGGACGCCAGCGCCGGGCCACCCGACCGTTGTCGAGCGACGTCCAGACAACAAGCAGAAGATAGGGAACCGCCACCACCAGAAAGAGGTTGTAACCGAGGGCCTCGCGCACCTGTCCGTGCAGCAGGCTGTGCAGGGCGCGCTGTCCGCCGCAGGCCGGACACTGCCAGCCGGTCCACTCATGGAACCAGCAGCGCGGCAGCCAGTCCGCATGCGAGGGATCGACGCCGTAATAGAGCAGCAGGGCCCCGACAAGCAGGACCGGGACCCCGATCCAAAGGTATCTTCGGGACACGCAGCCGCAGCATCAGAGACCGGCGGCCGACCAGGAGAGCAGCCCCAGCACGACGGCCAGCAACAGATAGATCACCCAACAGCCGACGGCCACCCCGACCGAGACCCACGTCCAGGTCCGGGCCCGTTTGGCCGAACGGAAGGCCGCTTCACGGTTGCCCGAGAACCAGTAGGAGTCGACCTGCGTCGAATAGACGATGGCGACGATTCCGAAGGGCAGGCAGCAGAAGAGCGTGCTGAGAATGGCCCACGGCAGGAAATTGTCCGGTTTCTTCGCTTCGGGCTTCTGAACCGATGCGGCGGCACCGGTTTCGCAGGCCGAAGAGCGAGTCGTCGACCCGTCGGCCGGTTTGGGATCCAAGATTTCCATAGGCGGCATATGAATTGGTTTCAGCAAAACAAATATACGTATTTTTTCGAAATTGCGTATCTTTGATCCGTCAAAACGCGTCGAATCATGCCGAATATCCCCTTAGCCGAACGCCTGCGCCCGCAGACCCTCGATGAGTACATCGGGCAGGAACATCTCGTGGGTCCGAAGGGCGTCTTCCGCAAATTCTTCGAGACGGGAAACGTCCCCTCGTTCATCCTCTGGGGGCCTCCCGGAGTCGGGAAGACCACGCTGGCGCGGATCGTCGCCTCGCAGCTCAACCGCCCGTTCTTCACCCTTTCGGCCGTCACGTCGGGCGTCAAGGAGGTCCGCGAGGTGATCGAGTCGGCCCGCAAGCAGCGGTTCTTCGACCAGCAGCCCCCGTTCCTCTTCATCGACGAGATCCACCGCTTCAACAAGTCGCAGCAGGATTCGCTGCTCGGGGCCGTCGAGCAGGGGATCGTCACGCTGATCGGCGCCACTACGGAAAACCCCTCGTTCGAGGTGATCTCCCCGCTGCTGAGCCGCTGTCAGGTCTACATCCTCAAGGCGCTGGAGGATGCCGACCTGCAGAAACTGCTCGACCGCGCACTGGCCAAGGACACCGAACTGCGCGAACGACAGATCGAGGTGCAGCAGACCGCGGCGCTGTTCCGCTTCTCGGGGGGCGATGCCCGCAAGCTGCTCAACATTCTCGACATCGTGGTGGGGGCCACCGACGGCAAGGTGACAATCACCGACCAATACGTGCAGGACTGCCTCCAGGAGAACATCGCCCTCTACGATAAGAACGGCGAACAGCACTACGACATCATCTCGGCCTTCATCAAGTCCGTCCGGGGCAGCGACCCCAACGCCGCCATCTACTACCTGGCGCGGATGCTGGCCGGCGGTGAGGAGCCGCGCTTCATCGCCCGGCGGCTGGTGATCCTCGCCTCCGAAGATATCGGGCTGGCCAATCCCAACGCCCTGCTGCTGGCCAACGCCTGCTTCGACACGGTGCATAAGATCGGCATGCCCGAGGCCCGCATCACACTGGCCGAAACGACCATCTATCTGGCCACCTCGGCCAAGAGCAACTCGGCCTACATGGCCATCAACAAGGCCCTCGCGATGGTCGAACACGACACGACGAACCGTCCCGTGCCGCTCCACCTGCGCAACGCCCCGACGCGGCTGATGAAGCAGGCGGGCTATGCCGAGGGGTACAAGTACGCCCACGACTACGAGGGGCACTTCGCCGAGATGGAGTTCCTGCCCGAATCGCTCGCGGGGACGAAATTCTACGAACCCGACACACAGAATGCCGCCGAGGCCAAGATCGCCGAACGCATCGCCCGCCTCTGGAAGGACAAATACAAATAGGCACGTGCCGGCCGAAAGCAAACCACACGCCTCATGAAAAAGATAGGAATCATCTCCGATACGCACGGATGCTTCGACGAACGGCTCCGTGAATTTCTGAAGGATGTCGACGAAATCTGGCATGCCGGCGACATCGGCTCGCTCGAGCTGGCCGACCGCATCGCTGCGTTCAAGCCCCTGCGCGCCGTGAGCGGCAACATCGACGACGGGATCACCCGCCGCGTCTACCCGCTCTTCCAGTCGTTCGAATGCGAGGGGGTGCGGGTGCTGATGACCCACATCGGCGGCTATCCGCGCCACTACGATCCGCGGGCCGTCGCCCGGATCCAGGCGCTGCGGCCGAAGCTCTTCATCGCCGGCCACTCGCACATCCTGAAGGTGATCTACGACCCCGTCTACGAGATGCTGGCCGTCAACCCCGGGGCCGCCGGCGAACGCGGCTTCCACCGGGTCCGCACGGCCATCCGCCTGAAGATCGATGGCGGCGAAATGCACGACATGGAGGTCGGCGAATGGCCCCGCCGTCAGGCAGATAGCACGGAGGTGTCCGAATAGACGATTCCGGCCATATACTAAACAGAAGCGTCCAGCCGTTAGTGATGCGAATTCTAACGACGACGCAACATGCAACCGAAAATCTCAAAGACGCTGGAGGGCATCATCGCCCGGGCGGCATTCAACACCACCAAGGCCGAGATCACCCGCTCGCTCAAGGACCGACTTACGCTCGAACTGCTGCGCGAGGAGGGGTCCCTGGCCTACCAACTTCTTTCGGCCCGTCTCAGGGACTGGGAACTCTACCAGGTACGCCTGCGCATCGAACGCGAAATCGACGCAGCGGGCAGCCCCGACGACGGATCGCCCGAAGAGTTCTACCGCAACTTCACCCGCGAACTGCTCGAAGCGTTCCCCGAGGTGAAGAGCATCTCCACGGCCCACGCCCTGCAACGCATCGCCGAAGAGCGTGCGAGCGTCACGGCCCGCGTGCTGGAGATGTACGGCATCACGGCCGCCACCATCGCCGAGGGGCTCCGCCGCTTCGCCTCGGGCGACGGCCTGCACTTCGAAATTCCGGTGGCCGACCTGCTGAATTTCCACGAGGAAAACCGCCCGGCCGGGAAAAACGCACTGCTCGACAAGTTCGGCACCGACCTCACCCGGCTGGCTCGCGACGGAGGCATCGACCCCGTCATCGGACGCGACGCCGAAATCGAACGCGTCGTGCAGATCCTCTCGCGCCGCAAGAAGAACAATCCGATTCTGATCGGCGAGGCGGGCGTGGGCAAAAGTGCCATCGTCGAGGGGCTGGCGCTGCGCATCGCGCGCGGCGAGGTCCCCTACACGATTGCCGACAAGCGGCTCTTCGCGCTGGACCTCGCCGCCGTGGTCGCCGGAACGAAGTTCCGCGGCGAGTTCGAGGAGCGTCTGCAACAGCTCCTCGACGAGCTGCGCAGCGCCGACGACACGATCCTCTTCATCGACGAGATCCATACGATCGTCGGGGCCGGCGCCACGCAGGGAAGCCTCGATACGGCCAACATCCTCAAACCGGCACTGGCCCGGGGCGAGATCCGCGTCATCGGCGCCACGACACTCGACGAGTACCGCGCCGACATCGAGAGCGATTCGGCCCTCGAACGGCGCTTCCAGCGCGTCATGGTCGAGCCCACGACTCCCGAACAGACGCTGCGCATCCTGCACCACATCGCCCCGCACTACGAACACCACCACCGCGTGCGCTACACCGAAGAGGCCCTTGAGGCGTGCGTGCAGCTGGCCGACCGCTACATCCCGGACCGATACTTCCCGGACAAGGCCATCGACCTGCTGGACGAGGCCGGATCGCGCGTCCACCTCGCATCGGCCGCCCAGCCCGAAGAGCTGCGCCACATGGAGGCCGAACTGCAGCAGGCGCGCAGCGAACACCGCGAGGCGGTTCGCGAACTGGTCTACGAGCGGGCCGCCACGGCGCGGCTGCGCGAAATGGCCCTGCGCACGAAGATCGACGAGAGCCGCAACGCATGGCGGCAGCGTCTCGAGACGCATCCGGCCGAGATCGGCGAGGAGCAGATCCGCGCCGTGGTGGCCTCGATGACGGGCATCCCCACGGAACGGCTCTCCACCGGCGAGCAGCACCGGTTGCAACAGCTGGGCGACCACCTCGCCCGCCGGGTCATCGGCCAGCCGGAGGCCGTCGAACGCATCTCGCGGACGATTCTCCGCTCGCGCACCGGACTGAAGGACGAACGGCGGCCGATCGGCGTCTTTCTCTTCGTCGGGCCCACGGGCGTGGGCAAGACGCTGCTGGCCAAGGAGGTTTCGCGCTGGCTCTTCGACGAACGCCGCGGGCTGATCCGCATCGACATGAGCGAATACGCCGAGAAGCACAACGTCGCCCGGCTGATCGGGGCCCCTCCGGGCTACGTCGGCTACGGCGAGGGCGGACAGCTGACCGAAGCCGTCCGCCGGCAGCCCTACGCCGTGGTGCTCTTCGACGAGATCGAGAAGGCCCATCCCGAGGTCTTCAACGCCCTGCTGCAGATCTTCGACGAGGGCCATCTGACCGACGGTGCGGGACGCCGGGTCGACTTCCGCAACACGATCCTGATCATGACCTCGAACGTCGGATCGCGAACCGCCGCCGTCCGCTCCGCACAGGTGGGTTTCGCCACCCCTTCGAAGCACCTGGCCGTCGACAGCACCCCGCAGTCCGAATACCGCAAGGCGCTGGAAAGCACCTTCTCGCCGGAGTTTCTCAACCGCATCGACGACATCGTCGTCTTCCGCCAGCTCGGGGTCGAGGACGTGGAGCGCATCGTCGATCTGGAGCTGCGGCAGCTGCTCGACCGCACCCGCCGGCTGGGCTACCGGCTGCGCATCACCGACGGTGCGAAACGCCGCCTGGCCCGCATGGGCTACGAGGCGCGCTACGGAGCCAGGGCGCTGAAACGTACCCTCACCGACGAGGTCGAAGAGCCGCTTTCGACGCTGATCGTCGACGGCAAACTGCCGGCCGGCGGCACCGTGATCGTCGAATCGGACAAGCAGCACGGCATCCGGCTGCGCGTGGCCTGACACGGCGGCGGCCGGAACGACCTCCCCGGCATCTGTGAAAAAGGCGGACGGATTCTTTGTGAATCCGTCCGCCCTGCGTTTGTCCGCACCCACCGCGGGAATCACTGCTCCAGCCTCCGGAACAGCTCGCCGGCAAACTGCTGTCCGACGGGTAACGACACACCGCCGCGACGAAGAGCCCGAAACCACGGAAGCCCCGGCCAAATAGCCGGGCGGCCCAGTGCACTTTTCGGAAAGATTTTTGTACCTTTGCCGTTCCGAAACGATCCGCATGATGTACCGTTTTTCGACCTACAAGGAACAATACCGACAGAATCTGCGTCTGGCCCTGCCCGTGGTGCTGACCCAGCTGGGACAGATCCTCACGCAGTTCACCGACAATCTGATGGTCGGCCGCTACGGCGGCAACGACCCCCTGCCGCTGGCTGCCGTCTCGTTCGGCGGCTCGGTCTTCTTCATCCTCTTCATCGCCTCGATCGGCATCGCCATGGGCATGACCCCGCTCGTGGGCGAGCGCTACGTACAGGGCGACCGCATCCACTCGGCCCGCCTGCTGCAGAACGGAATCCTCTTCTACGGCTTGCTCGGGGTGGCGATGTCCGCCATCCAGTATGCCGCCATCCCGCTGCTCTACCACATGCGCCAGCCGGCCGACGTGGTCGACATGGCCATCCCCTACTACAAGATGCTCGTCTGGAGCATGCCGCCGGTGATGCTCTTCTTCGCCTTCAAGCAGTTCCTCGAAGGGGTCGGGAACACCCGCGCCGAGATGTACGCCACGATCGTCGCCAACGTGGCCAACATCGGTTTCAACTGGATATTCATCTACGGCCACTGGGGATTCCCCGAGATGGGGGCCGAAGGGGCCGGACTGGGAACCCTGCTGGCCCGCGTGATCGGCATGGCGATCATGATCGGATACTTCTGCGCCCGGAGCCGCTACCGGCAGTATTTCG
Organism: Alistipes sp. An54; assembly: GCF_002159375.1. Lineage (NCBI taxonomy): Bacteria > Pseudomonadati > Bacteroidota > Bacteroidia > Bacteroidales > Rikenellaceae > Alistipes > Alistipes sp. An54. The sequence goes on from NZ_NFIA01000007.1 coordinate 115,143, forward strand.
GGTGGTTCTCGTGGCGGGGCTTCTCGCTGCGGCGCATCGGCGAACTCTTCCGCATGGGCGGCCCGATCTCGCTGCAGATGTTCCTCGAATCATCGGCCTTCGTCGGCACGGGCATCATGATGGGCTGGTTCGACAAGCAGACCCTCAGCGCCAACCAGATCACCATGACCATCGGCAACTGCGCCTTCATGATCGTCATGTCAATCGGCGCCGCCACCACGATCCGCGTCTCCCACTGCTACGGCGCCCGCAACTTCGGCGAACTCTCGCTGGCCGCCCGGGCCTCGTATCACCTCGTGCTGGCCTGGAACGCCCTGGCCGCCGTGCTCTTCATCTCGCTGCGGCATGTCATCCCGACGCTCTTCACCTCGAATCCCGAGGTCATCGCCATCACCTCCCAACTGCTCGTGCTGGCGGCGCTGTACCAGCTCTCGGACGGTCTGCAGAATGTCTCGGTGGGCATTCTGCGCGGTATCCAGGACGTGCGCATCATCATGCCCATCGCCTTCGTGTCGTACTGGCTGCTCAACCTCCCGGTGGGCTATCTGCTGGGATTCACCCTCGGAATGGGCCCCTCGGGGCTCTTCCTGGGCTTCTCGTTCGGGCTCTCGGCGGCCGCCCTGCTGATGATCCTGCGCATCCGCCACAGCGTGCGGCGACTCCGAACGGCAAAAGTTTAGACGGCGGATTCAATTTTTTTTCGTATCTTTACGCAAATTATACCCGAAATGGAGATCGAAAAACCACATGATACCGGCGCCTTCAAACCCGAAGTGGGTCGCGGATGCGCCTTCTGCAACTGCGGCGCCGAACCCGAAGTCCGGCTTTGCGACGGTTGCTTCAAACTGCACGAGACCCCCTGGCTCGACGAATATCCCGTTAACGAACCGACCGATATCGTCGAGGTGCGATTCAAGAACACCCGGCGGTCGTTCTATCAGAATGTCAACCACCTGGACCTCAAGCGCGGCGATATCGTCGCCGTCGAGGCCTCGCCCGGCCACGACATCGGAATCGTCTCGCTGACGGGCGACCTGGTGGCCCGGCAGATGCGACGCATCGGCTTCAACCCCTACAACGGCGAGTACAAGAAGATCTACCGCAAGGCCAAACCCTACGACATCGAACGCTGGCAGGAGGCCATCGCCCTCGAACACGAAACGATGATCGCCTCGCGTCAGATCGCCGCCGACATGGGGCTGAACATGAAGATCGGCGACGTCGAGTACCAGGGCGACAAGATCAAGGCCATCTTCTACTACATCGCCGACGAGCGGGTCGACTTCCGCGAACTGATCAAGGTCTTCGCCGAGCGATTCCACATCCGCATCGAGATGAAGCAGATCGGCGCCCGTCAGGAGGCCGGCCGCATCGGCGGTCTGGGAGCCTGCGGCCGTGAGTTGTGCTGCGCGTCGTGGATGTCGACCTTCTCGAGCGTGACGACCGGTGCGGCCCGCGTGCAGGACATCTCGCTCAATCCGCAGAAGCTGGCCGGGCAGTGCTCGAAACTCAAGTGCTGCATGATGAACGAATACGACGCCTACGTCGATGCGCGGAAGGAGTTCCCGCGGCTGCGCGAACCGCTCCAGACCGAAGAGGGCGAATGGTTCCTCGTCAAGAGCGACGTGCTGGCCGGAACGATGACCTTCTCCTCGTCGAAGGAGACGATGTCGAACCTCACGACGCTGCCCGTTTCGCGCGTGAAGGAGATTCTGGCGCTGAACCGGCAGGGCAAGAAGGCCGAACGGCTGCAGCATGCCGACGATATCCGCCCGACCGAGGAGGAGCCGACCTACCGTTCGGAGGAGGACAGCATCACGCGTTTCGACCAGGCCAAACGCCGCAAACGCGGAGGCAAAAACAAGAACCGCAACAATCCGAACGGTCAGAACGGCCGGACGGCCCGGGCCCAGCAACCGGCCGGGACGTCGGAACAGGGTGACGAAGCCGCCCGGGAGCAATCGGCGGAAAACGCCCAGCACCGCAACCCGCGGAACCGCAACAACAAGGGTCAGAACGCCGGAGAGAACACCCCGAACGGCCAGAAGGAGCAGGAGACCAATCCGGCAAACGGAGCCGCCTCCGCGAATGACGGCCATTCGGCACCGCGGTCCGAGAACGGCCGCCGCAACAATCGCGGCAACCGGGGCAATCGGGAAAATCGCGGCAACCGACAGGAGAACCAGGGAGGTCCGGGAAACCGGGGAGACCACCAAGATAACCGAGAGAGTCAGGATAACCGGGAGCCGCGTGAGAACGGCGCACGGCCGGCCAACGGAGGAGACGCCGCCAACGCCAACGCCAACAACAACGGCAACCGCGAAGGACGCCGTGAAGAGGGACGCAACCATCGCCGCAACCATCGCCGGGGCGGCCAGAACGGCCAGGATGGCGGCAACGGCGAAGCCAACGGCAGCAAGACCAATGGCGGAGGTACGGCCCCGGTCAACAGTTCCAACGAATAGAGAAAAACACCCGGCAGCTGCCGGGACGGGAGAAAGGTGAACGGACGATTGCAACAGATTACGGCGATGCTGACACTCGGGCTCCTGCTGGCGGGAGCCACAGGTTGCTCGTCACCCTGTCAGACGGCAGCCGCGGATGTCTCGCCGCGGCGCTGGGAGGCTCCGGCCGAAATCCGGCTGGAAAATGTCGATACGGTGATGCTGCGCGATGCGGCGCTCTTTCTACGCTGCAACGACCGCTTCACGGAGGATACCCTCACGGTGCGCATCGCTGCGCTCTCGCCCGATTCGCTCCGCTTCGAGGAGTCCTTTCTGCTGGCTCTCACCCGTACGAACGGACCCGCAGCCCTGATGCGCGAATACCTCGTCCCCTACCGTCACCGGATCCGGCTCGGACGTACGGGCGAGTATCGCTTCCGCATCACGCCGATCCGTCCCGTCCGCGGGGTGGAGGCCATCGGGATCCAGCTCTCGGAGAGCCGCTGACCCGGTCCGAGGGGGGGGGCAAGCCCGATGGGGCCAACAGGCTGACCGGAAGCCCTGCGTCCCCCAAAAACCAGAAACACCAAGACCCCAGGAAAACCATTCACACGATCAGCAACACGACCACATGGGAAAAGACAAACTCCGCCGCTTCAGCGAGAACCTCACCTTTGCCTGCTTCGTACAACCCGAATTCGAAGAGGTCTTCCGCCACGACCACCCGCTGAAGGGGCATTGGAACCGCGATTTCTTCCACAACGACCACCCGATTGTCCTCGAACTCGGGTGCGGAAAGGGTGAATATACCGTCGCACTGGCCGAACGCGACCCCGCACGCAACTACATCGGCATCGACATCAAGGGTGCCCGCATGTGGCGCGGGGCGAAGACCGCCACCGAGCGCGGCATGTCCAACGTCGGATTCCTCCGCACGCGGATCGAATTCATCAACGGACTCTTCGCCGAAAACGAGGTCTCCGAACTCTGGATCACCTTCCCCGATCCGCAGCTCAAGACGCGCCGCGCCAAGAAACGCCTCACCTCGCCGCTCTTTCTGGAGTATTACGCCCGGATGCTGCGTCCCGACGGTGCCATCAACCTCAAGACCGACTCGCAACACCTCTACGCCTATACGAACGAAGTGATCCGGCGCTTCGGCCTTCCGTGCGAAGTCTCCGAGCCGGACATCTACGGTTCGGGATATGCCGACGAGGTGCTCTCGGTGAAGACCGCCTACGAGGAGCGTTTCCTCGGTATGGGGCTGCCGATCACCTACACGCGATTCCGCCTCGACGGACGCCGCGACTTCCCCTGGTTCGACTGGGAGGAGGACGAAAAACTCGAAAAGGATGCCGAAGAGGCCCGAAAGGCCGGACGTTGAGTCCGGCCCTTTTTCAATCCCGACAGAAGGTCCCTCCGGCCCCGGCTACTGCAGGCCGAGCAGCTCCATGATCCGCCGCGAGAGTTCGGTGTTGTCCATCACGCCGTGAATACGGTCGGCCCCCGTGCCGTAGAGATAGACGGGCACCATCGTGGCCGAATGGTTGCGCGTCGAGAGGTGGTAGTCGATCCCGCTGTCGGCCCGGGTGAAGTCCGCCTCGAGGGCCGGAATCGAAAGACCCCCCGTCTCGTGATCGGCCGTCACGACGACCAATACGCCCGGCACGCGGTCGGCATAGGCCATCGCCTCGGCCACCGCCCGGTCGAAATCACGCATCTCGGCCTGCATCCACGCAATATCACCGGCATGCCCGGCCAGGTCGATCTGCGAGCCCTCGACCATCAGCAGAAAACCCGTTCCGCGCCGTGCCGCCTCGCGATCGAGCAGTTCGAGGGCCTTGCGCGTCGCCCGGGGCAGGAAATCACCGCGCCCAAGGGCCGGAGCCAGGTGCTCGTCGGCCGCCACGCACAAGAGGCGGCCCTGCGTCACGGTATCGGCTTCCGCGAGCGAACCGGCGACAAAATACCCGCGCCGGCGAAGGGCGTCCAGACCGCTGCCGCCCTCGGGACACTCCTCCGCAAGCCACTTGCGGCCGCCCCCGAACAGCACGTCGACGCCACTCGCCAACAGATCACGGGTAATGGATCGGGTATCGTTGCGATCCGGCACATGGGCATAGAAGGCCGCCGGAGTCGCGTGTTGCAGATAGCAGGTCACGGCAATGCCCGTGGGCATCCCTGCCTCACGGGCCCGAGTCATCATCGACCGCAGGGGATGACCCTGCAGATCGACACCCAACATGCCGTTGCCGGTCTTCGAGGCCGACGAGAGGGCTGTGGCGGCCGCCGCCGAATCGGTCACCCGGCTGTTGGCCGAACGGGTGCGGATCAGTGCCACCCCCTGCGCCCGATCGAACGACGTCAGCGTATCGCCCTGTTCCAGCTGCAGCATCGAGACCTGAGCCAGCCCCATGCCGTCGCCGATCATCAGAATCAGACTGCGCACCTCACCAGGTTCCGAGCCCCGGACCGTCGTCATCGCGACGAGCATCGCGAAAAGAATCCATCCCCTCATTTTCATCCTTCATGCTTGAATTCGGAGCGAAGATAAGCCCTTTTCGCGAACTTTTTACTACCTTTACACGAGTTTAACCACCTTGTAACATGGATGTAAAGATTGCCCCGGACTGGAAAGAACTCCTCGCTCCGGAGTTCGAAAAGCCCTACTTCGCCCAACTCACCGACTTCGTGCGTCAGGAATACGCCACGCACCGCATCTTCCCGCGGGGCAGCAACATCTTCCGCGCCTTCGACAAATGCCCGTTCGAGCGACTGAAGGTCGTCATCATCGGCCAGGACCCCTATCACGGCCCGGGACAGGCCAACGGGCTCTGCTTCTCGGTCTCGGACGGCATTCCCTTTCCGCCCTCGCTGCAGAACATCTTCAAGGAGGTCTCCGACGACACCGGACGTCCGATCCCCGCAAGCGGCAATCTCGACCGCTGGGCCGAACAGGGCGTCCTGCTGCTGAACTCCGTACTGACGGTCCGGGCCCACGAAGCCGCCTCGCACGCCGGACGCGGCTGGGAGACCTTCACCGACGCCGTCGTGAGGGCCATCGCCGAGCGCAAACAGGGGATCGTCTACATGCTCTGGGGCAGCTACGCCCAGCGCAAGGGGGCCATTGCCGACCCCTCGCGCAACCTCATTCTGAAGGCGCCGCATCCTTCGCCGCTCTCGGTCTACCGGGGATTCTTCGGCTGCCACCACTTCTCGCAGGCCAACAACTACCTCCGTAGCCAGGGCAAGGAGCCCATAGACTGGTAGGCGCCACAAACACGCCGCCCCGTGCTCCGGCCCTGCAAGGTTATCCGGAGATGGGGGAGGGCGAAGCAAGGGGGGGGGCACCCCGGAACACCGCCGCTCCGAAGCATCACCGACCCCAGAGTACTGCCGATACCCTCCGGAACACCGCCGTTCCCCGGAGCAACACCGGCCCGACACATAACGACACAAAAAAACCGGAGGTTTTATAGCCTCCGGTTTTTCATGTTTTCTGTTTCCGGTTCTAAGGCACCGACCCTTTCAGTCCTGCGCCCTCTCCGGCCTGGTTCCAACCCCTCACTGGTCCGGTTCCAACCTTTAACCGGTCTGGTTTCGGTCCCTTTCCGGTCTGGCTTCAGCCCTCTCCGGTCTGATTCCGACCCTTCACTGGTCCGGTTCCAGCCACGGCTCCGGTCTGGTTCCGCCCCCTTCCGTTCCGGTTCCAGCCCCTCCTCGGCCCTCTCCGGCCCCTCTATCCCAGATAGGATTTCAGCAGCTTCGAGCGCGACGAGTGACGCAGACGGCGAATCGCCTTCTCCTTGATCTGACGCACACGCTCACGCGTCAGGTCGAACTTCTCGCCGATCTCCTCGAGGGTCATCTCCGAGCAGCCGATGCCGAAGAAGTACTTGATGATATCGCGTTCGCGTTCGGTCAGGGTTTCGAGCGCCCGCTCGACCTCGGTCGACAGCGACTCGTTGATCAGTCCGCGGTCGGCGTTGGGCGAATCGGGGTTGACCAGCACGTCGAGCAGCGAGTTGTCCTCGCCGTCGGCAAACGGTGCATCCACCGAGACGTGGCGTCCGGCCACCCGCAGCGTATCGGTCACCTTCTCCTTCGGGAGTTCGAGCTCCGTGGCCAGCTCCTCGGGCGACGGCGTACGCTCGTGCTCCTGCTCGAAGCGGGCGAAGGCCTTGTTGATCTTGTTGAGCGAGCCGACCTGGTTCAGCGGCAGACGCACGATACGCGACTGCTCGGCCAAAGCCTGGAGAATCGACTGACGAATCCACCACACCGCATAGGAGATGAACTTGAAGCCACGGGTTTCATCGAACTTCTCGGCGGCCTTGATCAGACCGAGGTTACCCTCGTTGATCAGGTCCGGAAGGCTCAGCCCCTGGTTCTGGTATTGTTTGGCGACCGAGACCACGAAGCGAAGATTCGCCTTGGTCAGTTTTTCGAGGGCCTCCTGATCGCCTTTCTTGATTCGTTGGGCGAGTTCCACCTCCTCTTCCACCGTGATGAGCTCCTCCTTGCCGATCTCCTGGAGATATTTGTCCAGCGAGGCGCTCTCGCGGTTGGTGATGGACTTTGTAATCTTGAGTTGACGCATATCTTTATCCTAACTTCCTAAAATGTTTCCGTTCCATTCGACACGAAACCCGCCTCCGAATCGCCGGCTACTCGACAAGCATGTAGCTTGCCGAACGGCCGTTAGGATAGATACCGTCGATCGAACGGATCTTGTCGGTCATGCGCTGCATGTCGCTCAGCGAATAGACCGCCTGATCGTTGATGTGGGTAATCACGAATCCCTGCTTGACGCGGGCGCGGGCCAGAATCCCGTTCGCCTTGATCCCGACGACCTGTACACCGCCCCGAATATCGAGTTCGCGGCACAGTTTCGTCCCGGCATCGGCGAACTTTCCGCCAAGGGCCTCGACCACGTCGACGTCCTCTTTGGTCATCAATTCCGTTTTACCAGCCTTATTACGTAAAGTGACCACAAATTGTTTCACCTTGCCGTCCCTTTTTACCGATAATTTGACCGTATCGTTGGGTCGGCGTTTGGCGATCTGCTCCTGGAGCGTCGAGGGCTCGGTGATCTTCACCCCGTCGATATCGAGAATGATGTCGCCCTTGCGGATGCCGGCCTCCGAAGCCGAACCGCCCTCCGAGACACTGGCCACATAGGCGCCGCCAAGCTCCTTGATGCCCAGATCCTTGCCTTCCGAGTCAAGGAAGTCCTGATCCACCATGCGGAACTGAATGCCCAGCATGGCGCGCTGTACGACGCCGTACTCCTTCAGGTCGACGACCACCTTGCGGACGATCGACTCCGGAATGGCGAACGAATAACCCACGTAGCTGCCCGTCTGCGACTTGATCAGCGTGTTGATGCCGACCAGCTCACCGTGCGTGTTGACCAGCGCACCGCCCGAGTTGCCGGGGTTGACCGCCGCGTCGGTCTGGATGAACGACTCGATGCGGAAATCGTTGGGGATGGCCCCCAGCTGACGCGCCTTGGCGCTCACGATACCGGCCGTGATGGTCGACTGCAGGTCGAACGGCGAACCGATGGCCAGCACCCACTCGCCCAGACGCAGCGCATCGGACGACCCGAAGGGCAGCGTCGGCAGATCGTTGGCCTCGATCTTCACCAGCGCCAGGTCCGTGGCCGAATCCGTACCGATGAGCTTGCCGTCGAACATGCGGCCGTCGTTGAGTTTCACGCGGAGTTTCGTGGCACCGTCGACGACGTGGTTGTTCGTCACGATATAGCCGTCCTCCGAGATGATGACGCCCGAACCGCCGGCCCGCTGTTCGCGGTACTGCGGACGGCCGTCGCCGTAATCCTGCGGGATGCCGAAGAACTCCAGGAAGGGGTCATACCCCCGGCGCGGCATCTCCACCTGCTGGATGGCCTCGATGTTTACGACCGCCTTGACCGCATTCTCGGCGGCATAGGTCAGGTCGGGATATTGTTCATTCTGGTAAGAGGTAAAGTGGTTGCCCAGCGCCGGCGTACGCTCGACCTGGTGCTCGACGTATGCCACCGAACCGTTCTGCTTTCCGCTCACGGCCCAGGCTGTCAGACCGCCGGCTGCGGCCGACACGGCAACAAGTCCCAAAATCAAAAATGCCTTTTTCATAGTTGTTCAAGAGTTTAGTGTCTAACTTTCGGAGGCAATTTTTACCGCATAGGCTTTGTTCTGAATTTCTTTTGTGGGATAAACGGTCGGAATTGTCGGGTTAGTATGCCATTTCACACAAAAAAATCGGGACATTCCCGCGGAATGTCCCGATTGTCGCAAATTTCGTGCACTAGAGCCCGAACTCCTTGCGGATGGCCTCCACGGCGTCGAGCTTCTCCCAGCCGAAGAACTCGATTTCGCGCTCCACTTCGCGGCCCTTCTCCCAGACTTTCACCACCTTCTTGTAGGGGCGGTTGCCGAAGTGTCCGTACGAAGCCGTCGCCTCGAAGATCGGGTTCTTCAGACCGAAACGCTTCACGATGGCAGCCGGACGCAGGTCGAAGAGGCGGCCGATGCGACGAGCAATCTCGCCGTCGGTCATCCCCTCGAGGGCCTTCGGGCGCGGCGAGTGGTAGGTGTCGACGTAGATCGACAGCGGCTCGGCGATGCCAATGGCGTAGCTCAGCTCGACGAGCACCTCATCGGCCACACCTGCCGCCACGAGATTCTTGGCGATGTGGCGGGCGGCATAGGCGGCCGAACGGTCGACCTTCGAGGAGTCCTTGCCCGAGAAGGCGCCTCCGCCGTGGGCACCGCGGCCTCCGTAGGTATCGACGATGATCTTGCGGCCCGTCAGACCCGTATCCCCGTGAGGGCCGCCGATGACGAACTTGCCCGTCGGGTTGACGTGCAGGATATAGTCGTCGCCGATCAGGTCGGCCAGTTTGTCTTCGGCCCGCTCCAGACGCGCCTTCACACGCGGAATGAGGATCGTGCGCACATCCTCGCGGATGCGCTCCTGCATCTGCCGCTCGGCCTCCTTCTCGCTCAGGCCGTTGCCCGGGCGGATGAATTCGTCGTGCTGCGTCGAGACCACGATCGTGTGGACGCGCAGCGGCTTGTTCGTCCGCTCGTCGTACTCGATCGTCACCTGCGACTTCGAATCGGGGCGCAGATAGGTCATCACCTTGCCTTCGCGGCGGATAACGGCCAGCTCCTTCAGGATGACGTGCGAAAGGATCAGCGTCGCCGGCATCATCTCGCGCGTCTCGTTGCAGGCGTAGCCGAACATGATGCCCTGATCGCCGGCCCCCTGCTCGTACTCCTCGTCGCGCTCGACACCCTGGTTGATGTCGGACGACTGTTCGTGGATGGCCGACAGCACGCCGCACGAGTTGCAGTCGAACTGATATTCGCTCTTCGTATAGCCGATGCGTTCGATCACGCGCCGGGCCACGCCCTGCACGTCGACATAGGCCTCCGAGCGCACTTCACCCGCAACGACCACAAGGCCCGTGGTGCAGAGCGTTTCGCAGGCGACCTTCGAATTGGGATCGTGACGAAGAAATTCGTCGAGAATGGCGTCGGAAATCTGATCCGAGACCTTATCGGGGTGTCCTTCCGAAACGGACTCCGATGTAAACAAAAAACCCATTTTGAACCGTTTTTTTAAGGTTAAACGTCTAAAATGGGAAAAATTGGCTGTTGGAAAATAAAAAACGTGCTGTTTTAGCGATTTTTTATTGTGGTTTGCAATCAGTCAAATCTTTCCACATTCCCCGCTTGACAGACGGGATCGCAAAGATAAGGGCTTTTCGTGGATTGGCAATGGATTTTCGGGAATTTTTTTCAAAAAACCGCAGAATCGGGCATCTCACCTATATATAAAGAGGGGCCATCTTCAGGATGGCTCCTCTCCTCTTGTGTATCTTGTTTCGGGTGGGGAGGGGTTGCTGCTGCCTTCCGGCTTCCGCACCCCGGCTGCGATTCTCCGGTTTCAGCACTCCGGTTGTGTTCCTCCGGTTTCAGCACTCCGGTTGTGTTCCTCCGGTTTCAGCACTCCGGTTGTGTTCCTCCGGTTTCAGCGCCCCTGGCTGTAGCTCCCAATTGCGGCGCTCCTCCAGCTGGCACCTTTTCTTTTTTTTTTTCCCCCCCCCGGCCCCGGGCTAACGGCCCAGCATCTTCTTCACCTCGGCGGCTACGGTCTTGCCGTTGTAGCCGAACTTCTCGTCGAGCACCTTGTAGGGGGCCGAATATCCGAAGTGGTCCAGACCGTGGATCATGCCCTTCTCGCCGACGAGTCCCAGCAGGTTCACCGGCAGGCCCGAGGTCATGCCGTAGCGCGGCAGTCCGGCAGGCAGCACCGTCTCCTGGTACGACCGGGGCTGGTCGCGGAAGAGCCCCTCGCTCGGAGCGCTAACCACCCGAACGGCGATGCCCTCCTCAGCCAGCAGTTCGGCACCCTCGACCAGCGTCGAGACCTCCGAACCCGAGGCGATCAGCACGGCGGCCGGTTTGGCGGCATCCATCACCACGTAGGCACCCTTGGAGATCTGGGCGGCCTCTTCGCGGCGGCTGGCACCCAGCGTCGGCAGGTTCTTGATGTTCTGACGCGAGAGGACCAGCGCTACCGGGCGGTGCTCCTCGACGGCCAGTTTCCAGGCCATGACCGTCTCCTCGGCATCCGCCGGGCGCAACACGACCATCGAACGTTTCCCCTCGTGGTTCCGCAGATGTTCCATCAGACGGATCTGGGCCTCCTGCTCGACGGGCTGGTGGGTCGGACCGTCCTCACCCACACGGAACGAGTCGTGCGACCAGACGTAGATCACGTGCAGACGCATCAGCGCCGCCATGCGCACGGCCGGCTTCATGTAGTCCGAGAAGACGAAGAAGGTGCCGCATACGGGGATCACGCCGCCGTGCAGCGCCATGCCGTTCATCACGCAGGCCATCGTCAGCTCCGAGACGCCCGCCTGGAAGAACTTGCCCGTGAAGTCGCCCTTCGTGAAGGCCTTGGTCTTCTTCAGATAGCCGTCCGTCTTGTCCGAGTTCGAGAGGTCGGCCGACGAGACGATCATGTTGTCGATCTTCTCGGCATAGACGCCCAGCACCGACGACGAGGCGGCACGCGTCGCCACGTCGGGCTTCACCTCGATCAGCTTGTAGTCGATCTCGGGCAGACGTCCCGAGAGAAATTCGTCGAGTTTGCGGGCCAGCTCCCGGTGTTCGCTGCGCCACGACTTCTCGACGGCGGCCTGCTCGGCAGCCCAGGCCCGCAGCGCCTCGCGACGCTCGGCGAAGACCTCGCGGCTCTCCTCGAAGACGGCGAACGGGTTCTCCGGATCGCCTCCCAGATTCTTCACCGTGGCGGCGAAATCGGCTCCGGCCGCGCTGAGCGGCTGGCCATGGGTCGAGACGCGGTTTTCGTAGCTCTCGCCCTCGGGCCCCCTGGCACCCTTGCCCATCGTCGTATGGCCGATGATGAGCGTCGGACGTTCGGTCTCGCTCTGGGCTGCCACCAGCGCCTCGCGGATCTGGTTGATGTTGTGGCCGTCGATCGAGAGGACGTTCCAGCCCCAGGCCTCGTACTTCATGGCCACATTCTCCGTGTCGACCTCGTCGACCTTCGTCGACAACTGGATGTTGTTCGCATCGTAGAACATCACCAGGTTCGAGAGCCCGAGGTGGCCGGCAATACGGCCGACGCCCTGCGAGATCTCCTCCTCGACGGCGCCGTCCGAGATATAGGCATAGGTCCGGTGGGCCATCCACTCGCCGAAGCGCGCCGCCAGGAAGCGTTCAGCAATGGCGGCTCCGAGGGCCATGGCATGACCCTGTCCGAGCGGACCCGACGTATTCTCCACTCCGCGCAGGACGTCGACCTCGGGGTGCCCCGGCGTCACGCTGCCCCACTGCCGAAGCGACTGCAGATCCTCGGTCGAGTAGTGGCCCGCCAGCGAAAGCGTCGCATACAACATCGGCGACATGTGGCCCGGATCAAGGAAGAAACGGTCCCGGAACGGATAGGCCATGTTGTCGGGATCATAGCGCAGAAATTCGGCATAGAGCACCGTGATGAAGTCGGCACCGCCCATGGCTCCGCCCGGATGTCCCGATTTCGCCTTTTCCACCATCGCCGCCGACAGAATACGGACGTTGTCGGCTACGCGCGTCAGTTTTGAATTCGTTGTAGACATTGTTGTTGCAGTTATTTAAGCGTTGGTTGTCGTAGTTATCGCACGCAGGATCACCCCACCTGCTTCAGCACCGGGAGATTGGCCTTCTCGACCTTCTCGCGGGCGTAGTCGAGCGTCACGGTGAACTCCCTGGCGCCGGTCGACGGCAGTTCGAACATCGTGTCCATCATGACCGCCTCGCAGATCGACCGCAGACCGCGGGCTCCGAGCTTGAACTCCACGGCCTTGTCGACGATGTAGTCGAGCGCCTCGTCGGTGAAGGTCAGTTTCACGCCGTCCATCTCAAACAACCGCACGTACTGCTTGATGATGGCATTGCGCGGTTCGGTGAGGATCGAACGCAGGGCGTCGCGTCCCAGCGGCTGCATGTAGGTCAGCACCGGCAGACGCCCCACCAGTTCGGGGATCAGTCCGAACGACTTCAGATCCTGCGGCGTGATGTACTGCATGAGGTTCGAGCGGTCGATCGGGTCGGCATTGATGCGGCCGTAGCCCATTGCCCGCGTGTTGAGCCGCTGGGCGATCTTCTTCTCGATGCCGTCGAACGCACCGCCGCAGATGAAGAGGATGTTGCGCGTGTCGACCTGGATGAACTTCTGTTCGGGGTGCTTGCGCCCGCCCTGGGGCGGAACGTTGACCACCGTACCCTCGAGGATCTTCAGCAGGGCCTGCTGCACACCCTCGCCCGAGACGTCGCGCGTGATCGAGGGGTTGTCCCCCTTGCGGGCGATCTTGTCGATCTCGTCGATGAAGACGATGCCGCGCTGGGCCTGCTCGACGTCGTAGTCGGCCACCTGCAGCAGCCGCGAGAGGATGCTCTCGACATCCTCACCCACGTAACCGGCCTCGGTGAGCACCGTGGCGTCGACGATCGTGAAGGGGACCTTCAGCAGTTTGGCGATCGTGCGGGCCATCAGGGTCTTTCCCGTACCCGTCGGGCCCGCCAGCACGATGTTCGACTTGTCGAGTTCGACGTCGTTCTCCTTCGGGGCGTAGAGCAGCCGCTTGTAGTGGTTGTATACCGCCACCGAGAGGTAGCGCTTGGCGGCGTCCTGCCCGATGACGTACTGATCGAGGAACTCCTTGATCTGGGCGGGTTTGAGCAGCTCCTCCTTCTTCAGGGGAGCAGCCTTCGAACGACCCTTGCGCCCCTCTGCGGCGACCATGTCGTTGTCGAGCAGGATGCGGTAGCCGTTCTCGATGCACTTATTGCAGATGTTGGCGCCGTCCATGCCCTGGAACATGATCTCCACCTCGGAGCGTTTGGCGCCGCAGAACGAACAGCTGTCGCCGCCGTTCTTCGTATTGTCGGTTTTGTTGTTGTTGCGATTCTGTGCCATGGAGGTTACTTCTCACGTTTGGAGAGTACGGTATCGATCAGTCCGTACTCCTTGGCCTCGGGGGCCGAAAGCCAGTAGTCACGATCGGCGTCCTTCTCGATCTTGCGGATCGAGACGCCGGAATGGGCCGCGAGGATCTCGTAGAGCTCGCGTTTGGTCTTCATGATTTCGCGAGCCGTGATTTCGATGTCGGAGGCCTGGCCCTGAGCGCCTCCGAGGGGCTGGTGGATCATCACCCGGGCATGGGGCAGCGCGGCGCGCTTGCCGGCGGCACCGGCCGTCAGCAGCACGGCACCCATCGAGGCGGCCAGTCCCGTGCAGATGGTCCCCACGTCGCAGGACACGAGCTGCATCGTATCGTAGATACCCAGTCCGGCCGAGACCGAACCGCCGGGCGAATTGATGTAGATCTGGACATCCTTGTCGGGGTCGACCGACTCCAGGAACAGCAGCTGGGCCTGGATGATATTGGCGGCATCGTCGTAAATCGGTGCTCCGAGGAAGATAATGCGGTCCATCATCAGACGCGAAAAGACGTCCATGGTGGCGACATTCAACTGGCGTTCCTCGATGATCGTCGGCGAGACATAGGCCGCACTGACCGATTGGAAATCATGCAGTTTCAGCGAGCTGATCCCGCAATGCTTCCGGGCATATTTTTCAAATTCAGACATATTCTTCGATTCGTTATCCTTTCAACACTCATTTGCGGAGAGGGGGATCTGCCTACGGGATCCGCGTTTGGGCGGGCCCGCGTCCGGCGTCAATCACCGAATCCGGCAACCGACCGACCGCAGCGTTTCCCAGCATTCCCGCCGCCGTTCACAGCACCCGGCTAGCTCCTTCACACCAACCGGCACTCACAACGTCCGGTCCTTTCCAGCACCCGGCCGCCGTTCACAACGCCCGGCCCGACTCTCTCGGCCCCCCCCGCATAAAAAAGGACTTTGCAAACATCGCGCCTGCAAAGTCCAAAGATAATCAAAAATCCGCGAATCCTAAAGCTCCTTTGCCAATTTGGCGAAATCCTCTGCGGAAACGGCCTTTTCCGTCACCTTGATCTTCGACTTGATGTCGTCGACGACCTTCGTCTCGTAGAGCTTCTCGTAGATCTTCTGACCCTGATCCTTGTCGGCGAGGATCTTCTCGGCATATCCGGCCAGCATGTCATCCGGTGCCGACGGCATGCCGTACTGCGCGAACTGGGCGGCAGCCAGCGCCTTGGCCTCGGCCGTAGCCTCCTCCTTCGTCACGGTGAGGTTGTCGGCCTTGATGAAGTGCTTCTGCAGATAGTTCCAGGTGAACATCTTCAGGAACTGATCGAAGTCCTTCTCGATCTCCTCCATCGTGAACTTGCCCTCGTTGATCGTATAGAGCCAGCGCTTGAGGAACGGAACCGGCATCTTCAGATCGGCCTTCTTCAGGAGGTAGTCGCGCAGCTGCAACGTGAAGAGGTAGTCGCTCTCACGACGCAGTTCGCTCTCGATCTGAGCGTCGAGGTACTTGTCGAACTCGGCCTCCGAGGTGACGTTGCCCTGCGGGAAGGCCATCTTGAAGAACTCCTCGTTGAGTTCGGGCTCGGCGAAGCGGCGGATCTTGGTGATCTCCATCTCGAACTCGGGGTTGATGCCGTCGAGCTCATGCTCCTTGACCTGCAGGCAGGCGGCACGCTGGGCCGGAGTCTTGTAGAGTTCGTTGATGTTGACCTTCATCTTGTCGCCGACCTTCTTGCCGAGGAAGGGTTTGCGCTCCTCGTCGGTCATCGAGATCAGACCCACGTAGGCATCGGCCACGTTCATGTCGCCGTTGTCGAGCGTCACGGTCAGGGCCTCGTCCGAGGTCACCTCGTCGGCGTCGACCAGACGGCCGTAGCGGCGCAGGTAGTTCGAACGGTAGTCGTCGTGCATCTTCTTGTCGATCTTGATCGAGTGGTAGGTCAGCTTGTCCTTGTCCGAGAGCTCGAGGTTGATGGCCGGAGCCTCACCGATCTCGAAGACGAACTCGAATTCGGTGTTGTTCTCGAAATCGAAGGCACCCTGCTCCTCGGCGGGGATGACGTCGCCCAGGTAGTCGATGCCCTCCTTCTGGAGGTACTCGAAGACGGAGTTCGAGGCCTTGCGGTAGGACTGCTCGGCCACGACACCCTTGCCGTACATCTTGCGGATGATGCCCATCGGGACCATGCCGGGACGGAATCCCGGAATATTGGCCTTGCGACGATACTCGCGCAGCGCCTTTTCGACCTCCTGGCCGTAATCGTCCTGACCGACGGTCACGCGGATCAGCGAGTTATTCTCGCCGTGTTGTTCTCTTACGATCTTCATAATGAGTTTGTTATATCTGATTTCTTGCGTTTTTCCACTCGGAATCGGGAGGCAAAGATACGAAATTATTCCGATCCGCCCAACAGATAGCTCCATATTATTAGGTGAAATTATGATTTGTGGTTTGCTTTTCGTACCTTTGTAGGCTTTATCTCCGCGAACGATGAAACTTGTGACGACTCTTCTGCTGGCGAGCGCCCTGCTCACGGCCTGCGGGAACTCCCCGGCCCGAACACGCTCGACGGCCCGAAAACATACGACGGCCCGAAAACATACGACGGCCTCCGTGCCCGCCGAACCGAAACACTACACCTACCGCGTCAAGGCCTCCCACCCCCACTCCACGAAGGCCTATACGCAGGGTCTGCTGTGGCACGACGGTGCGCTGTGGGAGGGGACGGGCCAGTACGGCGAATCGGTCGTGCAGACGCTCGATCCGGTCTCGGGCCGCAGCCGGGTGCTGGCCACGCTGCCGCGCTCGGAGTTCGGCGAGGGGATCGCCATCCTGGGCGACGAACTCTTCCAGCTCACCTGGCAGTCGAACACCGCCCACGTCTACCGCATCACCGAGGGCGGTCTCGAGAAGCTCCGCGACCACCGCTACGCCGGCGAGGGATGGGGAATCACCACCGACGGACGACAGCTCTACATGACCGACGGATCGGCCAACCTCTACACGGTCGACCCGGCGACGTTCCGCCGCAGCGGCCATGTGACCGTCACCCTGAAGGGCGAACCGGTCCCCTTCCTCAACGAACTGGAGTGGATCGACGGCCGCATCTGGGCCAACGTCTACATGACCGACCAACTCGTCATCATCGACCCGGCAACGGGCCGCGTCGAAGGGGTGGTCGACCTCACGGGGCTGCTGCCCGACGGGGAGCGCACCCCCTCGACCGACGTGCTGAACGGCATAGCCTGGGACCCCGCCTCCAAACGCCTCTTCGTCACGGGCAAGAACTGGAGCAAACTCTTCGAAATAGAGATTATCGAACAATGATACCCGCAGAAACGAAAAACAAGACGCTGCAAGCGCTGCTCGAGCACCGCATCCTGCTGCTCGACGGCGGATTCGGCACCATGGTCCAGAGTTACGGACTCGACGAGGCGGCCTACCGCGGCGAGCGCTTCCGCACGTGGGAGGTGCAGCTCAAGGGTTGCAACGACCTGCTGGTGCTGACCCGCCCGGAGGTGGTACGCGAAATCCACGAAAAATACCTGGCGGCCGGTGCCGACATCATCGAAACCGATTCGTTCAACGCCAATGCCGTCTCGCTGGCCGACTACCGGCTCGAGGGGTTGGCCCGCGAGATCTCGCGCGCGGCCGCCGAGGTGGCGCGCGCGGCGGCCGACGCCTTCACGGCGCGCAACCCGCAGAAACCGCGCTTCGTCGCCGGATCGATGGGCCCCACGAACCGCACGGCCTCGATGTCGGCCGACGTGGCCAACCCCGCAGCCCGCGAGGTGACCTTCCGCCAGCTGGTCGACGCCTACACCGACCAGGCCCGCGGACTGGTGGAGGGCGGAGTCGACGTGCTGCTCGTCGAGACCGTGTTCGACACGCTCAACGCCAAGGCGGCCCTCTACGCCATCGACCGCCTGTGTGAGGAGCTCGGGCGGCAGATCCCGGTGATGGTCTCCGGGACGCTCTCCGATGCCAGCGGCCGCACCCTCTCGGGACAGACCGTCGAGGCCTTCGCCGCGTCGCTCTCCCACGCGCGGCTGCTGTCGATCGGCCTGAACTGCGGCTTCGGGGCCCGGCAGCTGATGCCCTACCTCGAACGGTTGGCCAAGGTGGCCCAGACCCGCATCTCGGCCCACCCGAACGCCGGACTGCCCAACGTCATGGGCGGTTACGACGAGACCCCGGCGATGTTTGCCGAGGATCTGGGCGAGTACATGCGCCGCGGACTGGTCAACATCGTCGGCGGCTGCTGCGGAACCACTCCGGCCCACATCTTCGAACTCTCGAAAATCGTCGACCAATATACCCCGCGTCCGCTGCCCGAGCCGCGCCACGAAACGGTGCTCGCCGGACTCGAACCGCTGCGGGTGGTCCCCGAGGCGAACTTCATCAACATCGGCGAGCGGACGAACGTCGCCGGCTCGGCCCGCTTTGCGCGGCTCATCCGCGAGGGCAACTACGAAGAGGCCCTCTCGGTGGCCCGGGCGCAGGTCGAGGCCGGAGCGCAGGTGGTCGACGTCTGCATGGACGACGGCATGATCGACGGCGTGGAGGCCATGCGCACGTTCCTCAACCTGATGGCCGCGGAGCCCGAAATCGCCCGCGTGCCGGTGATGATCGACTCGTCGAAGTGGGAGGTGCTCACCGCCGGCCTCGAGGTCGTGCAGGGCAAGTCGGTGGTCAACTCCATCTCGCTGAAGGAGGGCGAGGCGGAGTTCCTGCGGCGTGCGGCCGAAATCCACCGCTACGGAGCCGCCGCCGTGGTGATGCTCTTCGACGAGCGCGGGCAGGCCGACACCTGCGAACGCAAGATCGAGGTGGCGCAGCGCGCCTACCGCCTGCTGACCGACAACGGATTCCCGGCCGAGGATATCATCTTCGACCCCAACATACTGGCCGTGGCGACGGGTATTCCCGAACACGACGGCTACGCCAAGGCCTTCATCGACGCCACACGCTGGATCAAGGAGCACCTGCCCTGGGCGAAGGTCTCGGGCGGGGTGTCGAACCTCTCGTTCGCCTTCCGCGGCAACAACGCCGTGCGCGAGGCGATGCACTCGGCCTTCCTCTACCACGCGATCCGCGCCGGGATGGACATGGGGATCGTCAACCCGCAGATGCTGCGCGTCTACAGCCAGATCGAGCCCGAACTGCTCGAACGGGTCGAGGACGTGCTGCTGTGCCGCCGGCCCGATGCCTCGGAACGCCTCACGGAGTATGCCCATCAGGTGCAGCAGACGGCGCAGCAGGAGCCGCAGCAGGCCGATGTCTGGCGCAGCGGCACGCTCCGCGAACGCATCGACTACGCCATGCTCAAGGGCGTTGCCGACCACATCGAGGAGGATGCGCTGGAGGCCTACCGCGAACTGGGCAGCCCGATGGCGGTGATCGACCGGCTGCTGATGCCCGCCATGGAGCAGGTCGGCGAACTCTTCGGTGCGGGGAAGATGTTCCTGCCGCAGGTCGTGAAGACGGCCCGCGTGATGAAGCGCGCCGTGGCGGTGCTGACCCCCTACATCGAGCAGGGGACCGCCACCACGACCCACTCGGCCGGCAAGGTGCTGGTGGCCACGGTGAAGGGCGACGTCCACGACATCGGCAAGAACATCGTCTCGGTGGTGATGGCCTGCAACGGCTACGAGATCCGCGATCTGGGCGTCATGGTCGAGGCCGAACGCATCGTCGACGAGGCGGTGGCGTGGGGGGCGCAGGTCATCGGGCTGAGCGGACTGATCACCCCGTCGCTCGACGAGATGGCCCACATCTGCGAGGAGCTCGAACGGCGCGGATTGCGCATTCCGGTGATCATCGGCGGCGCCACGACGTCGGATCTCCATACGGCCGTGAAGATCGCCCCGGTCTACTCGGGGGCGGTCATCCACTCGGCCAACGCCAGCCAGAACACGCAGATCCTGGCCCGGCTGCTGGGCAACCGTTCCGAGGCCTATGTCGAAGAGGTGAAGCGGCAGCAGGCCGCGCTGCGCGAGGAGTATGCCCGCAAACTCCGCCAGCGCGATCTGATTCCGATCGTCGAGGTGCACAAGGCGCGCCGCGGGCTGCCGCCCCACGAACCCGTCAAGCCGCTCCACACGGGGCGTCTGGTCTTCCCCGACTTCGACATCTCGGATGCCGAGCCCTTCATCGACTGGAACTTCTTCTTCCCGGCCTGGGGGCTCAAGGGTCGCTATCCGGAGATCCTCGACCACCCCGAGAAGGGTCCCGAGGCTCGCAAGCTCTTCGACGATGCCCAGGCGTTGCTGAAGCGGATCCGCGAGGAGCATCTGCTGACGCTGCAGGGGGTTGTGGGGATCTTCCCGGCCCGTTCGGAGCGCGACGACATCCTCATCACGGACACCAAGGGGCGTGAAAAACGGCTCCCGATGCTACGCAACCAGACGCGCGGCGAGGAGAACCAGTCGCTGGCCGACCGGATCGCCCCGAAGGGTGACTGGATCGGCTGCTTTGCGCTGACGGCCGGCATCGGACTCAAGGAGCTCGAGGAGCGCTTCCGCAAGGAGGCCGACGACTACTCGGCCATCCTGTCGAAGCTGCTGGCCGACCGGCTGACCGAGGCCTTCGGCGAGGCGGTGCACACCTTCGTACGGCGCCAGATGTGGGGCTACGAGACCGAGGGCGGCATCGACTCGCAGCAGATCATCCGCGGCCACTACCGCGGCTGCCGCGTGGCCTTCGGCTACCCCTCGGCGCCCGACCACTCGCTCAAGCGCGAGGTCTTCGACCTGCTGGCCGTCGAAACGACGACCGGCATGCGCCTGACGGAGAACTGGATGATCAATCCGGGTGAGGCGATCTGCGGACTGATGTTCGCTGACGGCGGGTACTTCTCCGTCGGGACGATCGACACCAAGCAGCTGCTCGACTACGCGCGCCGCCGCGGCATGGAGGTCGAGCAAATCAAGAAACTCATTCCCAACAATCTCTGACACAGCCATGAACGTAGTCGATATCATCCGCGAAGCCATCGCCACGAAGCGCACGCGCTTCGCCTTCGAACTCCTGCCGCCGCTCAAGGGCGACGGCAGCCAGAAGATCTTCGCCGCCATCGAGCCGCTGATGCCCTACCGCCCGGCCTACATCAACATCACGTTCCACCGCGAGGCAATCAAGGAGACCGTACGCGAGGACGGCAGCATCGAGTGGCACGTCGTGCGGCGGCGCCCCGGCACGGTCGGCATCTCGGCGGCCATCCAGCAGCGCTACGGCGTGGAGGTGGTTCCGCACCTGATCTGCGGCGGGCTGTCGAAATACGACATCGAGGACACGCTCATCGACATGGACTTCCTCGGACTGCACAACGTGCTGGCGCTGCGCGGCGACAAGTCGCAGAACGAACGCCGCTTCATGCCCCATCCGCAGGGTCATGCCCATGCCATCGACCTGGTGCGGCAGATCGACGACATGAACCACGGCCGCTTCATCGACGGCGAGGTCGAAGAGTGCCACCACTCGAAATTCTCGATCGGCGTGGCCGGCTATCCCGAGGTCCACTTCGAGGCGCGCGACATCACCTCGGACATCGCCCACCTGAAGGCCAAGATCGACGCCGGCGCCGAGTATGTCATCACGCAGCTCTTTTTCGACAACCGCAAGTACTTCGACTTCGTGCGCCGCTGCCGCGAGGCGGGGATCACCGTACCGATCATCCCCGGACTGAAACCGCTGTCGACGCCCCGCCATCTGGAGGTGCTGCCCGAGACGTTCCACGTCTCGATCCCCGAGGAGCTGGCCCGCGAGGTGAAGGCCCACCCCGAAAGCGCCCGCGAGATCGGCACCGAATGGGCCATCGCCCAGAGCCGCAAACTGATGGCCGCCGGCGTCCCGGTGCTGCACTATTATACAATGAGCCGCACAACAAACATTCAGAAGATCGTTTCGGCGCTCTTCTGATCAAAGAGAGGGGGAGGGTGCGTCCGGGCCGGGAAACAGACCGGACCGCCCTCCCGCCCCGAAAGAAGGACAACGCGGAGTCACGCACCGGGCGGACGATTCGTCCGGGGAGCGGCCTCTGACAAGCTATTTTCTTTCAAAGGTTATATGGAAAGTAACAAGGAGATAACCCCCGTCGAATTCCGACGCCATCTGCACGCCCATCCCGAACTCTCGTTCCAGGAGCAGGAGACGGCCCGTTATATCGAAGAGCGGCTCGATGCGCTGGGGATCGCCCATCGCCGCGTGGCCGGGACCGGCGTCCTGGCCTCGATCCGCGGATCGAAAAGTGTGGCCGACGACCGCCGCGCCGTCGTGCTGCGGGCCGACATCGACGCCCTGCCGATCGACGAACAGAACGACTGTACGTGGCATTCGCAGCGCCGCGGCGTGATGCACGCCTGCGGCCACGACATGCATGCCGCCGTCCTCTACGGCGTGCTGCAGCGCATGGCCGCCCGGCCCGACTTCCGCGGTACGCTCTTCGGGCTCTTCCAGCCCGGCGAGGAGTGCAACCCGGGCGGCGCATCGCTCGTGCTGGCCGAAAAGCCCTTCGAGGGGTATGACATCCGCGCCGTGGTGGGCGAACACGTCGATGCGCAGCTCGAGGTCGGCAGCTTCGGATTCCGAGCCGGAAAGTACATGGCCTCGAGCGACGAACTGCGGCTGCGGATCCACGGAACGGGCGGCCATGGCGCCATGCGCCAGCTGCTGAAGGACCCCGTGGCCGCCGGAGCCGAACTGCTCACGCGGCTGGTAGCCCTCAACGGCGAGGAGTGCGTGCTGTCGATCGGCCGCTTCGAGGCCCTCGGCGCCACGAACATCGTCCCCGACGAGGTCTACATGGAGGGGACGCTGCGCACGTTCGACGAACGCCAGCGCAAGATCCTCCACCAGCGCATCGCCAACATCGCCGCCGAGATCGACGCGCGACGCGGCGTGAAGACCCGCGTGGAGATCAGCCACGGCTACCCGTGCGTGGTCAACGACGAGATCCTCGTCAAACTGGCCGTGGCCATCGCCCGCCACGAAGGACGCCACATCGAGATGCTTCCGCTGCGGACCACGGCCGAGGATTTCGGCTTCTACTGCCGGGAGTATCCATCGCTCTTCTACCGCCTCGGGGTCGGCGCCGCGGCCGGACGCTCCCACACGGCGACGTTCCTTCCCGACGAGGGGGCTATCGAACCGGGCATCGCCTTCATGCACGAACTGGCCCTGCGGATTCTCGAAAAATAAAGACACACGATATGAACAAGAGACAACAACGGACCCCGAAAGAGGGGGCCAAAAACAAGCGATCGGCCCGTGAAGAGATCATTCTTCACATGTTCCGCGATTTTCCCAACACGCAGTTCACGCTCAAATACCTGGCATCGGTCTCGGGCGGAGCCTCGAAGGAGGGGCGCCGCGAGACGTTCGAGATCCTCAGCCGGCTGTTCGACGAGGGGATCGTCGAGGAGTGCTCGCGCGAAAAGTACCGCCTCTCGCAGCAGCACCGCCCGCTCTACGAGGGTGTGGCCAGCATGACGCAGTCGGGAGCCGTCTACGTCGAGGTCGAGGGGCAGGAGGAGGATATCTTCGTCAACCCGCGCAACACGGCCAATGCGCTGGACGGTGACCGCGTCGAGGTGGCCGTCATCCACCGCGGCCGCAACGGCAAGTTCGAGGGCGAGGTGACGCGCATCCTCGAACGGTGTCACAAGCCCTACGTCGGCGTGGCCGAGGTCGGCGCCCACCAGATCTTCGTCAGGGCCGACTCGCGCCGCATGCCGATGGACATCTACCTCTCGAAACGCGCCTATCCCGACGTGCGCGACGGCGAGAAGGTCGTCGTGCGCATTGTCGACTGGCAGCCCGGCAGCAAGAGCCCCGTGGGCGAACTGGTCGAGCGGCTGGGCATCGCCGGCAACAACGATACGGAGATGCACGCCATCCTGGCCGAATACGAACTCCCCTACCGCTTCGAACCCGAAATCGAGGAGGCGGCCAAGGCCATCGACGGCAGCATCACGGCCCGTGAGATCGCCAGCCGGCGCGACTTCCGCCAGGTGGTGACCTTCACGGTCGACCCGGCCGACGCCAAGGACTTCGACGACGCCCTCTCGGTGCGCAAGGTGCGCGACGGCGTCTGGGAGATCGGCGTCCACATCGCCGACGTCACCCACTACGTCAAGCCCCACTCGGTGCTCGACGACGAGGCCGTCGAACGCGGCACGTCGGTCTATCTGGTCGACCGCACCGTTCCGATGCTCCCCGAGCGCCTCTCGAACGAGCTCTGCTCGCTGCGTCCCAACGAGACGAGCCTCTGCTTCTCGGCCGTCTTCACGATGAACGAGAACCTGGAGATCCTCGACGAGTGGTTCGGCCGCACGGTGATCCACTCCGACCGCCGCTTCACCTACGCCGAGGCGCAGGAGGTGATCGAGACCGGCCGGGGCGACTACGCCGAGGAGATCCTCACGCTCAACCGCCTGGCCCAGGCCATGCGGGCCCAGCGTTTCAAGAACGGCGCCATCGCCTTCGAACGCGAGGAGGTGAAGTTCAAGCTCGACGAGAGCGGCAAGCCGCTGGGCGTCTATTTCAAGGAGCAGAAGGAGTCGAACCAGATGATCGAGGAGTTCATGCTGCTGGCCAACCGGCGCGTGGCCGAATTCTGCGCCCACCGCCGCAACGACAAGGGGCGCGCCGTGCCCCGCACGATGGTCTTCCGCGTCCACGACTCGCCCAGCGAGGAGAAGCTCGACCGCTTCCGGCAGTTCATCCTCCGCTTCGGCCACATCTTCAAGGCCTCGAAGGGGCGCGCCGTGGCCCGGGAGATGAACAAACTTCTCAAGCAGGTCAAGGGTTCAACCGAGGAGAACGCCGTCACGACGATGGCCGTGCGCTCGATGGCCAAGGCCTACTACTCGACCGACAACATCGGCCACTACGGTCTGGCCTTCCCCTACTACACGCACTTCACCTCACCGATCCGCCGCTATCCCGACATGATGGTCCACCGTCTGCTGGCCCACTACCTCGAGGGCGGCAAGTCGGTACCGAAGGATCCCGTCGAGGAGCTCTGCGTGCGGGCATCGGAGCGCGAGGTGATCGCCGCCGAGGCCGAACGCGCCTCGATCAAGTACAAGATGGTCGAATTCATGAAGGAGCACATCGGCGAGGAGTTCGACGGCCACGTCTCGGGACTCACCGAATGGGGCATCTACGTCGAACTGGACGAGACCCACATCGAGGGTATGTCCTTCCTGCGCGATATTCCGGGCGACTTCTTCCTCTTCGACGAACAGCAGTACGAGGTGATCGGGCGCTCGACCGGCATCAAGCTGACGCTGGGCAGCCCCGTGCGGATCCGCGTCAAGCGGGCCGACCTGCAGAAGCGCCAGCTCGACTTCGAGTTGCTGCTGCCCGGACTGCCGAACCGCCGCTCCGGATCGTCCGACGACCGCAGTCGCGGCAAGGGCAAAGGCAAGGTCTCTGACAAAGGTCCAGGGCCGAAGGTGAGCCACTCCTCGCGCCGCCGCGGCCGGTAATTCCGGAGAGAGGGGGGGGGACTGGTATCGTGCGCGGACGCACGTATGTGGAGAGTCGTGAAGGACGCCCGTATGAGAGAGTCGCACATGGGCACACGTACGAGGGTGTCGCGCATGGGGCCCGTATGAGAGTGTCATCCGCATTGCCACAATCGGGATGCCCGCACCTCACCGCCCAGCCGGCCCGCCGATGCTCCTCCCCCGCCCGCCGATTCCGCCTCTGCCCGCGGGTTCTGCCCCGGCGTGCCGATTCTGCCCCCAACACGCAAAAGCCCCGTCCGAAATGGACGGGGCTTTTTTGCATCGCGGAAATGCGCCTCCTTAGAAGAGGTTCACGCCGTCGAGCGTGGCGATCAGGAAGGTGGCGGCAACCGACAGAATGGCGTACAACTCCGGGAAGGCGGCCAGAATCAGCGTCTTACCCATCACGTCGTGACCGTTTCCGATGGCAGCGATACCGTTGGCGCAGATCTTCGCCTGATAGATCGACGAAGCCAGATTGACGATACCGACCAGAATACCGGCACCCAGAATGGCTGCGCCCTGCGTCATCGTCGGGTTGGTCAGTCCGCCCTGCACGAGGAAGAAGCAGACGAAGCCGTAGAGGCCCTGCGAACCGGGGAGCGCCGAGAGGATCATGTAGCTACCGAAGGCGTCGCCGTTCTTCTTCATGGCACCGACCGAAGCCATGCCTGCGATGGCCGTTCCGATGGAGGATGCGATGCCCGCCAGGCCCACCATCAACGCTACGCCGACGTAAGCCATTACCAATGCTGTTGTTGTTTCCATAGTGTTTTGAAAAGTTTTTGATTATTGTTTTGTTTATTCGTTTGTCTTGTCCATTTTGCGGATGGGGTCGAACGACCGCGAGGCCATCTCGAAGCCGGCGTTCTTGAAGAACTCCACGAAGGTGAGTCGCATCGGGTGAACGAACGACGAGATGGTCGACATGAAGAGGTTGATGCCGTGGCCGATCAGCAGGATCGGAATCATCACCAGCAGCCGCACCACGATGTTGGCGCCCTCGGGGACGAAGCCCTCGGCCAGCGTGTTGAAGACCAGTGCCAGCACACCGCCCGACAGTCCGATGGCGAACAGACGGATGTACGACAGCACGTCGCTCAGCAGGCCGGTGATGTTGTTGTAGAGATCCCACAGCCCGGCTCCGACGTTAACGAGCGGATTGCGCCGCGGGTTGTTGAGCACCAGCAGCAGCACACCGCCGATTCCCAGCGCCACGTAGAAGGCCACCGACCCGGACGTGAAGCCCGGAATCGTGATCCCGGCCATGGGCAGCGCCACGGCCAGCGAGCACGAGACGAGGATGATGAACCATCCCAACTGCCCGAAGGCGTGCGTGATGCCGAAGCAGCGCGTCGTCGTCCAGATGTTGAGCGCCATGCCGAAAAGGATCTGCACCAGACCGATCACCAGCGAGATGATGAAGAACTTGCCCTGGAAGTCGAAGAACGGGATCGAGGGGAAGTACTCGCTGAGGCTCAGGCCGAAGAACGAGCCGCAGATGGCGCCGAAGACGACCGTCGTCAGGGCGCACAGCGTGGCGAACCACGCGGCGCGGCGCATCATGCCCGGCTCGCGGAACTTGTACAGCATGAAGAGTCCCGCGGCCAGCAATACCAGACCGTATCCGGCATCGTTCAGACAGATGCCGAAGAAGAGCATGTAGAACGGCGCGAAGAAGGGCGTCAGATCCAGCGTGCCGTACTTCGGCCGGGCGTAGAGGTCGCCGATCATCTCGAAGATCCGCGCAAAGCGGTTGTTCTTCAGCTTGACGGGCGTATCGTCCTCGGGCGTCGGGTCGCTCTTGAGCCAGACGACATTGGGGTACGCCTCGAGCAGCGCGTCGACCTTCGCCGAGGTTTCGGTCTCGGCCCACCCCTCCATGATCACCAGCGAGCCGTCGGCTTCGTGCCGGGCCGTCGCCTCGACGCGCACGCCCTGCAGCCGCTCCCTGAGTTCGGCGGCATACTGCGCCAGCAGCTCTTCGGAGGCCGCCACGCGGGCAAATTCCGCGTCGAGCGCCGACAGACGCTCCCGCTCGGCCGCCAGACGACGCTCCGCCTCGCGGATATCCATCTGAGGGGTCTTCATCTCCTGGGCGTCGATGGCCACCTCCTCACCCGGAGCCGTCACCACGACGAACCATACCGCAGCATCCGTGCGCGAGATCTCCGAGAGCGTATAGCTGGCCGCCCACTCCTCCTTCATCTTGTCGAACGTACTGCGCTGCGCCGAGAAATAACGCAGCACAACGCCGTCGGCCGCCAGCTGCGCCGTGCGCTCCGCATCGAACGCGCCCCACGGACGCAACTCGTCGGCCGCCTTCTCCAGCCGTGCGATCTCCGTGCGGATGGCGGTTGCTTCGCGCTGCGCCGCGGCATAGTGTTCGTAGGCCTCGCGCCCCGAGGCAAAGGGTTCGCCGCGCAGGGCATCGTGGCTTCTGTCGGCGCGGAACGCCTTGAGGAACTCCGCGGCCTTCGTGCAACCCTCGATGTCGAGCAGCAGCTGCCGGTCCTCCTCCGAGGGTTCCCACCCCGTGGTGGTGATGTCCACCAGCCCGAGCTCACGCAGCCGGGCGATGAAATCCCCGCTCTGTGCCGCATAGAGCACAAAGTCGTATTTCGACATTCTGGCTATCATAGCAGAGCGCCCTCCCCGGCAGCCTGTTGTTTGTTTTTGACGATCTTCTGGGCCGATTTCGAAAGGTTCTCCTCGTCCTCCATGAAGCGCTTGATCTTGCGGATGGCATCCTCATAGCCCGGGATCTGCACCTTTTCGTAGAGATTCACCTTCTGCGTGGTCTTGCGGCGGGCGAAATCCAGCAGCTCCATGCGCCGCACATAGACCTCATATTCGAGGCCCAGGCGTGCCAGCCGCTTGAGGATCCCCACCCCGTCGGCAAACCACGCCGGCGAGGAGAAGAGGTCGTAGGCCTTCTCCTCGAAGCGGACCCCCTCCAGCTCGGGGATGCGGACACCGGCGATCTTGCGCTCGGCCAGATCCACATCCGCAATGCGGAGCAGGTCACTGTCAAACTCTCCCCACAACGACACCATGTAGTCGTACTCGGCCTTCAGGGCTTCGAGCTGCCGACGGTAGTCGCCTGCGGAGTCCTTCGCCTTCTTCACCTCGGAACGCAGCGCCGACTCCTTGCTCTTGATCGTCGGAAGGGCCTTCTGCCGCATTTTCAGCTGCTTGCCGAGTTCGCCCAGCGAGGTCTTGTTGTATTGGAACTTGATGGCCATCTTCTTTTACGCCTCCTTCCAGTATTTCCTGATGAGTTCCTCCTTGATGGCGACCTCCTCCTTCGAGAAGTACTTCGCAAAGAGGCTCCACGCCGTGTCGAGCATCTCCGTGATGCCGATGTTGACGTCGATCGCCAGCAGTTTTTCCGAGTAGTCGCGGGCGAATTTCAGGGCCCGTTCGTCGTAGTCCGACAGGTCGAAACCGTTTTCGAGCTTCGTCTTGGCGTTGGCTGCGTCGGCATACAGACGCACGCAGGCGTTCATCACCTGCGGATGGTCCTCACGCGTCTTCTTGCCGATGACCAACTGCTTCAGACGCGACAGCGAACGGAACGGGTCGACGATCACCTTGCCCGTATCCGAATCGTTGCGCAGGAACAACTGACCCTCCGTAATGTAACCCGTGTTGTCGGGCACGGCGTGCGTGATGTCGCCGCCCGAAAGGGTCGTCACGGCGATGATGGTGATCGAACCGCCGTTGGGCAGCTGCACGGCCTTCTCGTAGATCTTCGCCAGGTCCGAATAGAGCGATCCGGGCATCGAGTCCTTCGAGGGGATCTGGTCCATACGGTTCGAGACGATGGCCAGGGCATCGGCGTAGAGCGTCATGTCCGTCAACAGCACCAGCACCTTCTCGCCCTTGTCGACGGCGAAGTATTCGGCCGCCGTCAGCGCCATGTCCGGGACAAGCAGACGCTCGACCGGCGGATTCTCCGTCGTGTTGACGAACGAGACGATGCGGTCCAGCGCACCGGCGTTCTCGAAGACTGACTTGAAGTAGAGGAAGTCGTCGTTCGTAAGACCCATGCCGCCCAAGATGATCTTGTCGGCCTTGGCACGCAGGGCCACGTTGGCCATCACGGCGTTGTAGGGCTGGTCCGGGTCAGCGAAGAAGGGGATCTTCTGGCCCGTGACGATCGTGTTGTTGAGGTCGATGCCGGCGATACCCGTTGCGATGAGCTCCGAGGGCTGGATACGCTTGAAGGGGTTGACCGTCGGGCCGCCGATCTCGCGGGCCTCGCCCTCGACGATCTCACCGCCCTCGAGCGGTTCGCCGTAGGCGTTGAAGAAGCGCCCGGCCAGGGCGTCCGAAACTCGCAGCTTCGGCGGTTCGCCGTGGAAGATGACCTCCGAATCGGTCGCGAGGCCCTCGGTGCCGGCGAAAACCTGAAGCGTCACGTTCTCGCCCATAATCTTCACCACCTGGGCCAGTTTGCCGCCCACGGTGGCCAGTTCGTCGTTGCCGACCCCCTGGGCCCGGAGCGTCACCGTGGCCTTGGTGATGTTGTCAATGCGGGTATATATCTTCTGAAATGCGCGTGTTGTCATGGCTTAGTTGTTTTTTTCACTCACATACTCTTCGATCTGTCGTTTGTAGTTCTCGAACTTCTCCGACTTCCACTCCGAGTAGTTCATCTGGCGGAAGAGGTTGATCAACCCCTTGAAGAACTGCGAGCACTGCTCGAAATCGGCAAACGAGAACTCCTTCCGGCAGATTCCCAGCACCATCTCGTACATCATCTTCTGACGCTCGATCGGGCAGTTGGCGTCGATGGCGTCGAAGGCGTCCTGCTGCAGGATGACGAAGTCGAGCAGCTCCGACTTCCAGAAGCGCTCGTGGTACTCGACCGGCACACCGTCGTCACCCAGAATGTTGATCTGGTCGTTGGCCTCCTTGCCGCGCTGCACGATCGTCTTGCCGGCATAGACCAGGTCGACCCAGTTCTTCTCGATATGGCCGTCGAGGTATTCGCGGATCTCCGGGTATTCGAGGTATTTCGAGTAGGAGTCCAGCGGGTCGATGGCCGGGTAGCGCTTCGAGTCGGCGCGCCCCTGCGAAAGGGCGTAGAAGCAGCGCGCGGCCTTCTTGGTCGATTCGGTGACGGGCTCCTTGAGGTTACCGCCGGCGGGCGACACCGTACCGAGGAAGGTGACCGAACCCGTCTCGCCGTTGGTCAGCTTCACCAGACCGGCGCGCGAGTAGAAGTTCGAGATGATGGCCGAGAGGTCCATCGGGAAGGCGTCCTGACCCGGAAGCTCCTCCAGACGGTTCGACATCTCGCGCAGTGCCTGGGCCCAGCGCGACGTCGAGTCGGCCATGACCAGCACCTTCAGACCCATCGAACGGTAGTACTCGCCGATGGTCATACCCGTGTAGACCGACGCCTCACGCGCCGCAACGGGCATGTTCGACGTATTGCAGATGATGATCGTACGCTCCATCAGCTTGTGGCCCGTGCGGGGGTCGACCAGTTCGGGGAACTCCTTGAAGATCTCCACCACCTCGTTGGCACGCTCGCCACAGGCCACCATGATGATCACGTCGGCATCGGCCTGTTTCGAGATGGCGTGCTGCAGCACGGTCTTGCCGGCGCCGAACGGCCCGGGGATGAATCCCGTACCGCCCTCGGCCATGGGGTTGAAGGTGTCGATGGCGCGCACGCCGGTCTCCATGACGCGCGACGGACGCGGCTTCTCCGTGTAGCAGCGGATGGCCTGCTTGACGGGCCACTTCTGCACCATCGTGATCTCGTGGTCGCGGCCCTCGTCGTCGGTCACCACGGCCACCGTGTCGCGCACCTTGTACTTGCCGGCCTTGGCCACGCTCTTGACCGTATAGCGGCCCGTCATCGTGAAGGGGACCATGATCTTGTGGCGCACCCATTTCTCCTGCACCTCGCCCAGCCACGAGGCGGCCGAGACCTTGTCACCGGCCTTGGCCAGCGGCGTGAACTCCCACTCGGCGTCGAAATCGACCGGATCGGTGATCGACCCGCGGGCGATGAACAGCCCCTCCATCTTCTCGAGGTCGTTCTGCAGACCGTCGTAGTTGCGCGACAGCAGACCCGGAGCCAGCGTCACCTCGAGCATGTGCCCCTCGAATTCGACGCGGTCGCCGATCTTCAGCCCGCGCGTGCTGTCAAAAACCTGTACATAGGCCGCATCGCCTATGACCTTGATGACCTCGGCCATCATCTTCGTATCACCCGTCCACACGTGGCAGATCTCGTTCTGGCCCACAGGTCCGTCGGCCTTGACGATCACGATGTTGGAGATGATACCGTTTACACGTCCCGTAGTTTTCATGGTATCGTTTTATTGTTTATTTTCAATGAGCTGCCGGCCGTCGAGCGAGGCCATCAGGCGGGTGAACATCTCGCGGCCGCGTCGGGCATCGAGCCGCGTCCAGCGCGCCACGATATTCACGCGGACCAGATAGGAGAGGATGGCGTCGATGTCGAAGTAGTCGAACGTAGCCAGTTCCGCGGCCTCCGACCAGCGGATCAGATCGAGTTTACGCTCCTTCTCGACGAGGTTGGCCTCGTCGTTCAGGGCGGCGATCACGGCGTCGATCCAGGGCAGTTCGCCGCGCAGGCCGAAGTCGGCCGCCGAACTGCGCCGCAGCTGATCGGCCACATCGCCCTGGCCGACCACCGCCTCGTCGATGCTGCGGCCGGCCGTACGTGCCGCCACGGCGGCCGTGACGTTGCGCAGCGTGCGGTCGAAGGCCGACCATGCGCGCAGGAAACGGCTGCGCGACCCCTCGCAGGCCGCGTAATAGGCCTCGAAGAGCTCCTTCTCGAAGCGCTGCGCCGTATCGACCGACTCGGCCTCCTCCCCTTCGGGATCGGCGTAGGCCCTCACCACGCGAGCCAGCGCCTCGGGGAGACGCTGCGGCGAGCGGAGCTCCTCCTCGAGCTCCTCGCGCGAAAGGTTGCCCAGCTCATTGAAGGCCGTCCGGCCGCTGCGCAGGGCCGCCAGATTCTCGCAGTCGTAGTAGCCGTACAGAAGCCGCACGCGGCGGGCATCGGCGGCCGAGACCCCTTCGAGAATCGAGTCGATGATCTCGCGGGCATCGAAGCCCTTCGTATCGGCATCGAGCGCGTACTCCCTCAGCGAGGCAACCAGCGTATAGTATTGGGTTGCGAACATGCCCTAAGCCTTGAAGAGGAGTTGATAGACCTTGTCGCGGAGGTATTCGCCCAGCAGGGCCTCCAGATCGGCATCCGTGAAGGAGATGTAGTAACCGCCCTCCTTGGCGCCGATCTTGAATCCGGTCTTCACCTCGCGGGACCACCCCACCTCGATGCCGGCATCGAGCAGCGCACGGGCGCTCTTGGCAAAGGCGGCGTCGAGTGTCTGACGGGCATCCTCCGGGAGCAGGGCTTCGAGCGTCACCTTGCCCGCCTCGGCACCGTTCCAGTTGCGGGCCACGGCGATGAGCATCTCCTCGAGGAACTTCGGATCGAGCGCCGCGGACTTGACCCCTTCGGCCGTAGCCTTGGTGACGATCATCGTGGCGATCTCGGACTTGATCTTCGAGACGGCCTGCCGTCCGGCCAGAGCGATCTCGGTCATGGTGTTCTTCTCCACATCCTCGGCGCGGGACTCGGCAGCGCGGACGATCCCGGCGGCGCGGGTCTCGGCCTCCGCGAGGATCTTCTGCGCCTGGGCCTTGGCATCGGCGATCAGCCGGTCGGCATCGGCACGACCTTTCTCCAACCCTTCGTCGTAGAGTTTGCGGGTCAACTCCTGCAGTTTGTTTTCCATCATGTTATCGTGTTTTGATTATTGTTTTTCAAATGCGCCTACAAATATATAAAAGATTACGAATAAACCGCATTTGCCGGCGACAATTTATCCGCAAATGACGAATTTCGGGTGTAAAACGATCATCGCGTCCGGGAAAGCGAATCACCCCTGCTCCTTTCGGGACAGGGGTGATTCGGAATCGGGACGTCCGGCCGGCAAAGCGGCGGTCGCGTCCGTCGGGTGACGGAGGATCCTTCACAGCCATCGGGCGGCGGAGGACTCATCGCATCGGGCGGTCGGCGTCGGGGCCGTAGACATACTCCACGGCCGACTTCTTGAAGCGCAGCGTGCGCGTATCCTTCGTACCGGCGCCGTTCCGGGTCATGTAGAGGTTGGTCATGCCGCCGTTGATGTACCAACCCGAGCCTTCAGGCGAGTGGACGCCGAAGAGGATGTTGTTGTAGTGGTTCGAGTGGCGGATGCCGTCGGCATTCCACTGTGCGGCGGCGCCGTACCAGGTGATCCCCTCGTCATCGGGGAAGTCGGGGCTCCACATCCGCACGCTGATCAGTTCGTTGAGCGTCAGCGAGCCGACCGTGACGTCGCTGCGCCGCTGCTGCGTGCGCTTGATGGCCGAATGGCCCTCCCAGGGGGTGCGGAGCGTATGCGAACCGCTCCACATCATCCAGATGTAGTCCGTGGCGTCGAAGACGCAGTTGAACTCCTCCATCGAGGGAAGCTCGTAGCCGTCGGGCGAGAGGGCGTCGGCCGGCAGTTTGTTGATATGTACGGTCACGTCGGTCGAGAAACCCCCAAGCACGGCCTTGCCGTCCTGCTCGACGACCTTCAGCCCCTGGCCGCTGTCGCCCTGATAGCCCCAGCCCCAGAGGTCGAAGTACTCCTCGGGCGGGCAGGAGCCCAGGTATTCGTAGAGGCTCTTGCCGGCCTCGACGGCCGGGTCGGCCGACGAGAGGATCTGATCCTCGAAGTGGCGCGAACGGCCCCGGGCGTTGTACTTGCACCACCACACGCCGTGGAACCACGTCACCGGGAGTCCCCAGTTGCGGCGCACGACGGTGTAGACCTCGCGCTGCGAACCGTCCTCAAGGTTGCTCACCACCAGGCGGGCCGCCTGACGGCGTCCGTCGGCCGTCGGGTCGTTCGGGCGCCAGCCGGCCACCACACGCACCGTCCGGGCGTCGCCGTCGGCTTCCGAGAGGCGGATCCACGGATCCTCCCCCGGATCGAACTCCACCTCGAGGCGTTTGCCCTGAGCCAGCACGAAGCGACCCAACTCGTTGTCAACATAGCGTTCGAAATCGACCGTGTGTTCGGCATTGTCGAACTCCAGCGCCCCCTGCGTACGCGAAGGGTTGGCCTCCAGCACCAGCAGGATCCGCTCCTCGGGGTAGAACTGTTCGAGCCCCTTGCGGCGGAAGCGCAGCGGCACCCCGGCCGCCTCGCGGTTCGGGGCGAAGAGCCCCTTGCGGATCCGGAAGAGGTTGATATCCTCGGGCGTAGCACCCGTCGACACCTCCTCGACCACCAGCGGGAAATCCGGCATCGGGATCACCTCCAGCTGGCTGTCGCACGCCACGGCCAGCATCACCTCGGTCTCGGTGTAGGGCAGCACAAGGGTCGACCCTCCATCCTCGACCCGCACCCCGTCGGGGAGTTCCGAACGCTCCGTGTCGACCGTCAGCGGAGTGTCGAGATCGGGATCGAGCGGCGTCTCGCCACCGTCGCCCCACGCCTCGACCGTCAGCCGGGCATCCGTATCGGTCGCATCCTTGCGCACGGTCACCGTATAGATGCGGTTGCGGAGCAGCGGCCGCGGCAGCGCCCCCTCCAGCGTGGAGGGCTTGCCGTCGATCTCCGCCTCCAGGCGCACGCGCAGCGAGGCGTTGTCCTGTTCGTAGAGGTAGGCCACCGCGGGGGTATCCTCCGCAAGGGGAGTCTCCATCCGGATCTCCAGATCGCGCAGGGCGGTGCCGGTCTTCACGGCGGCCCCGTCACGGCTCCAGAGAGGACCCGCACAGGCGGCATCGGCGAAGGTGATCGAACGGACTTCGGCCTCCCCGGCCACCCGCAGCCGCAGGTCGACGCGGGCTGTACCGTGGGTCAGCGCCAGCGGTACGGAGGCCGTGCCGGGCGTCACCTCCGAGAGATCGAGCCGTGCGGTCGAGAAGCGCTCGGCCGCCGGGGAGTCACCGCCGATCGTCGCGGCGAGCCACTCCTGCTCGGAGAGACCCTCTTCCGGCGCCGCGTCGAGAAGCTCCGGGCGGCCGTCGGCCACCACGTAGAGCCGTCCCGAAAGGCTTTCGAGCGGCAGGCTGCAGCCCGATCCCACGAGCGGGAGATCACTAAAGATCCGCGTCAGACGCCCCGCCTCGAAGAGGTAGGCGTCGACCCTTCCGACCGCCGCCTCGCCCGCCACCGCCGGGGCGTCGCCGCCCGGGGCGAACGACGTGGCCGAAATCCGGACCACCCCGCCCGAGTCGGCATCCCCCGGAATCGTCTCGGGAGACTCCGCACACGCCAGAAGGCTTGCGCACAGGGCCATCGGCCCCAGGGTCCGCATCAACAGATCATTTCGTCTTTTCATGAATTTGCAGCTTTTTTCGAGGTTGAACGGGTGAAACGTACGGTCGTCCGGACGGACGGGTTATCGGCGTGCCGGCATGAGCTCGGTGTCACCGCCCGGCTCCCACTCGTCGAACGAGAGATCGAGGCTCACGTCGATGACATCCTTGCGCACCGTGAGCGTGTAGATCTTGTTGCGCTCGAGGGCCATGCCGAGCTGTTTGGTGAGGGTCTTCACCTGACCGTCGATCTCGGCCACGATCTCCACCGTGAGGTTGTCGTTCTCCTGCTCGTAGGCGTAAAGCACGGCGGGGGTATCCTGCGTCAGCGGCTCCGAGATCGTTGCGGCGACATCCTGGCGCGACACGGCTTCGGGCGAAAGATCACCCTCGACCGGGAAGAGGTAGGCCGACTGCGCGGCATTCTTCAGCATGATGCTGCTTACCGAAGCCTTGCCGGCCGTGCGGATCTGCAGGTCGAAACGAGCCACACCGCGCCGGAGCGTCACCGGAAGTTCCGTCTGCGTGTTCTCCAGCCCGTCGAGCGAGATGCTGCCCGAGAAGAAGTTCGCCGGAGCCTTGCCGGCGGTCGTTACGGCCATCTTCTTCCAGTCGCTCTCGCTCAGGCTGCCCTGCTGCAGGGCATCGAGATCCAGCAGCCCCTCGGTGTTGGCCACCACGTAGAGCGTTCCGGCGTGGCGTTCCAGCTGCACGCCGCGGCCGGCATCGGGCGTCACGGGCAGCGTGTAGACCTTCGCCAGCGTGCCATCCACGAAGAGGCAGGCGCGCAGGTCGGTCAGCGTATTCTCACCCTCGAGCGCCTGGCCTCCGCCCTCGAAGGCTGCCAGCTGCGCCCTCACCACCGGCAACAGCGCCGGTGCACCCGGCGTTGCCGGAGTCTCCATCCGCTCGGAGCAGGAGCTCAGGCCCAGGGCCATGGCGGCGGCAAAAGCAATCGTCATCACAGTCGTCATCTTGTTCGTTTTCATGGTCTTTGTCTTGTTTAACGTTTTGTTTACTTAAGGTTATGTGGTTGCTTGTTCGATGATCAGTCGTAGATGTATTCGACGGGCGTCTTCACGCAGCGCACCAGACGCGTCTTGGTCGTATTCTGGGCCATGAACTTGATCCAGTTCTGTCCCGGGCGGTCGGCCGCGGCGTAACCCTCCATGACCCACGTCTTCGAGGCATTGCCCCAGGTGGCCAGCAGCAGCATCATCGGCGAGATGCTGCCCGCCGTGGTGTTCCACTGATGGCCCAGCCCGGCCAGCACCCACACGGCATCGCCCGAGCGGAATTCGTAGACGGCAATCGTCCCGTAGGCGTGGCCCAGGAATTCGGCCTTGCGCTCCTGGATGCGCACCGTGATCGACTCGCCGGCGGCATTCGTATACGTGCGCTCGCCCACTCCGCCGATGTTGTAGTTCTCGTTGCGCGTAAAGAAGGCATAGTCGTCGTAATCGGGGATCCGGTAGCCGTAGGGGGCCATCTCCGCCGGATCGAGCGTTCCGTAGTTCTGCGTCGTGGAGACCATTCCCTCGTGGTAGAAGGCCGTGCCGTTGTGGCGCAGCGGAAGCCCCTCGGGGCTGCACGCCTGGTACTGGTCGCCCAGCAGCGTGAGCAGCTCCTCACCGTCGCAGGCGATCAGATGGTCGGCCAGCGCACCGTCCGCCGCAGGATCGCCCGCAATCGGGACCTGATCCTCGAAACGTTTCGCATTGCCCCGCAGGTTGTACTTGCACCACCACTCGCCGCCGATCTTCACCACCGGAAGACCCCAGTTGCGGCGCCGCACGGTGTAGCGTTCCGCGTAACCGCCCGCCGCATCGGTGATGACCAGTTGTCCCTCCTGTTCGCGGCCGTCGGCCGTCGGGTCGTTGGGCTTCCAGCCGCCGAGCAGGCGCCACGCACCCTCCTCCGTTCCGGCCAGATCCATCCACCGCGACTCGCCGTCGGCAAACTCCAGCCGCAACTGCATCCCCTCGGGGAGCGTGATGCGGGCCAGTTCGCCCTCGATGTAGCGGCCGAAGTCGCAGAGTCCGGCATCGTCGAACGACAACTCACCCTCGACCCGCACGGGGTGGGCCGCGAAGCAGAGCACGACACGTCCCGAGGTGACCCCGTCGCGCCAGAGCGTCAGACCGACGTAACCGGTCTTCGTGCCCGGAACCCGCAACGGGCTGCTCACCTCCACGGCCGCCACCTGCTCCAGTCCGCGGGTCAGACGCTGCGGCGTGACCTCGACTCCGCGCACCGCGCCGTCGACCGTCACCTCGGAGCCCGCCCCGCCGCGCAGCACGACGCGCAGCCGGCTGGGCGTATGGGGAATGTAGAGCGTGTCGCACGCGGCATTGACCCGTACGTCATCGGGAAGTTCCGACAACGCGACGTCGATCAACCCCTCAGCAACAGGCGTCGACTCCACGCCCGGACCTGTCTCCCAGCTGCCGGAGATCACCTCGATGCCGGCCGCGGCACCGTGGCCGCGCACCTCGAGCGTATAGACCGTATTGCGACGAATTGCGGCCGGGAGCGTACTCCGCAGGCGGTGCCAGCCACCGCCGAAACGGGCCGTCACCTCGATCTCCATGGCGTCGTTCGTCTGCTCGCAAAGGTAGAGCAGCGTCTCACCCGCCCCCGTCAGCGGTCGGTCGCCGTAGTCGCGACGGAATTCGTCGCGGGCGGCCGAGGAGGGCGAGGCCGGGGCCGACGGCTCCCAAAGGTATCCGCGGTCCGCCACCCGGCGGATGACGACCGAATGAACCTCGACCCCGGCCTCGCGCGACCTCAGGTCGATGCGTGCCACGCTGCGGCGCAGCGTCACGGCACGCTCCCCGGCCGCCCCTTCCGCCGCGTCGAGCGTCAGTCGGCCGGTCATCGCCAGCCCCTCGCGGGTCATCTCCCCGAGCGAGGCTTCGAGCCGTTCGAAATCGGCAAGAGTCGTAACGCCGGGGAGCAGGCTTCCGAGCGCCTCAACACCGGCGCCGTTGGCCACCAGGCGGAGTTCGCCGCGCGGCGTGGCCGTCGAAAAGGTGTAGAGTCCGCCGGCGGCGGCAACCCCCGGAATCACCTCCTGCAGCCGTCCCGCCTCGAAGCGGCAGGCCGTCACGGCATGGATCACCGACTCGGCATCGGAAGCCTCCGCAAGCCCGCCGTCGGGGCTTGCGGCCGACAGCCGCAGGGCCAGCGTCGACGCCGCGGGAGCGGACATCGGGAGCACCTCGTCGCGCGAACAGCCCGTCGAGGCAAACAGCGGCAGCAACAGCGCGGCTGCCAGGCGTATCGTATGTCGCATCTTCATCATCGGTTCAATATAAAGTCGGATTCCGGCTGCTGTTCAGATAGGAGGGCGAGTCGATCGGCATCTGATCGAGGTGGTTGACGTAGAAATGGTTCATCAGCTCCTGCGCCCAGGGTCCGTAGGTGAACGAACTGCTGTGGTTGTAGCCCATGACGTGTCCCAGCTCGTGGAACATGATCTCGCACGAATAGGTGTCGAAGTAGTGCTGGAGCCATGCCTGCTGGTAGACGCCGTACGACGAACCGCCGCCCAGACCCACGATGCCGTTGCCCGGATAGACCAGCCCGACATTCAGACTGCGGCTCTGGCGCATCTGGCTCAACACCCGCTCGGGGGTCACCTTGTCGTTGACACCGCCGTTGCCGTAGAGACGGTCCTGATTCTCGCGCAGGATCACCTCGTGTTCGGGCATGTCGATCATGTAGGTGAAGTTCAGGAAGAAGGCCACCGCCTCGCGGCAATGCACGGGCCGGATACCCATCCAGTTGCCCGAGGGACCGCCGTCCGGACGGTCGGGATCACCGTTGAAAAGGCTGAAGGCAATGGTCCAGCCGTGGATGATCTGCCGCAGTTTCTTCCAGTAGGGGTCCTCGCACTCGACGGCGAACTCAACCCCTTCGAAATCGGCCGCCGTCAGCTGCGGAAGGTCGACCCAGCGGCCCGACTCCGACAGACACTGCGTCGGACGTTCGAGCTGCGGCAGCCGCTCGCAGAAGTCGGCAAAGGGCGGTATGCTGTCGAACCAGGCCAGATCCAGATACTCGCTGTCGACACGCGGAATCCGCGCCCGGACCAGCACCCCCGAAAGGGGGCGCGGCGAGTAGAACCGTGCATGGAGCTCGCCGGCGTCGGTCACCGAGAGCTGAAGCGGCGCCGCCGTATTGAAACGCCGCTGCGCGGGATCGGTGTAGACCGTCTTCGGCTCGCCGTCCTGCAGAATCTGTCCATGCGAGCCCTCGGCGTAAGCCTGCGGCGTGATGAACATCGTACCCGACGTATTGTCCGGATGGACCACCGGCGTATGGATCCGTTCGATGCGGTTGGGCTCCAGATCGGCGAGCTCGTAGGCAAACGTGCGGCGCACTTCGCCTCCGCGGTAGGTGCGCGTCACCAGTTCGATCTCGCCCCGCAGCGACGTCCCCCCGGCCAGAGGCAGGAAACAATAGGTGGAGGCCTCCCCGAGATCCGTCTCCAGCGAGAGTTCGCCGCTCTCGCCGGTAAACTCCCCGGTACCGGTCATTCCCGTATGGAAGCGGGCCCCGCCGAGCGTCGCACGCAACGACACGAGCGCCGTGCGGATATAGGGATTCTCGTAGGCGAAGGTGAAGTCGGCACGCCCGATGATCCGCTGCTGGAGGGTCTCCGTGCCCGTCACCTGCGAGGTGACGATGCCCTCGGACGAAATGTCGGTCCGCACCGTGAAGGGGCTCTGCGAATAGAAGTATTCGGCCGCAAGCGGCTCGCCCGGATCGGCCGGAAAACTCACCCACTCCTCGTCGATGTGCGAGATCGGGTGCACCTCCACGCCGTCACGCGACCAGTCGCCGCGGATGCCCAGCACCAGCAGCCGGTAGTCGCCCTCGCGAAGCCCCTCGATCCGCAGTTCGGAACCGTCGGGGTGGTAGAGCCCCCTCAGATCGCCGATCGCATCCCCCGAGGCGGCGTCAACCACGCGGAACTCCACGCGGTCGTAATCCGCACGGAGATCCTCCACGCGGGTCGCCGCTCCGTCGTAGGCCCCGCCGCGGAGACGGAACACCGCCGCATCGCCCGCCGCAGCCGGTACCGACGGACTCCAGTCGTCCTGCCGGCACCCCGTCAGCAAGAGGCTGCTCCATAAAACAACAGTCAAAAATCTGCTCATTTGGCCTTTTTATTGTTATCTTTGTACGTTCGTTCGTGTTGGCGAAGGGCAGCACCGTCGAATCCTGTCCCGAGGAGAACGCCCCTTCGAACCGGGTGCAAAAGTAGAACCCCCGAACGACGTTTTGCGTAACCCATGTTACGCCGGATCCACAACTGCAAGATTCGACCCTCGATGGAGTGTGAAATTTACGACATGCCCCTCTTCCGCGGGGGCGACCGGATGGTTCTGGAGGCGGTTCTGCAACGCTCCCCGGGCCGATACGCCTCCTACCGAAAGGGGGATTTCATCGCCCTGCAGGACGACGTCTGCCGAACGCTGTTCCTGCTGTGCGAGGGGAGCGTCTACGCGCAGATGACCAGCGCCGAAGGGCGCGAACTGACCCTCGACACCCTCTCGGCCCCCGATACGCTCGCCTCGGCATTCGTCTTCGGAACCGAAAACCGCTATCCCGTATCGATCATCGCCCAGGCCGACTGCCGCCTCTGGGTCCTCTCCCGCGAAAGCCTGCGCGAGATCCTCGAACAGGACCGCACCGTACTGCGCAACTTTCTGACGATCATCTCCGACCACAGCCTCTTCCTCAGCCGGCGCATCAACGAATTCGCCCTGCAGAGCCTCGCCTCGCGCGTGGTGAGCTATCTGAAGGACAACCACTCGATCCGCAACCTGCAGGAGGTCGCCTTCATCCTCGGCGTGGCGCGTCCGTCGCTTTCGCGCATGATCGGCCAGATGGTCGAGCAGGGAACCCTCTGCAAAACCCCGGACGGCTATACCTTGAAATAGGAGAAACGAGCCCCCGACAAACTCTGCAAAGAAACGCAACAGGAGATCGCCGCAGCAGAGGGGCATCCCACGCAAATTGACGCAAAAAAATCCCCGATCCATCTGTGGACCGGGGATTTTTCATGGACTCAAGGCGTACCGCTACTGGTGCTGGGGACGCAGCAGGTCCTGCACCACCTTTACGGGCGAGAAGGTCGTGATCGGAACATCCACGAAGACCGTGTTCCAGCGCGCCATGGCACCGTTCCACAGCCCGGGCAGCTCCTGGGCCCGCAGTTCGCGGCCGCCGCTCGACTTCGACGAGATGAAGCCCGTCGAGGGGTCGGTGTACTGCCGCAGGTCGAACTTGCCCCCCTTGGAGGTCTTCACACCG
The DNA here is from genome assembly GCF_002159375.1 of Alistipes sp. An54. Classification (NCBI taxonomy): domain Bacteria; kingdom Pseudomonadati; phylum Bacteroidota; class Bacteroidia; order Bacteroidales; family Rikenellaceae; genus Alistipes; species Alistipes sp. An54. The sequence goes on from NZ_NFIA01000007.1 coordinate 157,283, forward strand.
CAGACCAGATCCACCGGATTGAAGTGCGTGGCCGACTTCATCAGCGGCTGGTCGTCGGGACCGATCTGGCTCGACTCGGCAATCTGCAGCGACTCCGTGCCGTCGGGATTCCCCACCCAGAAGGGTCCGCCGCCCGGCTCGCCCTCGTTGCGGACCATGCCGCAGACGCGGATCGGACGGTCCAGCACCGCACGCAGCAGCGCCGTATTGTAGTCCGCGGGCAGCTTCACGCACAGCCGCCGCTCGATGAACTCCGCAATCGGGGCCAGTTCGCAGCCGTCGACATCCAGCGCCCGCAGGTACTCGAAGACCCGCTCCTGCAGGTCGAGCAGCACGCCGGCCAGCACCTTCTTGAAGCGGATCGTATCGCCGCGCCGCGCATCGGTCGTCACGTTGTCGATGTTCTTGATGAAGATCACGTCGGCGTCGATCTCGTTCAGGTTCTCAATCAGCGCCCCGTGGCCCGCCGGACGGAACAGCAGCCGCCCGTCCTCCTGCCGGAAGGGGGTGTTGTCGGGGTTCACGGCGATGGTGTCCGTCGAGGGCTTCTGCACCGAGAACGAGATGTCGTAGCGGATCCCGAAGCGTTTTTCATAGAGGGGCACCTTCCGGGCCAACAGCTCCTTGAAGCCCTCCATGTGTTCGGGCGAGACGGTGAAGTGGATGCGCGCCACGCCGTTCGACGAGGCGTAGGCAGCCCCCTCGACCAGGTGCTCCTCAACGGCCTTGCGAGCCCCCTCGGGGTAGGCATGGAAGGTCACCAGCCCTTTGGGTTTGTGGCCGTAGCCCAGGCCGTCGTTGACGATGGCGTTGACCGTCGCCCGGTCGTCGGCCCCGGCCGGAAGCACCGCCTTCAGTTCGGGCCAGAAGGCAAAGCGTTCGATGTTCTCGAGCAGCGTGTCGATGCCCGGACACCGCTTGCCCTCGTTCACGAAGGCGAAGAGCTCCTTGAACATGCGCGTGGCGGCTCCCGACGCCGGAACGAACTTCACGATATCGAGCCCTGCGGCGGCCTTCTCGTAGCGTGCCGCCGCGGCGTCGGCCGCTGCCGCGTCAAGCATCACGATGCCGTCGCCCGGCGAGGCGGCCCGCACCACGTTCAGCCACGGAAAACCGCGGCGAAAATTCTCCAACTGCGCTTCGACCCGGGCCGGGGTCAGCCCGTGGTCGGCAATTTGCTGTAAATCCTGTTCGGTAAACATATCGGTTAGGGGTTTCATGCAATAAAGTTACGCAAATTATTCGTAACTTTGCACATCATGATCCGAGAATTTCACCACATCAGCCTGCGCGACCGAAACAGCTTCGGCGTCGATCAGCAGGCGGCGCGCCTCGTCGAGTTCGAGAACCCGGACGATCTGCGCGCGTTGTTCGCCCACGGAGTGCCCCCTCGCTGGATGGTCCTCTCGGGCGGCAACAACATCCTCTTCACGCAGGATTACGACGGGCTGCTCGTGACGCCCGTCGCCCGGCAGATCTCGCTCCTCTCCGAGCAGGGCGATACGGTGCGGGTGCGCGCCGAGGCCGGCGTCGAGTGGGATGATCTGGTCGAATGGGCCGTCGAACGCGGACTCTGGGGCCTCGAGAACCTCTCGCTCATCCCCGGCCGGGCCGGTGCCGCCCCCGTGCAGAACATCGGCGCCTACGGGGCCGAGGCCGCCGATACGATCCGCCGCGTCGAGATGTTCTGCGTCGAAAACGGCTCGATGCTCACCCTCGACGCCGCACACTGCGCCTTCGGATACCGCGAAAGCGTCTTCAAGCATACGCTCCGCGGACGGGTCATCATCACCGCCATCGAGCTCGAACTCTCCCGCACGCCCCGCCCCCGGCTGGCCTACGGCGACGTCGAACGCGAGGTCGAGGCCCGCGGCGGAGCCTCGCTCCGCAACATCCGCGAGGCGATCTGCGCCATCCGCCGCGCGAAGCTCCCCGATCCGGCCGTACTGGGCAACGCCGGGAGCTTCTTCAAGAACCCCGTCGTCGAGGCTTCGGTGGCCGGGAAGCTCCTCGAACAGTATCCCGACATGCCCCACTACCCCGCCCCCGAAGGGCGCGTGAAGCTGGCCGCCGGCTGGCTCATCGACCGCGCCGGGCTGAAGGGTCACCGCGAAGGGGCGGTCGGCGTCCACGAACGCCAGGCCCTGGTGCTGGTCAACTACGGCGGCGCCACGGGCAGCGAGGTGATCGCCTTCGCCCGAAAGGTCCAGCAGACCGTCTGCGACAAGTTCGGCATCCGGATCGACACCGAGGTTAATCTATTATAAGGAGTCATGGCACTGATTGAAGCTTTTCAACACTACATCGACGAGAACAACCTCGCCACGCACGACGACCGCATCCTGCTGACCGTCTCGGGCGGCGTCGACTCGATGGTCATGCTCTCGCTCTTCGTCCGCTGCGGGTACACGGTCGGGGTCGCCCACTGCAACTTCCAGCTGCGCGGCGCCGAAAGCGACGAGGACGAGGTGCTCGTCCAGAAGGAGGCCGCCAAATACGGCGTTCCGTGCTACAACCGGAGATTCGAAACCGCCGCCGAGATGGAGCGCACCGGCGAGTCGATGGAGATGGCCGCCCGGCGGCTCCGCTACGCCTGGTTCGACGAACTGAGCCGACAGGAAGGCTATACGGTCGTGGCCATCGCCCACCATGCCGACGACTCGATCGAGACCTTCTTCATCAACCTGCTGCGCGGTACCGGCCTGCGCGGCCTGACCGGCATCTCGACACAGGTCGGAAAGGTCATCCGCCCGCTGCTCTTCGCCTCGCGACGCGAGATCCTCGAGTATGCCGCCGCCAACCACATTCCCTACCGCGAGGATTCGTCGAACCGCTCGACCAAGTACCTGCGCAACAAGATCCGCCTCGGGCTGATCCCCCGCATCCGCGAGATCAACCCCAAGTTCACGAGCCTGATGTGCCGCAACCTGGCCCGTCTGACCGACGCCCAGCTCTTCATCAACCACGGCATCGAACGCATCCGCGCCCTGGCCGTCACCTCCGACGCGGGCATCGACACGATCCATCTCGACCGCATCGACCCCGCCTTCCCACGCGAATTCGTCATCTACGAACTGCTCAACTCGGCCTACGGATTCAAGGGCGACGTCATCGACTCGCTGTGCCACGCCCTCGAGCAGGGCGCAACCGGCCGCCGCTTCTACGCCCGCGACCATGTGGCCACGATCGACCGCGGACGCATCCTCGTCTCGCCGATCGCCCCGGAAGATCCCTGTCTGGTGAGCGTCCCGAAGGGCACGCAGCGAAGCTACTGCGGAAATGCCGTCCTCTACTTCGAATACTGCGACATCGACACGATCAAGAACTTCGGCGTCCCCGAGCAGATCGCCCAGCTCGACGCCGACCGCCTGCAATTCCCCCTCACGCTGCGCCGCTGGAAGGAGGGCGACTGGTTCATCCCCTTCGGCATGAGCGGCCGCAAGAAGGTCAGCGACTTTCTGATCGATGCCAAGGTCTCGCTGCCCGAAAAGCAGCGGCAGTTCGTCCTGCTCTCGGGCGATGACATCGTCTGGCTCGTCGGCCGGCGCATCGACGACCGCTACCGGCTGACCTCCACCACCGAAAACGTGTTGCGAATCACCAAAGAGATCGTCTGAAATGGCCAAAACGACGCTGAAATTCAAGGACTCCGTGGCCGATTTCGAGCGGATCATGGGCGATATCGCCGCCCGACGCTTTGCGGGCATCTATCTGCTCATGGGCGAGGAGAGCTACTTCATCGACCGGATCGCCGACCGGCTGGCCGCGTCGATCCTCGACGAGGCCGCCCGCGCCTTCAACCAGATCACCGTCTACGGCCGCGATTCGGACGCCGGGCAGATCGTCAACCTCTGCCGACAAATGCCGATGATGGGGCAGTACGAGGTGGTCATCGTCAAGGAGGCCCAGCAGCTCAAGGGAATCGACCGACTCTCGCTCTACACCCAGAAACCCTCGCCCACGACCATCCTCGTCATCTGCCACAAGGAGAAGAGCGTCGACAAGCGATCGGCCTTCTACAAGGGGTGTGCCGCCAACGGCGTGGTGCTCGAATCGGTCCGCCCGCGCGACTACGAGATCGCCTCGTGGCTCCAGCAGTTCATCCGACGCCGCGGCCTGGAGATCGACCCGAAGGCCCTCTCGATGCTCACCGACCACCTCGGAACCGACATCTCGAAGATCGCCAACGAACTGCAGAAACTCACCGTCTCGCTCCCCGAAGGAACGAAGCGCATCACGGACCGCGACATCGAGGCCAATATCGGCATCTCGAAGGATTTCAACAACTTCGAGTTGTGCAAGGCCGTCGTTACGCGCGACATGAACCGCGCCCTGATGATCGCCGACCACTTCGCCCGCAACCCGAAGGAGAATCCGCTGCTGCTGACCGTCATGGCTCTCTTCAACCAGTTCCGCGACCTCTTCGTGGTGAACTACCTGCGCTGGCTTACGCGCCACCGCAACAAGCCCTTTCCCTCGGATCAGGAGCTGATGCGCATCCTGCGCAAGAGCAACACCTTCATTCTGGGCGAAATCAAGCAGAACGCCTCCCGGTGGGACAATCGCAAGGTCTTCCAGATTCTGGGGCTGCTGCGCGAATACGACGCCAAAAGCAAGGGACTCGGATCGGGCGGTGCGTCGGACGGCGAGCTGCTGCGCGAACTGCTGCTGAAAATCTTCCTCCAGTGACCGACCTCTATCTCTATCAGACCATTCACCTGGCCCGCGGCCGGGCCCGCCACGTCGCCGAACATGCGGCGACGCTCGATGCCCTTTCGCGCGAATGGTTCGGGCGTCCGTACCCCTCCGCCGCCGAGGCGCTTCAACGGCGGATCGAACGCCGCGCCCGGGAGGAGCACTACCCGACCGAGGTCTCGGGATTTATCCGCCTCGAGCTGCTGGCCGACGGTTCGGAGCGGCTGCTGCCGGCCGGCATCTCCTACTACGACGGCTACGGCTACCGCAGCGTGCAACCCGCAGCCGTCGCGCTGCGTTACGACCTGCCGCTGACCGAGGCCCCCACCTCGGTCCATGAGGCGGCCACGCTGCTGGCCCGCCGGGCGGCCGAACGCCAGGGGGCGGAGGCAGCCATCCGCTGCGATGCCGAGGGGCACTTCCGCGAGGCCGAGGGGGCCCCGCTCTTCGCCATCGCAGGTCGCACGGTACTCGAAGCGCCGGGACCGGAGAGTGTCGAGCGCTCAATCACCCGGGAGGCCGTCCGCCGGGCCGGGATGGAGCTGCGCAAGGAGGAGTTCGGGCTCGGGGATCTGTCCCGCATCGAGGAGCTCTTCTTTACGGACCATCGCGGCATCACCTCCCTCTCGCGCTGCAACGGAGTGCCGCTGATGACCTTTCTGGCCGAACGAATCGCCGCGGCGCTGGAATAGCGGAGGGGCCAGCAGAGGAGGGGGCAGCGGAGAGGGAATCGGAACCCGGCACGCCGGCATAGGCACGATCCCGCCCCGGGGAGGGCCGTTTCCAAAAAATCTGGAAACCGAAACGCAGGCCGACGACCTATCTTGCGCGTTGAACCAAACCCGTCAATCCATGAAAAAATACCTCATGCTCTATGCCGTGGCGGTCACGGCTGCGTTGATGGTCGTATGGCGCCATTACCACGGCGAGAATCAACGTCTGGCCCGGAATCAGGAGGCGCTGGCCTCCGAAATCGCCCTCTACCGCACGCAGGCCGGCGAAGAGGCCGCCTCGGCACAGGTGCTCCGGCTGCGCTGCGCCGAATTCGAACGGCTGCGGGCCGAAGATGCCGAAGAGATCCGACGGCTGGGCATCCGCCTCCGTCGGCTCGAAGCCTCGGCCCGGACCGCCACTGCGTCGACGCTCGAAATCCGCACCCCGCTGCGGGACTCGCTCATCGTGCGGCGCGACACCTCCGAGATCCTCTCCCGAAGCTTCGGGACGCGGCTCGACACGCTGCACTCCTTCCGCTGGAGCGACCCCTGGGTCCGCATCGAGGGGATCATCCGTCGCGATTCGGTCCACTGCCGCATCCACAGCGTCGACACCCTGCGGCAGATCGTCCACCGCATCCCCCACCGTTTCCTCTTCATCCGCTGGGGCACCAAGGCCCTACGGCAAGAGATCGTCTCGCAGAACCCCCATACGCGAATCGTCTACACGGAATACATCCGGATCGAACGCTGACCGCCGCAACCGGTCACCGGCCCCACCGGCCCGGCCGGCCGCACCGCCCGTCCTGAAACCCTCCCCGCGATGTACGCCGGCACGCCGTCCGGATCCGAAACCGCGAATAAAACACCGAAAACGTACGCGGTTTGCGTTTTTTTTCTACCTTTGCCGAATATGGAGCGCACTGCAATATTCCCGGGGTCGTTCGACCCCTTCACCCGCGGTCACGCCGCGCTGGTCGACGAGGCGCTGAATCTCTTCGACCGCGTGGTGATCGGCATCGGCAACAACACCGCCAAATGCGGCCTGCTGACCGTCGAGAACCGCAAACGCCTGATCGACGACGTCTACCGTCACGAACCTCGCGTCGAGGCCCGGATCTACACCGGACTGACCGGTCAGTTCGCCGAAGAGGTCGGCGCCTGCGCCATCATCCGCGGCGTAAGGAACACCACCGACTTCGAGTACGAACGCACGATGGAGGCCACCAACCACCGCATCTACCCGGCTCTGACCACCGTCATGCTCTTCACGCCGGCCCCCGTGGCCGACATCTCCTCGTCGACCGTCCGCGAGGTCCTCTCCTTCGGACGCACCGTCGAGGAGTTCCTCCCTCAGGGAATCGATATCAACCAATACCTCTAACAATATCCCGATTATGATGGAATTTACGGCCGAAATGATCGCCGGCTTTCTGGGCGGCGATGTCGTGGGCGACAAAAACGCCGCGGTGCACACCGTCTCCTCGATCGAGGCTGGTAAAGCCGGATCGCTGACCTATCTGACCAATCCCAAATACGAACCCTGGCTCTACACCACACAGGCCTCGATCGTGCTGGTCGACCGCTCGTTCGAACCCTCGCAGCCCGTGGCCACCACCCTGGTCAAGGTCGACAACGCCGCCGCCTGCGTCGTGAAACTGCTCGAAATGTACAACGCCGCAAAACCCCGCCGTAAGGGGATCAGCCCCCGCGCCTCGATCTCCGAAAAGGCCACGGTCGGCGAAGAGTGCTACGTCGGTGACTTCGCGGTCATCGAAGAGGGCGCCCGGATCGGCAAGGGGTGTCAGATCTATCCCCAGGTCTACGTCGGTGCCGGCGTCACCGTCGGCGAGGGCACGACGCTCTATCCCGGCGTGAAGATCTACGAAGGCTGCTCGGTGGGCGCCGACTGCATCCTCCATGCCGGGGCCGTCATCGGTGCCGACGGCTTCGGATTCATGCCCAATGCCGAGGGCGGCTTCGACAAGATCCCCCAGCTGGGCAACGTCGTCATCGAGGACCACGTCGAGATCGGAGCCAACACCTGCATCGACCGCGCAAAGACCGACTCGACGATCATCCGCCGCGGCGTGAAACTCGACAACCTGATCCAGATCGGCCACAACGTCGAGATCGGCGAGAATACCGTCTCGTCGGCCCAGACCGGCATCGCCGGCACCTCGAAGGTCGGTCACAACTGCTTCCTGGCCGGACAGGTCGGCATCGCCGACCACGTGACGATCGGAAACCGGGTGAAGGTCGGCTCGAAGAGCGGTATCGACAAGAATGTCCCCGACGGCGAGATCCGTCTGGGATATCCTGCCCTGCCCGGCATGCAATATCATCGCTCGTCGGCCGTTTTCAAGGACCTGCCGGAACTCGCCCGGCGCGTCAACGAACTCGAAAAACAACTCAAAGAACTCCAAAAATAGGAAACCATGAAAAAAATCCTCATTTTCGCAGCCTGCGCCACCCTGCTGGCCAGCTGCGGCAGCAAGAACCAATATGTCATCGAGGGTAAGGTCGACGGAGCAAATCCCGTGGTCTATCTCTTCGACCAGGAGGAAAACCTGCTCGACTCGGCAGCCGTCAAGGAGGGCGCCTTCCGCCTCAAGGGCGAGGCTCAGGAGCCTCAGATCGCCATTCTGCGCGATGCCCGCGATGAAAACGCCACGTTTGCCGCCATGCTGCTGCTCGAACCCGGAACAATCCAGATCAGCGACGACCCCGACAGCCCGATGCGCAAACGTGTCACCGGAACCCCGGCCAATGATGCCAGCACGGAATATGCCGATGCCGGCTACCGCCTGATCATGGAGTACCGCGACAGCTCGACCACCGAAGAGCGCCGCGCCGCCATCGAAAAGGAGTATGAGGAGCTGGCCCACCTGGCCGTCGAGCAGAACCGCAACAACCTCTTCGGCGCCCTGCTGCTGGCCGATCAGATGAGCTACGAACTCTCGGGCAAGGAGCTGCTCGACGAAATCGCCCTCTTCTCCCCCGAGATGCAGCAGACCAAAGTCCTCGTCAATCTGAAGGCGCACGCCCAAGCCAAACAAAAAACCGACGTGGGTCAGCCCTTCATCGACGTAACGGCTCAGGATGCCGACGGCAAGGAGCTGTCGCTCAAATCGGTGGTCGAGAACCCCGCAAACAAGTACATCCTGCTCGACTTCTGGGCTTCGTGGTGCGGTCCCTGCATGGGCGAGGTCCCCTATCTGAAGCAGACCTATGACGAATTCCACAAGAAGGGTTTCGAGATCTTCGGATACTCCTACGACAACAATCGCGACAGCTGGCTCAACGCCGTCAAGGAGAACCAGATGAACTGGATCCATGTCAGTTCGCTGGATGGATTCGAAAACCAGTCGGCCAAGGATTACGCCATCCAGGGGATTCCGGCAAACTTCCTGATCGACCATGAGGGCAAGATCGTCGCCAAGAATCTGCGCGGCGAGGAGCTCTACAACAAGATCGCCGAACTGCTCAAATAAGCAGTCCGTCACGACGGCGCCCCTGCGGATCCGGTTGGCCGGCTGCAGGGGCGTCTTCGTTCCAGCCCCGACGGCGGCCCATCGGTCCCGCCCCGGAGTGACTGAAAAACACCGAAAACACCGAAATGCTCCATAAAGACATGAAACCGCAGGAAAAATACCGCATCATGGGCATTGACCCCGGCACGAACTACATGGGTTACGGCGTGCTGGAGGTCAAGGGACGTACGATCCGCTCGGTCGTACTGGGAGCCATCGACCTGCACCGCCTCACAGACCCCTATGCCAAGCTGCGTTATATCTTCGACCGGGTCGGCAAACTCGTGGACGAATACGGCCCGCGCGAGGTGGCCCTCGAATCGCCGTTCTTCGGTGAGAACGTACAGTCGATGCTCAAGCTGGGACGTGCCCAGGGGGTGGCCATGGCCGCAGCGCTGAGCCGTGACCTGCAGGTCTTCGAATACGCTCCGATGCGGATCAAACAGGCCATCACGGGGCGCGGTTCAGCCACCAAGGAGCAGGTGGCCTCGATCGTCTGCCGGCTGCTGACCATCGACGAGCCACCGCGACGACTCGATGCCACGGACGGCATGGCCGTGGCGCTGTGCCACTATTACGCCACCTCCAGCCCGCTGAATGCCGTCCTGGGCGACGAACGGGTCAAGGGACTCGGAGGCGGTAAAAAGGCGGCCTCGAAGGGCGGAACGCAGAGTTGGGAGCAGTTTCTGAAGAAACACCCCGACCGGGAGATCAAATAGCGGAGGAGCGGAAGGCAGTAGGCGGAAGACGGGAAGCTGAAAGCGGGAGACTGTACACACGGAGGCGGAACGAACATACGGGGGGGGGCATACGGAGGCGGAACATACGGAGGCGGAACATACGGGGGCCGACGGTTTCAACACTCCGGCTGAAACGGGAAAGAGCTCCGGGAGATTCCCGAAGGCGATTCGGAGGGCAGACCGGAGTCAAAATGTAATCGGCTGACAATCTGGAAGGAGCAAGATAGAGGTAGAAAACAAGGGAGAATTTATAAAATTTTTTCAACGAAATATTTGCACAGTTCGGAAATTTGCCCTACATTTGCACTCGCAATCAAGGAAAGGCGCCGTAGCTTAATTGAATAGAGCATCTGACTACGGATCAGAAGGTTACAGGTTTGAGTCCTGTCGGCGTCACTCTCAAAATCAACCACTTACAGCAATGTGAGTGGTTTTTTTGTGTGCTGTTTCGAACGGTTTTTCGGAGGATTTTTACTCAGTTGTGTAAACCAATGTGTAAACCGAAAAAACCGATGAACACCACCATCGAAGCGGTTCTCTACACCTCCAAAACTTTATCTAACGGCCAGCATCCCATCCTGTTACGATTGACAAAGAATCGGAAGCGGAAGTACATCAGCCTGCATATCTCCCTTCCGCAAGAGCAATGGGATGCAAAAAAGTGTAAACCACGCCACAACTGCCCCGACCGAGAGCGAATTGAAGCTCTTATCCAGCAAAAAACACAGGAACTCCAGCATCAGGTCATGGACTTCAAAACAAACGACAAGGAATACACGTTGAGTACGCTGGTCGAAAAGGCATCCCGCAAGGTCGTGCGCCAAACGGTCGGTGACTATCTGAACGCCTACATCGACCGTCTGCTGGCCGTGAACCGTGTCGGAAACGCCAAGACCTTTCAGGAACTCCGCACCTCACTGACCCGATTCTGTCATTCGCTGGACTTCTACTTTCTCGACATCGACACCGAATGGCTGAAACGCTACGAGCAATGGTTGCGGGTGGAACGTCACTATTCGGACAACTCCATCGGCATCCGCTTCCGTTCGTTGCGCGTTCTCTACAACAGTGCCATCACCGACGGTCTCATCAAAAAGACGGACTACCCTTTCGACACCTTTAAGGTAAGCCGATTCAAGGAGGCCACAGCCAAACGGTCGCTCACCAAGGAGGACATTCGGCGGATCATGGATTGCAAAGTGCGAACACTGACCAAGTACCCCAAACCGTTCCTGCAACTGGCAAAAGACCTGTTTCTTTTCAGCTACCTGTCGTGCGGCATCAATCTGACCGATATGCTGCACATCCGTTATGCCGACATCGTGGACAGGCGACTGGTTTTCAACCGTCAGAAAACGGGCAAACTCCTCTCATTCCAGCTACAGCCCGAGGCCCTTGCCATTCTCGACAAGTACCGTCAACCGAACGCTCATCCGCAGGATTACATCTTTCCCGTACTGAAACGAACCGTCCACATCACTGCCCAGCAACAGTACGGACGGGTGCAACGAACGAACAAGCGGATCAACCGTTATCTGAAACTCATCGGTGAACACCTGCACCTGCCCATCCCGCTGACAACCTATGTTGCCCGCCACAGCTTTGCTACTGTGTTGAAAAGATCGGGAGTTTCGACCTCCATCATTTCGGAATCACTGGGGCACAGTTCGGAAAAGATCACGCAAATCTACCTCGATTCATTCGAGAACTCGCAGATCGACGAGGCCATGCACCATCTGCTTTGATCCACAAAAAAACGAGGGGTGCACGGTTGTTTTAACCAAAGCACTCCTCGTTTCAATTCCGAGAGAAGAAAGGTTGCGGATTTTTCGAACTTCTGCTGACGCAACCTTCACGGACACCTATTCGGGCTTTGTCTCGTCCTCGGTCAACTGGTCATCGTCTTTTGATTCATTCTCTATCAATGGCTCTGCAAACATCTGGATTTTCGTTCCGAGAACGCTCTCGACGCCGTACTCCATTACTCGGCGAACAACGGTCTTTCCTTCGAAAACAACATGTTCTGCCACATTGTCTTTATCGAGACCGTTCTTCTTACAGTACTCTCCAAAGTCAACGAGATTGATCAGTCTGCGAGCCTCGTTCTTAATGTCGTAATCGACTCGCTTGAGGTCGCCGTAAATTCGGTTCGCGGCTTCATGTAAGCACATCCGTTTGGTTTCGGTGTTTTGCAGGGCAGACGGCAGATTGTTGAACATTCGCCTTGCGGCGGTCAATGCCACCCAGACAGGTGCGCTCGGACTACGCCTGCTCTTTTTGTCGTTTTTGTCGTTTTTGTCCTGTTGCCCCTTTGCAGATGCTGTTGAATCGGTTGCGGCGACAGGGGCCGTGACTTGGTTGTTGGCAGCGACTTCGGCTGCGGCTGCGGGAGTAATATGTCCCATAATTTGATTGACTCCGTCCTTTGCGGAGGGGCATTAGTTCTTCTGCTCGCCTTGCCCATGTGGGTTGCAGGTCATCCTTGCGGCTTGACACTGCAAACATACTGCGACTTCGCCCCATATTTAGGGAGGGAAAAAACGCACTTTCATCCTCCCTCTTCTCAATCATAGATCGCCGAGAGGGTTTGGGGAATTTTACCCTTATAATCTTTCATGATTCCTTTTAACGACTCATCACTATCCAAAAAGGCTATATTGTCCGTGTAACGGAACAAATAAATGATACGGGAGAACAACAACATCTTGTTATAAGAGACAATTGATCCTTTCCGTCGTTTGGGCTTCCCGATCAATTCGAAACGGTCAAGGGCTGCAAACAACTCCTGCAATCGCTCTGTCGCAAAATACATCTTATATGTCATGACAGGAAAGTTATCCGTAAAATCACCGAAACGATAAGAATAAACATCGTCCAGTCCTTTCTGTTGTAGCTCTTTCAATTTAGCGCGTAAAGCGTCAAGCATATCGTTCTTAATCATTGGATGGACATCCAAATTTCTACGACCTTTTCGGATCTGAATTGTCACATCGCTTGTCTGATCTCCCAGTTTATCGAGTAACTCTCGTAACAAAGCCCCATGTGAATGTGATTTTACATCGAGGCATTTGGCAAACTGGCTTTCCGTCCAATCGTAAATGAAGAGCATCGCCAACCAAAATTTCTCCAGATCCAATTCATAGCCCTCCAAAGTAGGCACTATATCTTCATTATCCAGAAACTGCTCTTTGTTAAAAGGTGGTTTAATCTGACCACAACACATCCGATTGAAGAAGCGATAGGGATAATAGTGTCCATTCAGATAGTCGTCACAAAGTTTGAACACATATTCCAGACTCTCCATTTCACTCGAATCGGGTTCGTAATAGACCGAACCATCCTCATATTCTCTTTTTAAGATCATGGCAACAGGTTTTAGTACCCAAATTTAGCATAAATAACATCACTTTTGCACAGAAAACCCACTAATAAGACTCTCAACGTGTGTTTCGAGCGAATAACAGAACAACAACGCCATATAAAACCCACTAATAAGACTCTGCATATCGACATCGAAACGTGTTTCAGAACAACGGACTATGTAAATACCCGCTAATAAGACCTTTTGAGCGTTTTTCGGTCGATCGAATTCATTTCAGCATCCATACAACGGGCTCATATCGCCATTTAAGGCTGGAATAAAAATGTTACGACAAATTATATTCGACATTTTTTATTGAAAATAAATGTGTTATCTTTGTAATACTCAAAAGGAGAATATCTATTCGGAGGGGCTCGATGATTCTACGTCCATAAAAAAGGAGGTGCATTCTGCATCTCTTTTTCTTATCCAAAATTGCTATATTTTTTGATCCTGAAATAGGCATTCTCTATAATAGATAAGTAGATAGAATCCAAAAAAATAACAGATTCGACAACAAGAGATTTTTATAAATTTTCAAAAAATTACTTCTATGGAGAACTGAATTATAAAAGCCCCCAAAGGTGCTGAATACCTTTCGGATTTTTTGACTGAAATTCCTGTCAACTGCCTTTTTAACAAGAAAAAAACAGGGTGCGGAGCCACTGAATTAGCTATCCGCAACTCGATTCCTACCCTTATCGCCATGCCTTATGTGGCATTGGTCAAGAACAAAACCATCTACCGAAAAGACCATATCTCGGTGTTGGGTGTTTACGAAGGTGTTACCGAACAAGAGATCATCGACTACGCCCGTAATCATACCCCTTTGAAGATTGCCGTTACGTACGACTCTTTACCAAGAACCATACAAGCTCTGGAGATGGCAGGCCTGAACCCTTATAAAGATCTTTTCCTTTTGATCGACGAATGACACGTGTTGTTCAATGCCTATTCGTTCCGACATCACGCCGTTGCAACCTTACTGGATTATGCGGTGAAATTCGAACGGGTGACCTACATGACCGCAACACCGATCGAGCGGGAATATATATTGGATGAGATACGACAGCTGCCCACCTGCGAAATCAATTGACCTGACCTTACCCAGGTAAATGTACGGGCACGGCAAACCAACAAACCAGATCTGTACATCATTCAGGAATGCCAAAAGGTTCTGCAAGGCAATCTCCCCTATAATCTGCATATCTTTGTAAACAGCGTCCAATTTATTGCGAGGGTAATCAACGCCCTCAAGGCTACGCCCGAAACTGTCAAGGTCGTTTGTTCTACAAGCGGGGAAAGCCGACAAGAGAATCAAAACAAGTTAGGCGAAGACTTCCCAATAAGCCAGCCTTCAGACCCTGTAAAGAAGATCAACTTTTACACCTCGACCTGTTTTGAAGGGTGTGACATTTATGACGAAAATGGAGTGACATTTATCGTCAGTGACGGACGAAAGGCACACACTCAATTGGACATTTCGACGCTTTTCACGCAGATATGCGGCCGCGTGCGAAACTCCCGCTACAAAACTCAAATCATCCTTGTCTACTCTTCGACCAAATACAGTTCGGCTGTCACTCTCGATGATTTTGTCAAAGCTACCCAACGGACATTAGCCGAGGCCAAAAGTTATGCTGCCGAGATAAATTCATTGAGTGAAGCCGCTCGGATCAAAACGCTCTCAAAGATTCCCTATATCAACGAGCAATATGTGCGAATCGAAGACAACAAACTGGTTGTGGATAAAAATCTGGCCAACATTGACATCGTGAATTTCAAGATATGCCATCAGATTTATGCCACCTATATCACTCTTACCAAGGAGCTGCGGCAACACGACTACAAAATAAAGGTACAGACTTACGACTATATCCATGAAAAATTGGAGAAACAACCTTCGGCCCGCATTCCCTTCAAGGATCTGTTCAACGAATACTGCCGTCTAAAGTCACAAACCGAATCGTTTTTCGTTGTGGATAGTCCCGCACAGCAACGGGCGGTCATTGAACGTCGGAATCCATTGGTCAAACAAGCCTACAAGCAATTGGGAATCGAGAAAGTCAAGGCATTGAAATACCATGTCGGCAATATTCGCCGTGAACTGGTCAAAAGTCTCAAAATAGGGAACGATTATAAGATTGTAAAGATGATAGACATGAGATTTCAGAAACAGGAACCCATTCCCAGAAGCCAAGCGAAGGAGAATTTGCAAGCTATTTACGATTCGTTGGGATTAAAGCGGACAGCCAAAGCAACAGACCTTGCCAAATGATACGAAACCAAGGATGCTACAATTCGCAGGGAGGGAAAACAGATCGCCTGCATAACCATCATTCGGGACAAGTGAATCACGAAAGAATAACATGGAACACAGAAAAACTCCGATCCACGTGTTGTGTCGATCGGAGTTTGTTTTTATACATACCATTCAAACAGGCAATCCCATTTTCGATCCCCGCCCCGTTTTATTTGGGAAAGGATCTTTTTGCACCTATCCTCTTATTAAGAATCCACATCTATTTCTGTTCCTGCATTCCCGTTCTGAAAAGCCCATATGAAAGGCAGGCATGATGCTCATTCGATAATCAAAAAGATGCTTTACAGAGTTGAATGCTCTCGGATTCAATTCCCTTTTCGATGGAGTTATGTTTCTATGGTTATTTGGGAATTTCTAATCACAAGTAATCATGAGCACAATTCAAGAACAGGCACGACGCATGACCGATCTCCATGTCTTGTGGGGACAAAGTTCGGTAATCGACGAGTTAATCCAAGCAGGACGAATCGACGAAGAGTACATCTATCCCTTTAATGGGGAAGAGGTGTTGGAATGGTGGTTGGTCACATCATGGCTGGCCGACCGATTGAGAGAACAGGGCGAAATCATCATCGACGAACTGGGCAGCCATTGGTGGGGACGAACTTCGAGCGGACAGGCCATCTACATGGACCATGTAATTGAACAAATCTGCGAGGACAATTAACCCCATGTTACAACGAACAAAGTTCTAAATCCAGATAAGAACCTCTTGGAGAAAAACTTTGTTTTCAAGAACTTTGCAACGATAATTAACGGCAACACCCCAACGGAGGGCATTGTAATCCAAAAACATTTTCTAACTTTGCGTTGTCATCGAACAGGTGGCAGACATATTGATTAGTGAAAGTGTTTCGCTGAATCCTCGATAGGAAATCTGGTAAATTTCAAAACAGAGGGATAGGCTTACAAATGCTCTTCACCTTGTGTAGATTATATCCATCCGATATATCTGCTCAAGTGTGGGGTGTTGCTTATTTCTGTTTGGGCTTACCAGAGCCTCCTATCGAATAAGTGAACAACTCCACACTTTCTTTTTGCATATAATTCACCGCAGCAGGAGTTGATACGGTAAGAAACTTTTACGATTATGGATTTTAAAATTGGTGATGTCGTCGTTCTCAAATCTGGAGGACCTAAAATGACTGTTTCAGAGTTTCCAATCAAAATGATTGATGGCTCAGAGAACTACACACAAGTAAAATGCAGGTGGTTTAATGAGGATAATCATTTAATGCACAACTCCTTTTATATTGATGAACTGGAAAAACAAAATTGAAGAAAGTTATGAAAAAACTATTTTTATTTGTGCTTACTGCAATACTGATTTGCGGATGCTCTAAAAATGAAAATTCTACTCCGCCTACCGTGGATATGTTTTCTGTTAGTCCCACATCATTGGAAGTTAGCGGACAAGGTGGAAGTGCGTTGATTTACATTCAGAGCACTCGAAGTTGGACTCTTTCAGGTGGAACTTCTTGGTGTAAACCTACAGAAACAAGTGGTGATGCTTCAGAGGTTTACGGCACATCAGTTGAATCCCAATTTATATCTTTTAATATAGAAGGCAATCCTACAGACAAAAGCCGTTCAGCTACATTTACTATTGAAAATGGAGAACAATCGATAGAAATAAAAATAACGCAAGGTGTCGTATCGATCGTCGTTACTGTGACCGAACCAGGAACCTTACAACAAATATTGACGGAACAAAATTTATTGGAAACAACCGAATTAAAAATCAGAGGTGTGCTCAATGAAACGGATTTCGATTTTCTTAAAACTGTGCTTACATTAAGATACTTGGATATTTCAGATGTTAATTTGGAAGAATTACCGAAAGCAGCATTTTCGCAAACACTTATTGAACACATTATATTACCGCGTTCTCTGAAGGTAATCAGTGAGCAAATGTTCTATATGGCAGAAACCACAACTGTGCAAATGTTTGATGAGGTTATTGCCATAGAGAATCGTGCTTTTCAAGAAAGCAAGATTAGTTCGGCTTCCGATATTAAACAAAATGATTTTGATAATGGTGGTTTATATTTATCATCGAAATTACAAACTATTGGAGAACGCGCCTTTTATGGTTGTTCTGGATTATATTCTCTAAAATTTCCTGCATCATTGGAAGTTATTGAAAATAACGCGTTTGCAAGTTTATATGATTTACCTGATAAACCTTATCCTCCTCTTGAATATATATTCTTTGAGAAAGGTTCAAAATTAAAGACAATCGGGGAAAACGCTTTTGATGATGCTTTTTATTACAAGGGAATTATTTATATGCAACATTGTACTCAAGTTGAAACATTTGGAGAAAATGCATTCGGTGGAGAGAAGATTTCCGAATTTTATTTGGGGACAAAAACACCTCCTCAAGGAGGATTTCCATTTGCTGAATTAAATCCTGTTACGAGCTGGACAATTGATGTCTATGTCCCTTCTTTATATGTAGAAGCATATAAAAAATTATGGAAGAAAGACTACTACGGCATACAAGGTCGTTTCTTTGCGTTAGAATATAATATGCCCGAAGATAAATAATACAGCTATGGGACAAAATAAAATAACCAAAGCCCAATGGCGAGAACTGATCTCAAATTACATTTTGTACTGTAACAATAGAAGAGATTTAGGTTTGTTGGTCAAGACTGACAATCTACGGCATATTTCAAATACAATTTGGAACGACTGGAACCACATTATATCAACGCATTGCAATCGACTTTCTCAATCTGCCGATTTTAACGATCTGTACGAACAAATTGAAGACTTGAAAATTCGGGGGATAGGGGCGCAATCCATGATTGAAACAGCTCGACAAATCGCTTATAAATACGATATTCCATTGGATGATTCTTGTTGGAGAGTGGTAGTGCGAAAATCCCCTATAATCAAATTACTTGGCGCTCCCGCAAGAGATATTAAAAGTTACTTTGCCCGATTATCTCCTGATTTTGGACAATTAACCTCACAGCAGAAAATAGATTTTATTATTACCTACCAAGATAAAATTAGGCGCCTGCTAACGAAATAAGATACACCTGCTATTAAAAGACAGACTTCGTAAGAGGCAAATAAGTCCTTTTTGCGGGGTCTGTCTCTTTCTTACTTAATCATACCTTCTCAATTCACTTATTGTTTAACCAACATTGGATTTACTCGATTGTGTAAACCAACGTGTAAACCGATAGAAACAGCCGCACAGAAAACGGGCGACTGCCGACCGAAGCAACTCTTGTAACTATCTGTCAGTCAACCTACATTTGCACTCGCAATCAAGGAAAGGCGCCGTAGCTTAATTGAATAGAGCATCTGACTACGGATCAGAAGGTTACAGGTTTGAGTCCTGTCGGCGTCACGAAGGAGGAGCGTTCAAAAGACGCTCCTCCTTGCATTTAGAAGGTTGTCATCCGCATGGCAACCTTTTTTTGTACTTTATTTCGGGCGGTTTTCAGGGCGAAACCGGGAGCTTGTTTAAACCAATGTGTAAACCGATCGAAACTGCCGCCACGCGGAAAACGGACAATCGCCAGACGGAATCAACCCTCGCAGCAAAGTGAGTGCGTTATGATCCTTTATGCCCGGAAACTCGGTAACACTGCCCCGCCTCCTTCCGAAACCGAATCTACAAGTCATCCCCCTTTCCCGCGCACAGACGAAAGGTTGACGAAAATACCCCGCCGATCCATACAACACGGACCGTCCCCTGCGTCTAAGAGGCAAAGGCGCAAAGGGGCAAAGAGCCCGGATGGGCGATCGAAGCGATCGTCTTCAGGCTGCACCCGCCGGTGAAACCGACATCCTGCCCCTGAAATACAAGGTCTCGGACAAATAGTCAAGACTCCCGGCACACACCACACGGATAATCCACAAAAAAAGAGGAGCAGCCCTACAAGGGACCACTCCTCTTTTCATTTCCCGGCAGAGAAGAAGACGACTACAGGAACCGTTTGCCGCCCGTCTCCGAACGAGTCACCGCCACATTGCGTACATCCGCAGGAACCGTCGTCCGCGTATAGACATTCACTTCCTGGCTCTTCTGATCGGTCAACGTCAACGTATATCCGCCGTCACTCACCGCAAATCCGTACGACCAGGAGGTTCCGTCGTCATAGCGGCCCTCGAGAAGCCCCTTGTCGGCCGTATAACGCCCAGCATAACGCTCGAAATACGAATACTCGACCCGCTGGTACAGATTGAACGTGCCGTCGGAACAAAACTCCAGATAGACGACAAAGTCATCCGCCGTGTCGCCGTTCCACTGAATCAATTGCCATTCGCCGACAACCTCCGAATCGACCGTTACGGACTCTTCGTCCGAACATCCGACAAACAGCAATGCTGCAAAGAGAATATAGATGTATTTTTTCATGTGTTTCATGCAATTTCAGGTTAAAGCCAACCGCCGTTCTTCGAACCCGAATCACGGGCGATGATCGCAAACTCCTTCGTCACCTCGATACCGCCGATGATCGTGGCCGAGCCCGGACGGTTGCCGCCCGCAACGGCCTTCACCGTGATGTGGGCCACACCGGGCTTCATGCACTTGATCATCAGTTGTCCGTTGTACATCTCCGGTTCGGACGGCAAGCCGAGTTTCTCCTGATCCTCCTTCGACATCTCGATGCCCGTATAGGTCAGATTGTTCGCCGATCCGCCGAAATACTGCGACAGGGTGATCAACTGCAGCGATCCGGTCGGAACCTTCAGGCAGGGCGTACCCTCGATCTGCATCAGCAGCTGATAGGCGTCGATCAGACCCGTACCCATCTTGCCGCGGTAATCCTCCAGATTGAGAACGGCGCCGGTCTCCTTCGTTCCCTCCAGATAGCACTCCAGGTCGCTGACCGACGTGAGATACATCGACACAAACTCTTCACGCGTATAGTGCTTGCCATTGGCCAGCGCATACGAGAGGCCCAGTGCGGCTACGCCCGAAGCGTGGGGACACGCCATCGAGGTACCCTGCATGTAGCCGTAGTCCGCTCCGGAGATCTCCGAGCAGAGCGTCGACAACACACCGGCCTTCTCTCCGCCGCTCTGGCCCGTGGTCTCACCGCCCGGTGCCGCCACATTGCAACCCGGACCGTAGCACGTGTAGTAGGTCGGCAGGTAATCGGGAGCAATCGAGGTCACCGAGATGAAATCGCGGTAGGCGCCCGGATACTGCGAGACCGGAAGGCCGTCGTTGCCGGCCGCATAGAAGACCAGTCCTCCGTCCAGTGCCGGGCAGTTTTTCTGATTCATGAAATAGAGCAGGGCTTCGTGCTCCAGCGGCGAACGCTCCTCATACATACGGTCCGACGAGATATCGTTGCCGCTGTAACCGTAGGAGCACTGCAGAATCGAAGCTCCGTGATCGGCGGCATACTTGATGGCCCGGCTGGAAATCAGGTCGGTGCCGCCCTTGCTGCCCGAGAAGATCTGGCACGACATCAGCCGCACGCCGTCGTTGTGGCCCGTACCGCCGGCAACACCGGCAACACCGATCCCGTTGTTGTTCACCGCAGCGACGGTGCCGGCCACGTGCGTTCCGTGGCCCGAGTCACCCAACTCCTCGCCCGAGATCGAGGTCTCGCGCTTGTCCCACGTGATGGGGCCCTCGTCCACGAAGTTGTAGCCGTGGATATCCTCGTTGTTGTACTCCGGCGAGGGATTCGGATTGGTCCACATGTTGGCCGCCAGATCCGGGTGCGTATACTTGATGCCCTCGTCGACGATGGCCACGATCACCTGCGAATTGCCGCCCGTGAGTTTCCAGGCCGGAGCGGCATTGACATCGGCACCCACGCGGGCCGCCGTGGCAATGGCGGCATCGGCATTGTTGATATAGTGCCACTGCCAGAAGAGGTTCGGATCGTTGAAATCCGACGTTACCAGCGCACGGGTCTCTCCGTGGGCTCCGCCCGTGAAGGGATAGGCCTTGCCGTCGTACGCCTTGCGGAGCTCGACGCTGAACTGCACCTTCGAAACCTCGGCAACCGAAGCCAGACGCTCGGCCGCCGCGTCGAGATCCTGATCCTCGTCGAAGGTGAGCACATACCAGCGGTGCAATCCGGCGGCACGCGTCTGCGCCTCGCGATCGCCGGCATAGGGGAACACGCGCTTGAACGAACTTACGTGCAACTCTTCGAAAATCTCGTCGACTCGCTGGATCCCCGAACGCGTCACCTGCGAACGGGTAGCCGCCTGACGGGCCGCCGCCTCTTCCAGAACGGGGATCGCCTCTTCATTGAACTTGGCGATGATCGTTCCCTTGACGGCCGATGTGGAGGAGTTGCAGATCTTGGCTGCCGCCGGCTCTTGCGGGTCCGTAACCGAGGTAGCCGCATCCTGGATGGGATCCGAGCCGCACGCCGCAAAAAGAAGCGATGCCAGAATCAATACTTTCTTTCTGTTCTGCATATCTGTGTATCGTATTGAATTACGCCGCTCGCGACGGGCCGGATTCACACGGAGTCCGGACCCGTCCCGGGGCTTACGCTGTTATTCTACTTTCTTTCCGATTCGTTTGAAGGTCATCTCCGTTCCGGCATCGGCCGTCCGTGCCGACGTCACCGAGAACTTCGCCTCGGCCCGCTTGAGCGTCGGCATCGAGGCCGGAATCCGGTTTACCCCCACGTTGATCGCCTCACGACCGCCGAAAGCCGGCATATCGGGCTGTCCCCCGCCAAACTCGGGCAGTTCGACGAAGTTCCGCGGACGGAATCCGTTGCGGATCTTCTCCCGCATCAGGGCGATGTTCTTCCCGACCGCAGCGGGAATGCCGCCCATATCCTTCTCCGGATCGACGAGCATCATCTCCATCGTCAGGCTGAACAGGTCATAAACCGACCCCGTGAAAAGATACGAGAACATCAGCCCCTGATCAACGGCCGCAGGCGATGCCACGACATAGAGATATCCGTCGGCCACGGCACCCAGGAACATGCCGAACGAGAAGTAGATGCCATTGCCATCCGAGGGCATGAAGCCCAGATAGGTCTTCTGTCCCAGATATATACCCGTCGTCTGTTCGCCGTCGGCATAGAGGGCCAGCGCTCCGGTGTAACCCGAGAACATCGAGGTATTGGGGATGTAGTAGCCCAGCGCCTCGCCTCCCGAGGTGAAGTCGATGCCCGAAAGGCCCTTGACACGGACCACCGGCTGCGAACTGGTGCTCAGTTCGGGATCCTCGTACATCGTCACCTCGCCTATCCGCCGGCGGATCGGTTCGTCGTCCATCAGGTTGATGGCGTAGTAGTTCCACGTCGTGCCGGTCAGTTTCTTCAGCGAGGGCTGGCTGCCATTGGCCAGGTAGTCGCTGTAGCCGTAGTACTCCAGACCCGGGTTGAAGGTTCCCGTCGTCTTGTGCGTCTGCGACATCGTCCGCGTGTAATAGCCGTTGTTGACACGCAGTGCAAAGGTATACTCGCTGTCTCCGTTCAGACCGGTGAGCATCGTGCTGAAGTGACCGGCGTTGAGATTCTCGAGCTCCTCGTCGGAGAGCTTCGTACCCTGCTTGTCGAGCAGGTCGTCGAGCGACTGACCCGAGACGCTGCTCGTACGGAAGAGTCCGTAGGTCAGCGATTCGATCTCCGAACCATAGGCATAGAACTTCACGGCATTGTCCGACGAGATGCCCTGTCCGGCAAACTCGTTCGAGGTCTCCAGACCGTAGGTCAGGTCGATCTCCTTCTCCTCGCCGGCGGCCACATAGCCGAACGACACATAGGCATACCCCTTCAGGTCGCCGCCTTCCTCGCCGTAGATGCAGCCGACAAGGGTATACTTGCCCGTCTTGAGGCCTTCGATCTTGATGGTGCCCGACTCCGAGATCGAGCCGTCGAAGGTGTCGGGATCCGCCTTGGCGGCATCCAGATCCTGGGCATAGAGGCTGGCCTGTCCATCGTCGACCACTCCGTCGTAGAGCGCATATTTCATCAGCTTGGCATCGTCGGAAAATGCGGCATCGATATTCACGACGCCATCCTCCGGTTCGTGCTTGGTCAGTTTGACCGTATAATCGGGGGCCTGGACTCCCGGAAGCTGAATCCGCAGCAGGCCCGACATATTCCCATAGTAGAACACGCCGGAGTGCTTCTCCAGCTCGAGCATGATGCTCTGCGTCGGGAAGGTGATCACGCCGTCCTTCAGCGTTCCGTACTGGTTGCCGGACTCGTCCATCGAGAAGTTCTCCGAAACGTTCGAGGCGATGCGGATCTCACCGTCGGTGGTCAGCAGCGACAATCCGGTGCTCTGATAGGGAATATAGACCTTGTCGGGGTCGCTGGCATCAATGATCGTATAGACATCGCGGCTCTGATAGGAGAATTTCGGGCTTCCGGTCAAGGCCTCCATGAAGGCGGCATTGTAGACCTTCATCCGGTAGAGACCCGGCTTGTCGTCACGCTCGTACATCTCGACCTCGATTTCGGGATTGGGGTTGAAGTCCGAACTGCTTGTCGAATAGAGGTTGCTGACCAGGTCGTCACGCCATTTGCCCTTGTTCGTCGACCCGTCCTCGCTGGTCAGGGGCACCCAGTCGGCGCGGATCACCGAGAAGGAGAGCGACGTGGCATTGGGTCCGTAGATGGAGATGTAGTGCGGGTCCACGATGCGGATATCGCACGTATACTCCTTGCCCTTCTGGGCGTTGGGGAACGAGACCTTGAATTCGGCCTCCTTCTCGCCGGGGCCGAAGAACAGCGGCTCGATGTCGAAGATGCCCTCATCGCTGGTCGTCACCTCGACGGGCACCGTAATGGCATCAATGTAGCGCGTGCGGCAGACCTTGTAGGTCACTTCCAGCGGGTCGGCCGAAGAGACCTCCACCTCGGTCGGCGAGCTCTGCGTGGGGAAGTAGACCCCATACGTATTCGGGTCCTCTTCGGCTCCGCGCGTATAGGTTGGATCGTCCGTACAACCGGCCGCCAGAGCCGTTGCCAGGAATGTCCACAAAAGATATTTGAAATTCTTCACGGTTCGCTGAATTTATGGTTTGAATTTGGTAGCGATTCGCTCGTCCGTACGGATTATTTCCACGGTTCGATCATACCCGACGGATCGGGGTTGTTCTGCTTGGCGATGATGGGATTGTTCTGCGTCTCGCCGCGGGTGATGACGATGTTCCAGTAGGGAGCCCGGCCATCGACGTTGAGCCGGTACGACGACGGCGCGTTCGTACCCACATAGCCGCGCTTGCTCGACATGTTCAGACGCTTCATGTCGAACATCACGATGCCCTCGCCCCAGAACTCGATACGCTTCTGCAGCATGAGCTCGTTGACGAAGTTGTCGAGCGACGAGCCCACCTTGACCGAGCAGTCGTACGTCGCACCGTCCATCATGCGGTAACTGGTCATGAACGAGTTGAGCAGACGAACACCCTCCGGCAGGTTGCCGGCCTGGGCCGTAGCCTCGGCCTCGATGAAGTACATCTCCTCGACACGCATGCAGCAGTGATCCGCCGCACCGCCGACGTTGTAGTCCTGATAGGCCCCCTGGGCCGGACGGAACTTGATGTTGGCATAATCCTTCAGGCTGTTGGCGAAGTAATCCTTGCTGTCGCTGCGGCAGCTCTTGTAGGCATAGCTGTTGCGGTCGGGGTCGAGCCACGAGTGGCGGCGGAAATCCCGGATGCTGATGCTGTTGTAGAGGTTCTTGTTGATACCGCGGCCGGCGTTGTAGGCGGACCAGTCATTCTCGCAGCTCATGTGCGCCGTGAAGCAGAAGAGCGGCTGAACACTCTCGTTCGGAAGAGCCAGGCCCCAGATCCAGGCGTCGTTCGAGGTGGCGCTGTTGAAGCCGTTGGTCGGATCCTCCCACTGCTCCTGCGTCAGCGGCGTGCAGCCGCTGGCCGTGATCGCCTTGCGGGCGTACTCGGCCGCCGACCGATAGGCCGCAACGTCGTTCTTGGCCGTGCCGCGCTCCAGGTAGGCCCGCGCCTTCAGGCCGTAGACCAGCGCCAGACTGATCGTATACTTGTCCGGAGCCGCATAGCTCTCCAGCAGCGTCTCGGCCTTGTCCAGGTCGGGGAAGATGATCTGATCGTAGATGTCGTCGACCTTCGCACGCGGATTGTTCTTGGCCTGCGCCTCGGTGGTCTCGGGCAGCACGATGGGCACGCCCAGACCCAGCAGCTCCGGGGCCGAGGTGACCGTATTCTCCTTGAACTCGTACAGCCGCACCAGGTCGAAGTAGAACATGGCGCGGTAGGCGTAGGCAAAGCCCAGATAGGAACGCTGCGTGGCATCGAGCGACATGTAGTCATCCGTGTCGATGAGGCTGATGACGCTGTTGGCCATCATGATCCACGTATAGTAGTTGTCCCACGTCAGGGCTCCGACGGCGTAGTCGGCGCCCAGGGCGTCGTTCGTACCCCACTGGGCGAACCAGTCGTAACCGATGTTGCCCGTCACCACCAGGTCGCCCGTCATCGACTCCATGGCCAGGTGGATGGCCGGCAGCGAGAAGTCCCACGCAGCACCCTGCTGGGCATAGCCCGTCGATCCGGCCTTGACCAGGGCGGCCGGAATACCGCGGATCGTCGTTTCGAGCGTTACCTGACGTTCGATGGCGATATCCGTCGGGGTCGCTTCCTTGATGCAGCCCGTGGCCAGAACGGCTGCGGCAAGCGTTGCAAGCGATATTTTCAAGTTGTTTTTCATAGTCTGTATGTGTATCTTTGGACGTTTAGAACTGGAGATTGATACCGCCCGAGATCGTGCGCACGGGCGAGTAGGTTGCCTGGGAGGTGGATCCCGAGTAGGAGTAACGGGGATCGAAACCCTGCCGTTTGGACCAGTAATAAACGTTTTCGCAGGCCAGATAGATGCGGATCCGGTCGATGCCGAGTTTCTGCGAGAGCTTCGCCGGCAGCGTATATCCGAGGTTGATGTTCTGCAGGTTCAGGTAGCTGGCATTCATCAGGAAGCGGTCCGACTGACCGTTCTGGTTCTGATCCTCGTACTGCAGACGCGGGATGTTCGACGAAGAGTTCTCCGGCGTCCAGGCGTTGAGGATATCCTTGTGCCAGTTCATACCCGTCGACTTGTTGGCCGGCGAGTACATCGCGGCGGCATATCCCGAGTCATAGGCCAGACCGCCGATCTGATAGGTGAAGGCCACGCTCAGATCGAAACCGTAGCAGCTCAGGCTCGTGCCGAAACCGCCGTAGAGGTCGGGAATCGGGTCGCCGCAGAGGTAGTCCGAAGCCTTGGCATATTCGGTCGTGGTCGTACGCCCGATGACGTTGCCGTCGGCATCCGTCTCGTCCATGTACCACATCGACTCACCCTCGCTCGATACGCCGGCGTACTTCTTCATGTAGAAGGTGTACATCGGAAGCCCCTCGCCGAAGAAGGTCGTGCCGCTCACGTAACCGCCGTAGCCCTCGACCACCTTGTTGCGGCGCTCCTGCGGCAGCATCGTGATCTTGTTGCGCAGGTGGGTCATGTTGAGGTTGATGTCCCAGACGATCTTGTCGGTGCGGATGGGCGTGTAGTTGAGTTCGATTTCGATACCGCTGTTGCGCATGTCGCCGACGTTGGCGTAGTAGGACGAGTAGCCCTGCGAAGGCGGTACGGGGAACGACAGCAGCATGTCGGTGGTCTTGCGCAGGAAGTACTCCACGCCGCCGGTCACCATTCCGCGCAGGAAGCTGAACTCGACACCGGCATTGAAGTTCGAGTTGGTCTCCCAGGTGATGTTCTCCGAACCCTTCGAGTTGAAGACCGTCGAGACCTCGCCGTTGGCATTCTCGATCGTGTAGGTGTTCGTATACTGGAAGTTGCCGATGTTGTCGTTACCCTGCGAACCGATCGAGGCCTTCACCTTGAGGTTGTCCAGCCACTCCTGGGTCCCGGCCATGAAATCCTCGCGCGAGAGGATCCACGCACCGCCCAGCGACCAGAAGTTACCCCAGCGGTGATCGGGGTGGAAGCGCGACGAGGCGTCGCGGCGGAACGAGGCCGAGAAGAAGTACTTGTTCGAGTAGTCGTACATCACGCGGGCGAAGTAACCTTCGTTGTTGTACTCGCTGCGCGACGATCCGGCGCTCTGCTTGTCGATGACCGCACCCGAAAGCTCGTCGTTCTCCTGCGTGAGCATGTGGCTCTTGCTGGCCGAGAGGCTGTAGCTGCGGGCATTGTAGTATTCGTGACCCACCATGACGTTGAGGTTGTGGGCCCCGAACTGTTTGGTATAGTTCAGGATCTGCTGCGTGTTGTATTCGAACTGACGCGAGTGGCCCTTTGCGATGAGGCCCTTCTCGCCCTTGTACTGTCCGAAATAGGGGTTCATGATGCTCGTCGAGCGCGTCTCGTCGAGCGTGACGCCCGCATTGAACGTGAACTTGAAATCCTTCAGGAAGGTGATGTCGAAATAGGTCGTGCCGTTGAAGGCGTTTCCTTCGGAATTCGAGGTGTCGAGGCGCGAATCCGAGAGGGCGTTGCTGTCGGTGAAGATCGAACGCTCCATGCCGGCATTGCGGCCGTAGTCGTACATCATGATCCCGTCCTCCGTGTAGCGGATGTTGCCGTTGCCGTCACGGATGTAGAGCGGGTAGATCGGGCCGACGGTCGTCGTGTAGGCGAAGACGTTGCCCGAACTGTTGCTGGCGCCTCCGTCGTCGATCTGGTCGTAGTTGAAGCGCGAATAGTTGATGTTGGCACCCATCTTCAGCCACTTCTTGGCCTGATAGTCGACCTTCAGACGCGACGTGAAGCGCTGCATGTCGGAGTTGTAGGCAATACCCTGATTGTCGAGGTAGCCGGCCGACGCATAGACCGAGGTCTTCTCGCCCGACCCCGAAATGCTGATGTTGTACTCCTGACGCAGCGAGTGACGGAAGGCGGCATCGGTCCAGTTGTCGGGCTGGATGTAGTACTCCTCCCCCTCGTAGACGACGCGGCGGCCGAGCGTGGCCTGCGGATTGACCTTGCCGTTGATGCCGATGAACTCCTGCCCCTCGGGGAGCGTGTAGACCATGTAGCCCAGACCGCCGTCATTGGCCGAAGCGGTCAGGTTCTGATTGGCCAGCGAGTGAGCCTGAATTTCGCTGTAACCCGAATCAAGGTAGTAACGCTTCAGGGCGCCGTAGTGCACCTCGTAGAACTGAGCCGGATTGGTGATGTACTCGTAGTCCTTGACGGCACGCGAGTTGACACCCCACTTGGCATCGAACGAGATGACGGCCTCCTTCGATTTGGCCTTCTTGGTGGTGATCATCACCACGCCGTTGGCACCGCGGGCTCCGTACAGGGCATTCGACGCGGCATCCTTGAGCACGGTCATCGACTCGATATCGTTCGGGTTCAGATTGTTCAGGTCGCCCGAATAGGGCATGCCGTCGACGATCCACAGCGGGCCGTTTCCAGCGTTGAGCGAACTGAAACCGCGGATGCGGATTTCGGGGCTCTGACCGGGCTGTCCGGAGGTGTTCGTCAGCTGCACACCGGCCACCTTGCCGGCCAGGGCCTGAGCGACGTTCGACTGCTGCGATTTGACGATGTCATCGGACTTGATCACGGCAGCCGAACCGGTGAAGGCCTCCTTCTTGGCCGTACCGAAGGCGACGACGATCACATCGTCGATGGCCTGCGAATCCTCCTTGAGGACGATGTCGATACGGGTTTTCCCGGCGATGGCGAGTTTCTGCGACTGGTAGCCGATGAACGAGACGAGCAGCGTCGCATCCGAGGCGGCCGAGATGGAATAGGAGCCGTCGGCATTGGAGGTGGTACCGTTCGTGGTCCCTTCGACAAGGATGGTGGCTCCGGCGACCGGATTACCGGCATTGTCCTTGACGGTTCCGGTTACCTGGACCTGTTGGGCAAAGGAGGCCAAACAGAGACTCAGGGTCACCGATAGCGTAAAAAGTAGTTTTTTCAGCATAAAAAAGAATAGAAAATTGGCTCAACACAGGATATGGACGACGAACGCCCGCAGGGGTTCGGTCACAAGAATACGCTCCCCCCCCCGGACACGGCCCCGAATGCGGCCGGGCCCGGAAGGGTGAGCGGCAGTTATCTGTCAGTCATTGTATACATCAATTGTAGAAGGAATCCGGAAGATCGTTGCTCTGCGTGCCCGTATATTTCGTCACTTTGCCCTTGTACTGGATGTAAATCGTGTTTTTCAGGCAGTTTGAATATTGACCTTTGGCGGAAATCTGATCTTTCATCGAGAACTCGATGTTCCAGCCGCTGCCATCCTTCGAAATCGAAACACTGGCCACATCCGGACAACGGCAGGACGAGCCCGTACTCCAACTCGGATCAAATCCATATTCAGTATATCCAAGGTAGTCTCTATTATTCATCTTGAATTCCCAGATGAACTTATCACCTTGCGCATGCAGGGCATCAATGTCAACATTCAAGGATTCAGTCTCCGAATAATCGCCCTGTACACACAGCACCGGAGTACCATTGGTCGAATCAATTCCGTTCTCGGCGGTCTGTGGCGTTACGAAATAGAAGAAATAAGCGTTGGCTTTAGAACCATAACTCGAATAATTGGCCTGGTGACGCACCTGAACCTTGAGAATCTCCCAGTCGTTAACCACGGAGCCATCCTCGGCATAGGCAACAAACTGCGGCTTGTAGGGCATAACCGGCGTCAGCACCGAGGTCATGTCGGCTTCGTAGCGCGTAAAGGTGCCGTACCACTCGGCCTTCACCGACGGACCGGTCGGGAACTGCACGTCGACACGCACATAGTAGGTAGCCATTCCGACGGCAATCGCGCGGACCGTACCCGTGGCACCCTGGCCCGAAGCCATCTTCGGATCGTAGGTCGTATAGGTACCGTAATCGTATACAAAGAGACCGATCTTGTCGGCATCGGTTGCCAGATCGAACGTCTTGCCCATATCGCTGCTGGCAATGTTCAACTGTACGGCATAGCCGCCCGTAGTCAGCCCGGCAAGACCCTCCTGCGGCTCCGCGGCATCCGGATCGGGCACGCCCAGCGCAAACTGATAGCTGGCTGCATACTGGTTGTCAAAGCGATAGATCGTCGTCAGATCGACATCCTTGACAGTTGCGCCATCGACCGTCACCGTCATGTGATTCGTGCTGGCATAACCTACACCGATCGTATTGTTGTCATAGTCGGCGCGCAGACGCGAATCGGCATTCTCAATGTCGAGCGACACGGAGAGTTTCGCATCGTCTCCACGGTCCTTCTTCAGCGTGAGCTTGCCGGTCGTCCCCTCGGCAGTCTCAAACTCACCGCACTGAATCGAGACCTTCGACAGATCGGCCGTCGAAAAATCGATCTCCAGCGTCGAACCGGCCGTCAACCGCCCGTTGACAATCTTCTCGGCATCGAGAGCCGACTCAAGTTCAATGGTCACCGCAGCCGGATTCTCAGTCGCAGGTGCACCCGTCACTCCCGCTGCTTCATAAAGGTAATAGGTCGTTGTTCCGGCCTCGAGATCGACCCACTCCACGATACTGCCGATCTTCCTGACCGCATCGTCCAACGCATACTGATTGCTCAGAACCGGCAGTTTGTACTGCACGCACTCGTTGTTGTAACGGGCCAGCAGCGTCTTGCCCGATTTCATCGTCACATCAAGGTAAAGAACAAACTGGTTGCTAAGCTCCAGCAGGCGCGTCGACAACTGAATTTTCTCCACGTCCGTGGCCAGCGTCAACTTGTTCACCGAAATATCCCTGTAGGCGACAGAGAAATCCTCCGAAGCGGTATCAACCTCTCCATGAGGCTTTTTCACAACGATTTTCAGATAGTCACCAGCATTCTCCATCCCTTTGACCGTCGAGATACCCTCGCTCGGAGAGAGATAAAAATGATAAACCTCGGAATCGTTCTCGTCAATCTCGTATACGACCGATTTGATATCAATCGGATCACCACCATCGTATTCGAACTGATCGGTCAACGACACGGGAGGAGGCGTAGGTTCTCCCCCATTTCCTCCGTTATCGGCATCGTCCTTGTTGCAGGATGCCGTGATTAAGGCAGCACTCAGAGCCACCCACGTCAGAATACGTAATCCTGAAGGGAAGATTTTTTTCATAGCGTTGATTTTAAGGATTAAAAGGGATAATGAAGGCACAGGGAACGGGGGATTCCCCGTGCCTTCATCGAGAATTCTTGAAAATTGGGAGTACCAAAAAATTGGGCGTACTAACGGAACAAGAGCTTGCCGTTGGTATTGTAACGGGCCTTAACCGCCGACAGAACCTGCGGGGCATCCTTCTTCGAGGGCACCTTCGACAATTTGCCGGCACTGGTTACGACCGGTTTGTCATTACCGTCCAGCTCCTTGCCCGACGAAACGACCGGCGTATCGGAGTTTCCAAGGTAAACCGGACCCGTCCACGTTCCGGTAATCTTGTGGTGGAGCACATCCTCTCCGTCAATCGTGAAGGAGAACCAGTTGTCTCCGCCTTCAGCCTTCTCCACAACCACGGTTCCGGTGTAGAGGCTGGCGTAACCCATCATCGAGGCCTTGTTGGTCGGACACTGACCCTGATCGTTCGTCACCTTGCTCAGATCTCCGGAGTATCCATACGGAGATCCATAGCCCCAGGCGCTATCCAGATAGAGCCAGCGCGTTCCGATATGGCCCTCGCCCGACTGGAATCCACGCAGGCAGACTCCCGGATACATCGCCGCGGGATAGCGGCTGGCCGAAACCGTGTAGGTTCCCGGAGTAATCTTGTCTCCGTCGCCCTCCTGGACCAGCAGGTCGATGCGGAAGATATCGCCCGGAACGAGCTTGCCCACAACACCCTTGGAAGGATCATTCACATCGATCAATCCCCGATAATCCGGATCGGACTTATCGTAGGTACCAGTCTCCAGACCGATGTCGATATACTGGTAGCTGCAGCGGTATTCCGGATTGTAGGCTCCCGGAGCAGCCGGAGAACCGGAATAGATCGCACTGATATTCTGGAAGCCGTATGCTCCGATATAGATCCGGTCGTCCGAGGGATAGCAGTTCGCACGCTTCTGCAGACTCAGATCCAGCTCGTAGTCCGACTCCAGGGTCGACGAACCGTCATCCTCATTGTCGTCCGACTGGTCCTCGATATAGATCTTGCCTTCGTACGAACCCGTGACGCTGTAGCCGTCGGCCGTGACCAGGTCGAACGTGATGCGGTAACCACCGTCGGCCGCATTGGCAATGACGATATCTCCGGTTGCAGGATAGGTATACAGACCCGACTGTGAGCCGTCGTCGTAGAGCGCATAGGTACCGAACGGGAAGACCATACCCATCAGCGACACCTCGGTTCCCGGCAGCCAGGTACGCTGCGCGAGCGACTGAGAGGCGGAATAGGTATCCGGATCGAGGCAGATGTCGTTCGGATCGTTGAACTTGCGGCCGAAGATATCCAGCGTGATACCGGCTCCGCCGATCTCGCCGTTCATGATCTTCCGGTCCTGGATAACGATCTGCATCATGCCGCTGCCCGTCGAGAAGTAGTCGCCCAAATAGATGGCCTGGCAGTCGAAGCCCTCGATCGTCAGATCGCGGCCCAGCTGCGGCAGGGCGGCATTGAAGGTACCGTTGGCAATGGTCAGCTGACCCTGGAAGAGGATCTCGTGCTCCTGATAGTCGGCATCGAGATAGGTGGCATTGATGGTCACCTCGCCACTCTCCTCGTCCTGAAGGATCGTCACGTCACCGACCAGCGGCATCGTCTGTTTTTCACCCTGGGCGTTGACATAGATCACCGAACTGTAATCGCTGTAATAGGTATGATCCTCGTTGCCGGCGCTCTCCGAGAAGACTCCGACGGGCATCTCCATCCACGACTCGCCGGGAGTGCCGTAAAAATCGAGAACCAGGGCGTAACCCTCTTCCGTGAGGTCAAACGACGTGCCCGATCCCGAATATTTGGTATTGGTAACGGCCAGATAGTAGTTGTTGGTGCCGGCCGCCTTGATCGAACCCTGATAACGGGCGAAGATCTGGGTGTTGAGCGTCGGCGTCTGATCCACGTTGTCCTTATCGGTGTGGCGCACACACAGGCCGTAGTAGTCTCCGACAAGCGTGACTCCGGAACCCGAAGTCACATTGAGCGACATTTTCAACGTGGTGGTGGAGGTCAGAAGAATATAGAGGCTCGACGACGAACGCGTAGCCAAATCGGCCGTTGCAGCCGAAATATCAATATCCTTATACTTCAAGGAGTTCATTCCGGTCCCGAGCTCCACGTCTCCGGCCGGAGTTTTCGTCTCGATCTTGATGTAGTCGTCGGCCAGAAGCATGGCGTCGAGACTGATCAGACCCTTGGTCGGCGAGAAATAGAACGTATAGACACGCTCCTCCTCATCATAGGTATAAACTACCGATTCGATTTTGCTCTGAACACCCGCATAAGAGAAGGTATTCTCGGCCTGCGAGACCGCACCCTCCGACTTATCCGAGGTACAGGAGGTTGCAAATCCTCCTAAAACAAACACCAAGCAGCTGATAAACAACTGCTTAAACCCACAAAAACAAAGGGAGAGGGGGGGGGTAATTGGGCAGAATTTCTTCATAGGAGATATTTTTTATTTTTTCCGGACCGTCCGGAGATTTTCTTGAATTTTTAACGTCTTTCGATACTTCTATATTCCAGCACTCAATCGGGGAAAACGCACTCTCCACGAAACGGCATCCGTTCCAAAGGTTCGCCACGATGATTCGCACACGCGTTTTTACCGAACGGAAAAGAGAACCCCGCAACCTCCGACCAAAGGGCCGCACGAGGGGTGCACTCGATTCCTCACTCACACTTTTGCATCTGATACCTCGTCCAAAGGTAAGCATCTCGCAGGAAAAAAACAAGAACGAGTCCCTTTTTTTTGCAACGGCAGGAATCTGATCCACATAACAAAAAGCCCCGAAAAAGCAGTTCCCTCTAATGAAATGAAATGCGAACACGGCGATTTCTTTTGATTTGTCAGAATCCGAAGATTTTTACTTATGATTTTTTTGACCGTTTTCTCGGGTTAACAAGGGGGCATTCCACCCCACCGTGCTTTCGAATCGGCACCGTGTTCCACACGACAAACCATCAAAAAAGGCTTCGCCGCCCTTCCTTCCGTCATTACACCCACCGTCCCGTTCCGGCATTCTCCGTGGCTCTTCAGACAAGCCATCCGGTGAAAACAAAAAAAGCGGACAACTCATTCGAATTGTCCGCTTTGGTAGAGAAACACCTAAACCTATCGACCAAATTTATCAGAGATTTCAATTTTATTATATATGCCTATAAATCATTTGACAAAATATCAAAAGTCAATATTTTGACACCTACAAAATAACAACGAAATATCATTTAAACCACACCTCCATACATACAGACCATTGACAATCAATCAACTACCACATAAGCCCCCTTTTATCAATTGGGTGATAGCGGTAGGTGTATTAAACGCCATACAGTGTGCTGAATATCACGTCCTGCACTCTTCGAAAAAATATTTCTCTACTATGCTTGACTTTTCTACTTTTCCTGCTATTTATTTATAAAAGAGAAAATTATGGAAAACAAGAAAAGAATTTTCAGAGAACTGAGTGATGAAACTAAGGCTAAAATCAGCCAATCATCTAAAAACCGACCAAAAACGGATAGTCATAAAACGCATATCAGTCAATCTATGATGCGCTATTGGCAGACTGTTCCGCATCGACCTGAGATAGAGCATGCAATGATGGATGATTTAATCGGAACTGAGGATAATGATTAACCATTTATCAAGGTTGAGTTTTGGGTTTTATAAGGAGTTAACATCTAAAAATAAAGAGATAAATATGATATAGATTTGATAAGATTGGATAAAATAAAAATAGTTTCTTCAATTGACTATATAAAAATTATAGATAAAAATAGATTCGATATTCATTATAAAGAAAATGATATAGTTAGCTATAAATTTACACAGTTACAACCTTTCTTATTGTATGTTGAGGCTAATATTAAGAATCAAGAATTGATTATTGAATTTACGGGAAAGATTCTTAGAGATAATTATACTTCATTGATTAACCAAAGTAATATTAAAAATTGCTTGTTATCTATTAATGAAATAGGATTCTGTCTTTTAGATGTAGAAGATATTTTGATTAGTGGCGAGATTGTAAAGGTCGATGTTACACAGGATGTTCCGTATCCTGATTGTGGAGAATTGACCAAAATGATTCAGGCTAATATTTCTAATTTCCGTAAGTATTTGCCCAGAATCATTAACGGAAACTTCACGATAGAGAAGAATGTGGTAACCAAGAGCTATAAATGCCGCTTAACTGTTTATGATAAGAATAAAGAGCTCAAACGTGTAGAAAACAAGCTATTCTTATCCCAACTGTCGGACAAGCAAAAGTTCCTGAATTATTTTGAAGGAAAAGTCCGATTTGAAATGAATTTGAATAGCAAAGAGCAAATTAGAAAGGCTTTACACATTACAGACTTATCATTCGAGTCTGTATTGAGTGCAAATGTTAATCCTATTTGGGAGTTTCTTGATCAGATTCTTGTTGATGCAGATTCAACAGACATTACTGCAAAGTGTGATGATTTGAAAGAACTGCTGAGAGGGGCACTTCTTCAAGTCTGCGATTATGATATTAAGAAGGTAGAAGCACAGTTGCGTTTGCATAGTTCTCCCAATACTCATATTTCCCAAACCTTGAAGCCTTTTAGGGAACTGCTTAAAAAGATCAACAATACACCAATTCTTCCGCTCAAGCAAACACTTCAGTCCCTCTTGTTGGAGATCATGATCTTCTTTGCTGCTGTGGCAATCTAATTTTGTATTAAAATAATCTTTTCAGATGTTTGCAAAGGCACTCTATTTTGTAGCAATGTAATTTAAAAGATTATTTTTG